>JBIITW010000026.1:0-31376 GCA_044340265.1 Burkholderiales bacterium | reverse complement strand
TGCGGTCGGTGCCGCCGCCTCGTTCATCCATCCCCGGAACGTTACGCAAAGGGCTGCCGGGCGTCAACGCGGTCGCGAAAGGCCGGCGCACCCGCGCGTCCCCGCACCGGCCTCTGCGACGCCCGGATCAGCAGATGGCGGGGGCCGAGGCTGGCGTCGCGCCCGGAAGGCTGCGCGGCAGCCCCTCTTCGCCGCTGGACGATGCGCAACCGTTGCCATTGGTCTTTGCGCGATAGAGCTCGGCATCGGCCAGGGCCAGCAGATCCTGCATGGTGTCGATCGTGCCCGAACGTGCAGCCACGCCCAGGCTGATCGTGCATACCTCGGCGATGTCCGAGCGGGCATGCGGGATGTTCAGGTCACGGATCCGCTTCTCGAGCTCAAGTGCGAGGGCGAACGCACCCGCCGCCGTGGTGTCGGGCAGGATGCAGGCGAATTCGTCTCCGCCATAGCGTGCCAGGGTGTCGCCCGTGCGCCGCATCCGCGAGCGCAGCGCGGCGGCGATCAGCCGCAGGCAGTCGTCTCCGGCCTGGTGGCCGTAGACTTCGTTGTACTGCTTGAAGCGGTCGACATCGATCATGATGAGCGAAAGCGACGTGCTGCTGCGCTGGGAACGCAGGAACTCGGAGTTGAGACGATGGTCGAAGCAGCGCCGGTTGGCCACGCCGGTGAGGGCGTCGGTATAGGCCAGCTCGCGCAGCAGGTCCGATTGCAGCTTGAGCGTGAGATGGGCCTTGGCGCGCGCGCGCACGATCACCGGGTTGAACGGCTTCACGATGAAGTCCACTGCACCTGCTTCCAGTCCGCGCACTTCCGCAGCGCTGTCGTCCTGCCCGGTGACGAAGATCACCGGGATGTCGCGCGTTGCCGCGTCGGCCTTGAGCCGTTCGCAGGTCTGGTAGCCATCAAGGCCGGGCATCACCACGTCCAGCAGCACCAGGTCCGGCAGGCGTTCGCGGCAGACGTCGAGCGCGGCTTCGCCGCTGGTGGCCATGAACACCTGATAGTCGCTGGAGAACGTGTGGTAGAGCGCCTGCACGTTCAACGGATTGTCGTCCACGACGAGGATTCGCTGCCGTTCGCCGGTCTTCATCGTCTGCACACTCCCCTGGGTCGGCGGCATCTTCATGTCCTTGTTCGCAATCATCGTGCACAGGCCCAGCGGGTGAAGTCGTCCGCTGCCATCGGCTTGCCGACCAGGAAGCCCTGGCCTTCCAGGCAGCCCATCGATCCGAGCATCCGCATCTGCCCCTCGGTCTCGATCCCCTCGGCGATCACGCGCAGCCCGATACGCTCGGCAAGGTCGACGACCGAGCGCACGATTTCCCGACTGGTCGCGTGTTCTGCGATGTCCGCGACGAAACTGCGATCGATCTTGATCCGGTCTATGGGCAGTTCGCGCAGGTATGACAGCGAAGAGTAACCGGTTCCGAAGTCGTCGATCGACAGCGTGACGCCGAGCGCATGCAACTCGCGCAGGGTGTCGATGATGGTCGGAACGTGGTTCAGCAGCACCGACTCGGTTATCTCGATGTCGAGGCAGCCTGCGTGCAGCCCGTGCCGGTCGAGTGCATCGGCCACGCGTTGTGCCATGCCTGGGCGCTGGAACTGTGCCGAGGACACGTTCACCGAGATCCGGGCCACCGGTGTACCTTCGGCCCGCCATCCTGCGAAGTCGCGCAGCGCGAGTTCCATCACCTGGTCATCGATGCGGGTGATCAGGCCGTCTCGGTCCGCCGCCGGCAGGAACCGTGCGGGGGGCACTTCAGTGCCGTCCTCGCGGATCCAGCGCACCAGGGCTTCTGCACTGGTCACCCGGCCACTGGGCAGGTCCACCTGTGGCTGCCAGGCGATCTGCATGCGGTGGCCCGATACTGCACGGCGCAGTTCGAGCAGCAGGCTGCATTCGCTGCGGTACTGGGCGTAGTGGCTCACGTTGTCGCCGGCGACCGGTCCTTCGCGGCGTGCCGCGGTCGCGTGCACCAGCGCCGCCTGGGCATCCTCGGCCTCCAGAGGCAGTTCGCAGCGTCCGAACGTGAAGTCGAGCTGCAACGGTCCTTGCGCGGCATCGAACGGTGCGTCCAGCCCGCACTGCAGCGCGCGGATGCGCGCATCGGCGATCGTGCGCGACGGCTCGTCGTCGACCTCGAACACGATCGCGAACTCGTCTGCCCCCGTGCGACCGACCAGCGCGGGTGCGAGCACCGAATCGGCGAGGCGGCTGCATCGATGGGCGACACTCTGCAGCAGGCGGTCGCACTCGGACCAGCCGACCTCCTGGTTGAGCATCGTGAAGCCGGTGATGTCCACGGTCAGCACGATCAGCGCGATGCCGCGCGCACAGCGGATGTTGGCTGCAGCGATCAGTGCCGCGCGGTCCAGCACCCCGGTGAGTGGATCCTGGCCGCTGACGGCCACCGGCCGGATCGCCTCGCCCTTGCCATAGGTGCAGATGAAGCGCCGGCTGCCGGCCGGCGCATCCCTGTGCCCCAGTGCGCGGATCTCCACCGAGGTGCGCAGTCGGCTGCCATAATGGTGCTGCAGTCGGACCTCACCGGACCACTGGCCGCGGCGGTCGAGTTCCGCCCACATCTCGTCCGTGCGCCCGACGCGGCGCGCCAGCCGCTGCACCTGTCCCAGGGGCCGGCCACGCAGCGCAGCTGCGTCTTCACCACAGGCGATCTCGAATGCGGTGTTCACCCATTCAATGCCGCCGGCGGAATCGGTCACCGCGATCGGCATGCTGCAGCGGTTGGCGACCTGCGCGAAATCGAGCGCCGCGACTGGCAGGTCGGGAAAGCCCGCACCCGGGTTCCTGTCCATGCCATCCCCTGCCCAGGCCGTGCCCAGTTCGCTCATGTTCATGTCGCACCTCTCGAAAATCGCCGTTCCAGCCATCTGCCCAGTCGGGCACTTCCCAGCGATTCATCGACACGGTGCGGCACGGGCATACCCGGCACCGCATCGACGATCACGACCTGCAGCGCTGCGTGAAGGCCCTTGAGCACGGTCGCGCCTTCCTCGGGCAGCGACTCGCCCGTCCGGCCGTCGACCACCACGACATCCTCGGCACCTGCGGCGACCCGGATCATCAGGTCGACCATGTCGCGCACCTGCTCCACGCGGGCATCGGGCAGCGTCGACCGGCAACGCTCGGCCAGCCATTCGCGGCGGGCGGGATCGGCAGCGAGCACGGTCAGGCGAGGGGGCAGGGCCGGGGATTTCATGCCCCGATCGTGCCGGGCGGAAGCTGTCGGCGCTGTCGGGAGTTCTCGATCCGTGACGTCGGGGATTCTCACCGGCGCGAGGCCTGCGGCCGCCGCGCTGCCTGTACCGCGGGGGCGGGCGGCTAGTCGTCCAGGCTGATAAGTCCCTCGCGCAGGGCCCAGCGCACCAGGGCGGGTACGTCGGCAAGGCCCAGCTTGGCCATCAGGCGGCTGCGGTAGGTGTCCACGGTCTTCGGGGACAGGTGAAGCTGTTCGCCGATGGTCGAACTCGATGCCCCGCGCGCGACCATGACGATCACCTGCCGCTCGCGCGGCGACAGCGAAGCGGCGCCTCCGCTGCGCTGGGCATCGCCGGCCAGTGCGCGCATCGCCAGTGCCGATTCCGGCGCACCCAGGTGGCGCTGCCCCGATGCGACCCGCTGCACGGCCTCGAGCAGGTCGTCGCTCGGCGATCCCTTCAGCACGTATCCCCAGGCGCCCAGTCGCATCGCCTCGGCCACGTCGCGCGGCTGCGCCGACATGGTCAGCATGATCACGCGCACCGGCAGGTCGCGATCGGTGACGCCGACCAGTACCTCGAACCCGGATCGGGTGCCCAGGTTGAGGTCGAGCAGGACCACCTCGGGTGCGAGCGATGCGATCTCGGCCAGTGCCTGGGTAGGGTCTGCCGTTTCGCCCACCACGACATGGCCCGCGGCGCCCAGCAGCGCACGCAGCCCTTCGCGCACCAGTACATGATCGTCGATCAGGTAGAGACGGCTCATCCGTTCCTCGCTGCGTTCTCCGGACCGGATGGCCACGCGAGATGCACCCGGGTGCCCTGTCCTTCGGTCGAGCCCAGTTCCAGTCGCGCATTGATGGAACCCGCGCGCTCGCGCATGCCGATCATCCCGAGATGGCCGGGCCGGGCGTGCAGGGGTCCGGCGGGCAGGCCGACGCCGTTGTCGTCGATCCAGACGTCGAGCGTGGTGGCGTCGCCTTCCAGGATGACCTCGATCGCGGTCGCGCCGGCATGCCGGATCGCATTGTGGATGGCTTCACGTGCCACCATGAAGGCCGCGAACTCGACATCGCCCGGCCAGCGGCAGGTGCGCCGTAACGGATCGACGACCAGCGACAGTTCGGGGCCGCTGCCGGCTTCGGACTGCCGGCGCAGCTCGTTGTCGAGCGCGGCCACCAGCCCGAGCTCGTCCAGCAGGGGCGGACGCAGTTCGGTCAGGGCTTCGCGCACCTGGCGGTTGGCCTGGGTGATCAGCAGGTCGATCCGCTGCAGGCCGGCCGAGGGCGTGCCCGCGTCGGCGGCGGTGGCGGCGGCTGCCGCGACATAGCCGTGCTGCCGCAGCACGTCGAACTGCATGCGCAGCGCCGCCAGGGTCTGCCCCAGTTCATCGTGCAGCGACTGGGCCAGGCGGCGCGTGGTGTCCTTCTCCTGTGCCAGCAGCCGCCGGTTGAGTCCGGCGAGCTCCAGCTGATAGGCGACCAGGCGGCGATCGGCGCGCGTGCGTTCGGTGATGTCGCGCAGCATGGCGGTGAGGATCAGCGCTCCATCGACCTGTACCTGCGAGATCGAGGCTTCGAGTTCGATCCGGGTGCCGTCGGCATGCAGGCCCGCGACCCGGCCCGCGCCCATCGCGCGCTGGGAGACCCCCGATCGGGCGAAGCCGGCCATCATCTGCGTATGGTGGGCGCGGGCTTCGGGTGGCAGCAGCCGGGCAAGCGGCTGCCCGAGCATCGATTCGGCACTCACCCCGAACAGGCGTGCCGCTGCCGGGTTGAACAGGGTCACGCGACCTTCGCCGTCGGTGCTCACGATGCCGTCGCTGGCGCTCTGGATGATGGCCAGCGTTCGCGCTTCACTGTCGCGCAGGGCGGCCTGGGCGCGTACTTCGCGAGTGATCTCGATGGCCATGCCGCCGAGCAGCCTGCCGCTGTCCTGGGCCGGCACCGGGAAGCGCACGATTCGCCAGTGCCGCGGTGCGCCGTCGGCCTCGCCGAAGGTTTCGATCGCATCCGAGGGCTGGCCCGAGTGCAGGACATCTGCGCCACGGCGAGGGTCCGGCGCACTGGCGCCGGATTGCGCGAGTTCCTCCGCGCTGCGCGCCAGCCAGTGATCGCGCGCCTGTCCGGTCGCGCGTTCCCAGGCGCGGTTCATGTACAGGTGCCGCCCGTCTGCATCCGACAGCCAGGCGATGGCCGGGACCGCATCCATGAAGGCCTGGAAACGTGCGTCGCTCAGCCGCAGCTTCTCCTGGGTGTCGCGGCGCTCATCGATGTTCTCGACGGTCGATACGATGTAGAGGGGCCTGTCGTCGGCATCGCGCGCAGTGGACAGGGTGACCGACACCCACAGCCACCTGCCGTCCTTGCGCCGGTAGCGCTTCTCGACCCGGTAACCTTCCTTCTTGCCATCGAGCAGGCGGGCGCGTCGCTGCTCGGTGCCCCGAAGGTCGTCGGGATGCGTGAAGTCTGCATAGTGGCGACCAACCAGCTCTTGAGCATCGTAGCCGAGCATGCTGAGGAGCCGTGGGTTGCAGCGCACCCATCGGCCCTCTGGCGTGGTGTGCGCGATGCCCACTGGCGTCTCGTCGAAGGCGCGGCGCAGCTGGTCCTGGGTGATCGCGAGGTCGTGCAGCGAGGTGTGCAGTTCGCGCTGCTGGGACACGACCCAGCGCTGGTAATAGTGGATGGCGAAGGCGATCGCCGAGCCGTTGGCGAAGAACTGGGCCATCGGCACCAGGCCGGCAACGTTACCCGCTGCGCCATCCGGCATGTGGAACAGCGTGATCCCGATCAGTGCCGCGATCCCGGTGTAGACCAGGGCCAGCCACAGCCCGGCGAGCAGCGCGACCAGCACGACGCCCGGTGCGAAGGTGATGTAGACGAAGCCGGAACTGGTCGGGAACAGTGCGAAGCGCAGCGCGGTGGCCGCACAGAGTACGGCGAGCACCAGAAGGTAGCGAGAACCGACGGACAGGACGAGGGGATAGGGCGAAAGCGACCCGACTGCGGCGCTGCCGACCGGAGGCGTGGCGCCGACAGTGCCTCGGTCGCCTGCCCGCGACCGGTCAGTCGCCGTCGACCGCATCGCCCGCTGCAGATGGCGCGAGGATCGAACGCAGCACCCGGAACAGCTCGCGGTGGCTGCGCGGCGGCTTCTGCTGTGCGAACTCGCGCCGGGCGTTGCGCATCAGCGTGCGCAACTGCTGCGTATCGCAGCCGGGATGGGCCGCGGCCAGTTCGGTCAGCGCGGAATCATCGGCCATCAGGCGCTCGCGCCAGCGCTCGATCGAATGCTGGAACGCGACCTCGGCCGCCGAGGTGCCGTCCCAGATGGAAAACTGGGCCTCGATGTTCGCCGGATCGATGTCGCGCATCAGCCGGCCGATGTACTGCAGCTGCCGGCGGCGCGCTTCGTGGCGGGTGATCGAGCGGCATTCACGCACCGCTTCGTACAGCGCCTCGGGCAGGCCGAGGCCCTGCAGGCGCTCCTTCGGCAGCTCGACCAGCCGGGCGCCGAGCGCCTGCAGGTCGTGCGCCGCCTGCTTCAGGCGGGTCTTGCTTGGCGGCAGCGGCGGTTCCAGGTCTTCGGATTCGGTCATGGTCTGGACGGACGCCGGGACGTACGTAGGGCAGGTTGGGAGGGCACTGTTATCATAAGTATCGCCTTTCCTGAGCCAGATAGTGACCCCCGCGTGAGCCCCCGCCGATGAGCAATGCCCGATTCAGCCTCTCCGAAGACACCCTGAAGCAGATCGCGGCCGATGCGCTCGCCCATGCGAAGGCGCTCGGCGCCAGCGCGGCCGACGCCGAAGTCAACGACGGCTTCGGCCAGGGCGTGACCGTGCGCTCGCGCGAAGTCGAGACGATCGAGTACACCCGCGACAAGTCGCTCGGCATCACGGTCTACCTCGGCCAGAAGCGGGGCTCGGCCAGCACGTCCGACTTCACTCCGAAGGCGATCCGCGACACGGTCGAGGCGGCACTGACGATCGCCCGTTACACCGGGGAGGACGACTGCGCCGGCCTTCCCGATGCGCATCTCCATCCGGTGTCGTTGCCCGAACTCGACCTGTACCACCCGTGGGACATCCCGGTCGAGACCGCGATCGAGATCGCCAGTCGCTGCGAGGCGGCCGCGCTCGACTTCGATCCGCGCATCACCAATTCCGAAGGCTCGAACGTCTACACACAGCAGTGGCATTTCGTGCATGCCAACTCGAACGGCTTCGTCGGCGGCTATCCGACCTCGCGCTACAGCCTGTCCTGCTCGGTGATCGGCGGGCAGGGCGACGACATGCAGCGCGACGACTGGTACACCGCTGCGCGGCGCGAGGATGAACTCGAATCGGCGGAGTCGGTCGGGCGGCGCGCCGCCGAGCGCACCGTGCGCCGGCTCGACGCGCGCAAGCTCGACACGTTGCAGGCGCCGGTGCTGTTCGATGCCACGCTTGCCGGCGGCCTGATCGGGCATTTCGTCGGCGCGGTCTCGGGCGGCGCGCTGTATCGCAAGTCGACCTTCCTGCTCGACAGCCTGGGCACCCAGGTGTTCTCGCCGAACGTCAACCTGCGCGAGGCACCCCATGTGCTGCGCGGCCTGTCCAGCGCGCCGTTCGACGACGAGGGCGTGGCCACCACCTCGCGCGACGTGGTCAGCGCCGGGGTGGTGCAGGGCTATTTCCTGGGCACCTATTCGGCCCGCAAGCTCGGCATGCAGAGCACCGGCAACGCGGGCGGCAGCCACAACCTGATGCTCGACAGCGGCACGCTCGACTTCGACGGCCTGCTGAAGAAGATGGGCCGCGGGCTGGTGGTGACCGAACTGCTCGGCCATGGCATCAACTCGGTGACCGGAGACTATTCGCGCGGCGCGGCCGGGTTCTGGGTCGAGGACGGCGCGATCGCCTATCCTGTGCACGAGATCACGATCGCCGGCAACCTGAAGGAGATGTTCCGCGGCATCGTCGAGGTCGGCACCGACGTGCTCAAGCGCGGCTCGAAGACCACGGGTTCGATCCTGATCGACAACATGACCATCGCCGGCAACTGATCGCAGTGCAATGATCGTCCCGGGTTCGCTCTGGGTCGCCTGCACGGTGGCGGCCGCGGCCGGACAGACGCTGCGCAACGCGATGCAGCACAGCCTGATCGGCACCGTCGGCACCGTCGGTGCGACCCATGTACGCTTCCTGTACGGCCTGCCGTTCGCCTGCGTATTCCTGGCGGTGGTCGCCTCGACCGGCGCGATCCGCGACCCGCAGATGGATCTCGTGTTCTGGGCCTGGCTTGTCCTTGGAGCACTGAGCCAGGTGCTGGCCACCGCGATGATGCTGCTGCTCATGCAGCAGCGGTCGTTTGTGGTCAGCACTGCGTACATCAAGACCGAGCCGGTGCAGATCGCGCTCTATGGTTTCGTGTTCCTGGGCGACCGGCTCAGCCTGCAGGCGATCGCCGGCGTGCTGGTGGCCACCGCCGGCGTTGTGCTGATGTCATGGAAGCGGCTGCCGGCGGACGTGGCACCGGCCGCAGGGGCGCGCAGCGCGATGTGGCGTGCGGCACTGCTCGGCATCGCGACCGGCAGCATGTTCTCGATATCCGTGGTCGGCTACCGTGGCGCGGTGCTCGCGCTGGGCGACGATCCGTTCTATGGACGGGCGACGCTGGCACTCGTGCTCGCGCTGGCATTGCAGACCGTGCTCCTGTCGCTCTACCTGCGGCTGCGCGAGCCAGGGCGCCTTACCGCACTGGTACGGGCATGGAAGCCATCGCTGCTCGCCGGATTCCTGGGGGCGACCGCCTCCCAGTTCTGGTTCCTCGCGTTCTCGCTGCAGACCGCGGCGGCGGTACGCACCGTCGGGCTGATCGAGGTGGTGTTCGCCGCGCTGGTCTCGCGCCGGCTGTTCGCACAGCAGGGCAGCGCGCGCGAATGGGCCGGCATCGGGATGGTGGTGGCCGGGGTGGCGCTGCTGCTGGCCGGGACGTTCTGATGGGCGCCGCACCTGCACTGCCGGCCGGTGCCCTTTGCCGCGTCGCGCTCGACAGCCTCGCGCGCGAATGGCCCTACCGGCCGGACGTGTTCATGCTGGACGCACACGACTTCGCGCTGCCGCGCGAACGGCATCCGCTGTTCCACACCAGCTACGACTGGCATTCCTGCGTGCACATGCACTGGAGCCTGCTGCGGCTGCTGCGGCTGCATCGCGATCGGCTCGAGCCGGCGCAGCTCGATGCGATCCGGGCCCGCTTCGACGGTACGTTCACGGGCGATGCGGTCGCCACCGAGGCGCTGCTGTTCGACCGGCCGGGCTACCGTTCCTTCGAGCGGCCGTACGGCTGGGGCTGGCTGCTGGAACTGCAGGCGGAACTGCATCGGCTGGCGGCCGATGCGTCGTTGCCGGGAAACCTGCAGGCCCGGTGTCGATGCTGGCGCGACACGCTCGAGCCGCTGGCCCTGCGCATCGCGCAGGCGATGGTCGACTTCCTGCCCAGGCTCGGCCATCCGGTGCGCACCGGCACCCATTCGAACACCGCCTTCGCCTGCGTGCTCGCGCTCGACCATGCGCGCACCTGCGCGCACCCGGCGCTGCAGCGGGCGATCGGCGAGGCTGCGCACCGCTGGTATGGACGCGACCATCGTTATCCATCGGAATACGAGCCGGGTGGCGAGGATTTCCTGTCCGCCGGGCTGGTCGAGGCGCTGCTGATGAACCGCCTGCTCGACGGCTGCGATTTCGCCGACTGGTGGCACCGGTTCTCGCCTTCGGCGGAGGCGCTCGGCCGTTGGCTTGTTCCCGTGCCGGTCGGCGATGCGTCCGATGCGCGCATCGTGCACCTGCACGGGCTCAACCTGTCGCGCGCCTGGTGCTGGCAGGCACTGCTGCCGGGGCTTCCCGGAGAACTCGTCGAACCTGCCTCGCGCGCGATCGACGCGCACCGGCAGGCTTCGCTTGCGGCCGCCCTCGGCGGCGATTACGTAGCAACCCATTGGCTGGCGTCGTTCGTGCTGCTGGCCGAGGGCAGGGAGCAACCATGAATGTTCGTTACGATGCGATCGTCGTCGGCACCGGGCCGGCCGGCGCGGTGGCCGCCGAAGCGCTCGGCCGCGCCGGCCGGCGCACGCTGCTGCTGGAACGCGAGCGGCTGCCGCGTGCCAAGACCTGCGGTGGCGGCGTCACCTGGAAGGTCGCGCAGGCCCTCGGCGTCGACCTCGCGCCGGTGGCCGAACGCACCATCGGCACCGTCGAGCTGCACTGGCGGCTCAAGGCTTCGAAGACGATGCCCGGGCACGAGCCTCTGGTGCACATGTTCCAGCGCAGCCGGTTCGATGCCTGGCTGGTCGAACGGGCGCTGGCCACCGGGCAGGTCGAACTGAAGGACGGCCTGGCGGTGAAGTCGGTCGAGTCCGATGCAGGCGGCGTGATCGTGCGCACCGCGCAGGACACGTTCGAGGCCGACTACCTGGTCGGCGCCGATGGCGTGGCCGGGCCGGTCGCGCGTTCGCTGGGGCTGATGCAGGAACGCCACCTGCTGCCGGCGACCGAACAGGACATCGCCGTCGATGCGAAGACGATGGACCGCTGGCATGACCGGATGGCGCTGGACATCGGCACCCTGCACGGGTCGTACGGCTGGGTGTTCCCGAAGGAGGACCACCTGAACGTCGGCGTCGGCTGCTTCTCGACGAATTCGCGTCCGGCGAAGCAGTTGAAGGATTACGGCAAGCGCCATCTGGCCTACCAGCTGCCCGGGCCGATGCGCGTGCTGCGCACCGTCGGCTTCGTGCTGCCGCTGCGGCCGGTCGGGGCACCGATCCAGCGCGGCCGTGCGCTGCTGGCGGGTGATGCGGCCGGGCTGGTCGAGGCATTCACCGGCGAGGGCATCCACTGGGCGGTGCGCAGCGGACAGATCGCTGCGCAGGCGATCGTCGACCATCAGGTGCAGGGCGCACGGGGCGAACTCGACTACGAGCGCCGGATCGACGCGGCGCTGATGCCGACCCTGGTCGACGCCCGGCGCTGGGCGCACATCTACCTGTGGCTGCCGCGCGCCTGCTACGCGTTGCCGGCGCGCAGCCCGCGCTTCTGGGGCGCGGTGGCGAAGATCGTGCGCGGCGAGCGGGACTACACCGACGTGCGGCGGCGGCTGGGCGCGTTCGGACGGGTGGCGGACTGGCTGCCGGTGGAGATGGGATAGCGGGATGGAATAGCGGGATGGGCTGACGGGACGGGGTAGAAGGCTCAGGCGCCGGCCGCCAGCGCGTAGCCGCCGTGGCCCTTGCGCTTGGCCTCGTACATCGCCTTGTCAGCGGCGGCGAGCAGGCTGTCCGGATCGGCCCCGGGGCTGGATACCGCGATGCCGATCGAGACCTCCAGCGTGTATGCCGTGCCTTTCCATTCGATCGGGCGCGCGATGGCGGCAACGCATTTGTCCGCCAGTGCTCGCACCGGCCCGTCGAGCGGATCCTCGATGTCGGGTGCGAGCAGCACGAACTCGTCGCCGCCCAGGCGGGCCAGCGTGTCGGCCTGGCGCACCAGTTCCGACAGCCGGCGGGCTATCTGGCGCAGCGCCTCGTCACCGGCCTCGTGGCCATGGGTGTCGTTGATCACCTTGAAGCCGTCGAGGTCGAGGAACAGCAGGGCGACCCGCGTGCGGTTGCGCTTCGCCCGGGCCAGGGCCTGCTCCATGCGGTCGACCAGCAGCTTGCGGTTCGGCAGGCCGGTCAGTGCGTCGTGGAAGGCCATTGCCTCGAGTTCCGCCTGCTTGTCGGACAGTTTTCCGAGCAGGCGGTTGAATGCGGCGGTGAGATGGCCGACTTCGTCCGGATGTTCGACCGGCAGTGGCCGCAGTGGCAGTTCACCCTGCGTCATGCGATCGGCCAGCTTCGCCGCCCGGTACAGCGGACGCAGCAGCCAGGCGATCAGCAGGCCCACCAGCAGCAGCACCAGCAATGAGCGGGTGAGGGTGAGCCGGACGAGGAAATCCTGTGTCCGCTCGACCGTTGCCAGCGCTTCGCCGGCCGGCACCTGCACCGAGGCGTACCAGCCGGTACCGGCGATGGCGGCGGTGGCCGACAGTTGTACGACGCCACTGGAATCGACCGTGCGCCCGGTGTCGCCGGAAGCTGCTGCCGTGCGGTCGTGCCGGCCGTCCTGCCCGGGCTGCGGCGCGGGTTCCAGCACGCGGCGCGGATCGGAGGCGGCCACGATCACCCCGTCGCCCGGGGATACGACCAGGATGTCGGGCATGCGCCCGGCCCCGCTGGCAGGCGCCGTGCCTGCCGGACCCACCGGCCCGAGCGGGGCCAGCGTGGCGAGGTCGGTGATGCCGACCAGCACTGCGACCAGCTGGCCACCGGCGTCCCAGACCGGAGTGGCGATCGGCAGCACGGCCTGTTTCGTGGCCGGGTCACGCTGCGGCCTGCCCAGGCTGGTGCGGCCTTCGAGCGCGGCGCGGAAGCCTGCGTCCGATCCGATGTCCGGCCCCGGAGGAAAGGTGGCGCTCGACGGGCCACGGGCGATGATCCGTCCCTGCGGATCGGCCACCAGCAATCCGGGCGAGAACGGCAGCTGCAGCGCATGCTGCGCGCCGAGCCACGCGTACAGGCGCTCTCGCCCGCCGGGCAGGGGTGCCGGCAGGGCAGTGGCCAGCCGCTCGAGCAGCAGGCGCCGTTCGTCCACGCGCGCGTCGACGGTGCGGGCGACCTGGTCGGCCATCGCCTGCTGGCTGGCGGATGCCGACTGCAGCAGGTCCTCGCGCAGGAAGCCGGTGATCCGGTAGTAGCTGGCGATCGACCCGGTGATCATCAGGAACAGTCCGACCACGATGAAGCGGGTGACCAGGCTGCTGGCGGCTTGTCTGGGTGTCACGGCTTTCCGGCAATACGATCCTGCGGCACTGTACCACCGGCTTGCCGACGCGCCGGACAACGGGTGAAGAAGGAAACAGTTGCAGGCGGCACGAATACCGTATAAAAATACGGTACTCCTCCTGTCGCCACCTCAACTGCCTCGACTGCTCCCGCCGCCATGCCTGCTTCCGCGTTCGCGTCCTTCCATCCCGCCGCCCCCGTCGTCACCTTCCCGGCACTGGCCGGGCTGCCGCCATCGACCGTCCTGGCGGGCCGGGCCGGGCAGGGCTTCGTGCCCGCGGCCGGCGGTGCCCGGGTATCGCTGGCGTCGGTACCTGCGGTGTTCCGCTGTGGCGAATTGCCGCCGGGTATCGCACCGGGCATCCCGACCGGTTTCGCCGGGCTCGATGCCGAGATCCCGGGCGGAGGCTGGCCGGTCGGCGCGCTCACCGAAGTGCTGTGCGACACCTGTGGCGCCGGTGAAACTTCGCTGCTGCTGCCGGCCCTGCGTTACCTGACCCGTGCCGCCGACTGGCGCGGCCGCGGGTTGCTGCTGATCGATCCGCCGCACCTGCCGTATGCGCCGGCGCTGGCCGAAGCCGGCATCGACCTCGACCTGCTGGCCGTGGTGCGGCCAAAGACCCAGGAAGATGCACTCTGGGCGGCCGAGCAGGCGCTGCGCTCGGGCGCTGCCGGCGCGGTGCTGATCTGGGCGCGATCGGTACGCGGCACGGACAGCGCACAGCGCTACCAGCGGCTGCGCCGGCTGCAGCTGGCTGCCGCCGCCGGCGGTGGGCTCGGCATCGTGTTCTCGGCCACCAGCGCCGCGACGCTGTCGACCCCGGCCGCCCTGCGGCTGTCGCTGTCGATGACCGCGCAGGGCCGGCTCGAGGTGACCCTGGTCAAGCGGCGCGGACTGGCACAGCCGAAGACGGTGGCCGTCTCGCCGCGCCGGCTGCCCGTGCCTTACCTGGCGGGCGTGCCTTCAGGGCGGCCGGCGGCCGACGCTGCTGCTGCTGCTGCTGCTGCTGCGCCCGCGGCTGCTGCCGGCGTCGTGCCTGCGTCCGGCCCGCTCGCCCGTTCGATGTCGGCAGTGCGCGCAGTTGCGGCCCGGCTGACCCGCGAACGCGACTTCCATCCGGCGCGCTGAGGATTCCCCGATGCTCTGGATCGCGCTCTACCTGCCTGACCTGCCGCTCGAAGTGGTCAACCGTGTGCAGGCCGGCGATGCCGCCACTGCACTGATCGTCGATCTGCCGCTGGCGGTCAGCGATGGCCCCGACAACCGGCCGTTCGTGTTCTCGGCCAATCCCCGGGCGCGTGCCGCCGGCGTGCATCCGGGCATGACCGTGGCCGCAGCCTGTGCGCTGGCCACCGGCCTGGCCACGCTGCGCCGTGACGAAGCGCGCGAGACGCGGGCGGTCGGGCAGGTCGCCGGCTGGGCCGCGCAGTTCACGCCCTCGGTGGTGCTCGAGCGTTCCGGCGTGCTGCTCGAAGTCGCAGCCAGCCTGACGCTGTTCGGCGGGCTGGCACGGCTGCTCGGCCAGCTGCGCACCGGGCTGGCCGAACTCGGCTATCGTGCATCGTTCGGTGTCGCGCCGACGCCGCTGGGCGCCTGGCTTCTGGCGCGCGGCGGCCATGAACAGGCCGGGGTTCGCGCCTGCATCGAAGCAGCCGACCTGCCAGCACGCCTCGGTGACCTGCCGCTGGCGCTGTTCGACTGGCCGCGTGGACGGCTCGATTCGCTGGCGGTGCTCGGTATCCACAGCATCCGCGAGGCGCTGGCACTGCCGCGCGACGGTTTCCGCCGGCGCTTCGGTGCGGATGCACAGTCCGATCTCGACCGTGCGCTGGGCCGCGCGGCCGATCCGCGTCCCTGCTTTGCCTTGCCCGACCGTTTCTCCTCGCGCATCGATCTGCCGTTCGACGTGATCGACACCGCGCTGCTCGACATCCCGGTCACCCGCATGCTGGCCGAGATGGAAGGTTTCCTGCGCGCGCGCGGGGCAGGGGCGCTGCAGCTGGTGCTCGAACTCGAGCACGGCCGCTCGGAGCCGACCCGCGTCTGCCTCGGTTCGCCGGCGCCGGAGCGCGCCCGTGCACGCTGGCAGCGGCTGGTGCGCGAGCGCCTCGACCGGCTTGAACTGAAGGCGACGATCAGCGCGGTGTCGATCCATGTCGACACCCTGCACGGCTTCGGCGAGCACAGCACCACCTTCCTGCCCGATGCGACCCGGCGTGCGCAGTCCTGGCACGAGCTGACCGAACGGCTGTCCTCGCGGCTGGAACCGGGGGCGCTGTTCTCGGTCGCGCTGCGCGACGATCACCGGCCCGAGCAGGCCTGGCGCCGGGCCGACGGCCGATCGTCGAGGTTGCGACCCGTGCCGGTCGTGGCAGCGTCCGCGGCTGCCCGCCCGGGTGAAATCCGGACGCGGCGCGAACGCCCGGTGTTCCTGCTCGAGCGTCCGCGGACGCTGGTCTGTGCCGAATCGCGGCCGCAGTACCAGGGGCCGCTCGATCTGGTCAGCGGTCCCGAGCGCATCGAGGCCGGCTGGTGGGACGGTCGGTCCGTGGCGCGTGACTATTATGTAGCCCGCAACCGGGCGGGTGAAACGTGCTGGATCTACCGTGAACCGGTCGATCCGTCGCGCTGGTACCTGCACGGCCTGTTCGCGTGATGGCCACCAGACCTTCATGCTGCCTGCCTGCGCGGAACTCGACGCGCTTTCCAACTTCACCTTCCTGCGGGGGGCCTCGCATCCCGAGGAACTGGTCGCCCAGGCTTCGGCGCTCGGCTATCGTGCACTGGCGATCGTCGACGAGTGTTCGGTGTCCGGGGTGGTGCGCGCCCACCTGGCCGCGAAGGAATGCGGGCTGCACCTGGTCATCGGGTCGCAGTTCGCGATCGCCGACTGCCCGTCGATCGAGCGCATCCTGCTGCTCGCCTGCAATCGCGAGGGCTACGGCAACCTCTGCGAGCTGATCAGCCTCGCCCGGGGCCGCATGGCCAAGGGCAGCTATCGGCTGCAGCTGTCCGACCTTGCGCGCGGGCTGCCGCATTGCCTGGCGATCGTCGTGCCGGCGCCGGCGATCGGCGCATCCGGGGGCGGTGAATCGGTGGCGATGATCGGTTCGGTGTTTCCTGCGGCCTGCTGGATCGGCGTGGTGCTGGTGCAGGGGCCGGACGATGGCGCGGTGCTCGAGCGTGCGCGGCAGCTGGCGAGCCCGGCCAATGCCGGCGGCATGGCCTTCGGCGGGTCCCGACTGCCGCTGGTCGCCTGCGGCGGCGTCCAGATGCATCGTCGCGAGCGCAAGGCCTTGCACGACGTGCTGACTGCGATCCGCGAGGGACTGCCGCTGGCGGAACTCGGTTCCCGGGTGCAGGCCAACGCGGAGCGCTGCCTGCGGCCGATCGCGCGGCTGGCCCGCCTGCACCCGCCCGAACTGCTGTTGCAGTCGGTCGAGATCGCCGCGCGCTGCAGCTTCTCGCTCGACGAACTGCGCTACGAGTATCCGCGCGAGCTGGTGCCCGAGGGCGAGACGGCGGCTGGCTGGCTGCGCTGTCTGACCTTCGAGGGGCTGGAAGAACGATATTCGCAGGGCACGCCCGGCCACGTGCTGAAGCTGATCGAGCATGAACTCGCGTTGATCGCCGACCTCGGCTACGAGGCCTATTTCCTGACCGTGCACGACATCGTGCGCTTCGCGCGCGAGCGCGGCATCCTGTGCCAGGGGCGCGGGTCTGCGGCCAACTCCGCGGTCTGCTATGCGCTGGGCGTGACCGAGGTCGATCCGGGCCGGATGCAGGTGCTGTTCGAGCGTTTCATCTCGAAGGAGCGCAACGAGCCGCCGGACATCGATGTCGACTTCGAGCACGAGCGGCGCGAAGAGGTGATGCAGTACATCTACCGCAAGTATGGCCGCGACCGTGCCGCGCTCACCGCTGCGCTGGCCACCTACCGGCCGCGCTCGGCGCTGCGCGATGTCGGCAAGGCGTTCGGGCTGTCGCTCGACCAGGTCGACCGGCTGGCGAAGACGATCGCCTGGTGGGATGGCAAGCAGGTGCAGGAAGAGCGGCTGGTCGAGGCCGGCTTCGATCCCGGCAATCCGCTGATCGGTCAGGTGGTCGATTTCGCGCACCAGCTGATCGGCTTCCCGCGCCACCTGTCGCAGCACAGCGGCGGTTTCGTGATCGCACGCGACCGGCTGACCCGGCTGGTGCCGGTCGAGAACGCAGCGATGGACGGCCGCACGGTGATCCAGTGGGACAAGGACGACCTCGACGCACTCGGCCTGCTGAAGGTCGACGTGCTGGCGCTGGGCATGCTGACCGCAGTGCGTCGCACACTCGATGCGTTGCATGCGTACGGCATATCACCTGGGGTCAGGTCTTGTCTTTTGCACCCGGAGACAGGCGTTTGCCCTGCTTGCCAGGGGCAGCCGGTGCAAAAGACAAGACCTGACCCCAGGTGCGCCAGCGGCGTGCCCTGGCGGCTGCAGGACATCCCGGCCGAGGACGCGCAGACCTACGCGATGATCCAGCGCGCCGACACCATCGGTGTGTTCCAGATCGAGTCGCGGGCGCAGATGACCATGCTGCCGCGGCTGAAGCCGGCATGTTTCTACGACCTGGTGATCGAGGTGGCGATCGTGCGGCCGGGGCCGATC
This sequence comes from Burkholderiales bacterium, assembly GCA_044340265.1. Taxonomy (GTDB): domain Bacteria; phylum Pseudomonadota; class Gammaproteobacteria; order Burkholderiales; family CAIKXV01; genus CAIKXV01. Next base: position 13,637 of record JBIITW010000026.1, on the reverse strand, counting down.
CAGGGCGGCATGGTGCATCCCTACCTGCGCCGGCGGCAGGGGCTGGAGCCGGTCACCTATCCCTCCGAGGCGGTGAAGGGCGTGCTCGAGCGCACGCTCGGTATCTCGATCTTCCAGGAGCAGGTGATGCAGCTGGTGGTGGTGGCCGCCGGCTTCACGGCGGGCGAGGCTGACCGGGTGCGCCGTGCGATGGCGGCCTGGCGGCGCAAGGGTGGGCTGGAACCGTTCCGCGACAAGCTGCTCGCCGGCATGCTCGCGCGCGGCTACAGCGCCGACTATGCCGAGCAGATCTTCCGGCAGATACAGGGATTCGGCGAATACGGCTTCCCCGAGTCGCATGCCGCGAGCTTCGCGTTGCTGGTCTATGTGTCGTGCTGGTTGAAGTGCCACCATCCGGCGGCCTTCGCCTGCGGGCTGCTGAATGCGCAGCCGCTCGGTTTCTACTCGCCGTCCGAGATCGTGCAGGACGTGAAGCGGCATCGCGTGCATGTGCTGCCGCCAGACGTGACGGTGAGCGGCTGGGACTGCGTGCTGGAGCGCCCCGATGCAGGTTGCACCCAGGGGGGCTTCGAGGGTGGCAGCGGCGTTGGCAGCGGTTTGCCTGCGCTGCGCCTCGGGTTGCGCATGGTCAAGGGATTGTCCGAGGCGGGTGCTTCACGTCTCGTGGCCGCGCGCCGTCAGGCGCCGTTTGCCGACCTCGACGATCTCGCGCGCAGGGCCATGCTGCAGCGCGCCGACGTCAACGCACTGGCTGCAGCCGACGCCCTGCACGTACTGGCGGGGCACCGGCGCGAGGCCTGGTGGCAGGCACTGGCGCTGGAGGCCGACACGCCGCTGACCCGCGCGCCCCGCGATGCGGTGCAGGCCTCGCTGCTGCCGCCCACCGAAGGCGAGGACGTGGTGCTCGACTATTCGACGCTCGGCCTCACGCTGCGCCGGCATCCGCTCGCGCTGCTGCGGCCGATGCTCGCCGCGCGTCGGCTGGTCACCGCAGAGGTGGTGCGTGGCGCGCGCAACGGCCAGGTGATCCGTGCCTGCGGCATCGTCACCTGCCGGCAACGTCCGTCCACCGCCAGCGGCGTGGTGTTCGTGACGCTGGAGGACGAGACCGGCCACATCAACGTGGTGGTGTGGCCGACGATCGTCGAGAAGCAGCGGCGCGAACTGCTCGGATCACGGTTGATGACCGTGTACGGCCATGTGCAGCGCGAAGGGGCGGTGGTGCACCTGGTCGCCGGCCGGCTGGTCGACGACACCCGACTGCTCGGCCGCCTGGTGACCGCCTCGCGCGACTTCGGCTAGAAAAATGGGGTCAGACCCCGATTGCCCCGATTGCCACCCGTTACCCGCCGCCGTCCTTCAGTCGAGCCCGACGAACAGTTCCATGGCCGGGAACCCGATGCCCAGCGATTCCATCCGCAGGGTGTCGTCGTCCTGCCGCTCGGTGACTTCCCATGTCCCGACGGGCGTACGCCTGAACAGTTCGACGATGCGTGTATGCGGTTCGACCAGCAGGTACTCGGCCAGCGCCGGAATGCGGCGGTAGGCGGCGAACTTGGCGCTCTTGTCGAAGCTGCCGGTGGACGGCGAAAGCACCTCCGCGATGAAACGGGGTTCGACCAGTGCGTGTTCCATCGTCCGGTCGCTGCGGCTGCACGACACGACCACATCCGGATAGAACATGGCATCCACGGTGTCGATGCGGACCTTCATGTCGTTGGCGAGCACCCGGCATGCCGACAGGTCCAGCCGTTTGTGCAGCGCGACCGCCAGGTTGAGCGTCACGACGTTGTGCACCTGGCTGGCCCCGGCCATGCGGAACACTTCGCCGCGGAAGAACTCGTGGCGTTCGAGTTGTTCGGTCTCCCAGGAGAGGAACTCGTCGAGGGTCATCAGCGTGGCCTTGCGCGCGGAAAATGCCATCGTAGCAGTCGGCAGCGAATCGAGGAAAGGGCTTCGATCGTCGTGCCGATAAGGCGTCCCGGCGATCGCTGGAAATCGGGGTCAGACCTCGATTGTTACCCCGATGGTTCCGCGCTCAGGCGACCAGCAGGTCGCCCAGCACGGTGCCGCGCCAGCCATCGAGCTCGGGCGAACGTTCGCCACGAACCCAGGCCTCGAGCAACCGGCGGGGGCACAACAGCGCCGGTGGCAGGTCGAGTTCGGCCGCGCGCGCAGCCACCTTGTCGCGCACCTGCGCCAGTTGCTGTGCAGGCTCGCCACGGATCGGCGGCGCGATCGGGGGCAGGTCGAGGTCGACGTCCGACAGCGCAGTCGCGAGCAGGTCGAACAGCGGGCCCAGTTCCCGCTTCGGGAAGCTGCGCTGGCCGCGCATCCGGGACGACAGGGCCTCGGTATCGGCCGGCGGCGTTTCGATCAGGCTGGTGGCCAGTGCATTGTCGAAGATCCAGGAACGCGGCCGGTTGATCCCGCGCGCGAGGGCCTCGCGCCAGCGCAGCAGCCGGCGCAGCCGCGCCTGGGTCTCGGGCGGGGACTTCCACAACGCGGTGAACGCCAGGTGCGGCTCGTCGTCGGGCACGGGACCCGCTGCCAGGCGATCGCAATCCTCCTGGCACCAGGCGACCATCTTCCGCTGTTCGAGCTTCGCGCCGAGCAGGTCATGCATCGCCGGCAGGTGCACCACGTCGATCGCGGCGTACAGCTTCTGCTGCTCGGTCAGTGGCCGTTGCAGCCAGTCGGACCGCGTCTCGCCCTTGCCGATCTCGACATCCAGCAGCATCTGCACCAGCCGCTGGTAGCCGATGCCAGGCCCGAGGCCGGCGAAGGCTGCCGCCACCTGGGTGTCGAACAACGCCGTGACCGGCGCGCCGGCGATCGGCGCGAGCGCGACCAGGTCTTCGCTGGCGCTGTGCATGATCTTCACGCAGCCGGCATCGACCAGCAGCGGCGCCAGCGGCGACAGGTCGCCGCAGCCGATCGGGTCGACCAGCGCCGCAGGCCCTTCGGCCTGCAGTTGCACCAGCGCCAGGTCGGGCCAGAAGGTATTGACCCGCATGAACTCGGTGTCCAGTCCGATCCGGGTAGTGCCAGGGAGGCGGGCGAGCAGGGCGGCGAGGCCTCCTGCGGTGTCTATCCATTCTGCGGTCGGTGCGGTCATGCGCGATGATAAGCCGTTGGCGACCCCGGAAGCTTCTGGCTACACTCCGTGGCGAACGAGGATGGCGCCGTCCGGCGGGATGGTGGATCTTCGCAGCGCGTCGACACAGCCTGGTGCCGTCCCGGGCGGACACGGGATAACAGACATCGAGGAGAGGGCATGCAAGGCGACAGCGACAACCGCAACCATCGTGGCAGCGTATCGAGCGACCACGCAGGGGGCATCAGTGCGGAAGCGGGCGGCGCGCCCGACGCGACCGGACACGCGGCAACCACCGCCGCGCTGCGCCGTCAGCGCCGCGCCTTCCTGCAGGGCGCAGCCGCATCGGCCACCGTCGCCGTGGCAGCCCCTGCCATCGCCCAGTCGGGGCCGTCGGTCCGCTGGCGACTGCAGTCGAGTTTCCCGAAGAGCCTCGACACCCTTTTCGGCGCAGCGCAGATGTTCTGCGAGCGCATCGACCGGCTGACCAGCGGCCGGTTCCAGATCCGGCCGTTCGCCGCGGGCGAGATCGTCGGCGGCCTGCAGGTGCTCGATGCGGTGCAGAACGGCACCATCGAGATGGGCCACACCGCAAGCTACTACTACATCGGGCGCAACCGGTCGCTGGCCTTCGACACCGCGGTGCCGTTCGGCCTCAACGCGCGCCAGCAGAACGCCTGGATGTACTACGGCGGCGGCCTCGACCTGATGCGAGAGGTGATGCGCGAGTTCAACGTGATGAACTTCCCGGCTGGCAACACCGGCACCCAGATGGGTGGCTGGTTCCGGCGCGAGATCCGCACGCTGAAGGACATGCAGGGCCTGCGCTTCCGCATCCCCGGCCTCGCCGGCGAGATGCTCTCGCGCATCGGCGTGCTGCCGCAGGTGATCGCGCCCGCCGACATCTACTCGTCGCTCGAGCGCGGCACCATCGATGCGACCGAATTCGTCGGTCCCTACGACGACGAGAAGCTCGGCTTCGCCAAGGTCACCAAGTTCTACTACTACCCGGGCTTCTGGGAAGGCGGGGCACAGCTCTCGATGTATGTCGGCCTGAAGGAATGGGAGAAGCTGCCGCGCGAGTTCCAGCAGGCGATCGATGTCGCCTCCGCCGAGATCAACGTCAACATGCTCGCCGAGTACGACGCGAAGAACCCGCCGGCACTGGCGCGCATCCAGAAGACCGGCGTGCAGGTACGCCCGTTCCCGCCCGACGTGATGGCGGCTGCCCAGAAGGCAGCGTTCCAGATCTATGACGAGGAAGCGGCCAAGAACCCGTCGTTCGCGAAGATCTACGCCAACTGGCGTGCGTTCCGCGACGCCCAGCACAGCTGGCACCGCACCGCCGACCTTTCCTTCGACACCTTCGTGCTCAACAACCCGCTCGGCGGCCAGCCTGTCGCACCTGCACCCGCTCCCGCGAAAAAGTAGTCCCGATGAACCGGTGAACGGTGCCTGACCTCGGGGTCTGACCCCGGGGTCAGACCCCGAGGTCAGGCACCGAGGTCAGGAATCGGTCACCGGACGAAGTTGAGGACGAGGCCGGGGAAGGCGATCAGCAGGCCGACCATGATCAGCTGGATGATGATGAACGGGATTGCGCCCATGTAGATGTCCATCGTGCGCACCGATGGCGGGGCGACGCTGCGCAGGTAGAACAGCGCGAAGCCGAACGGCGGATGCATGAACGAGGTCTGCATGTTCACCGCGATCAGCACGGCGAACCAGATGAGGTCGATGCCCAGCGTGTGGGCGACCGGGCCGAGCAGCGGCAGCAGGATGAACGCGATCTCGAAGAAGTCGAGGAAGAACGACAGCAGGAAGATCAGCACGTTCACGAATACAAGGAAGCCGACCTGCCCGCCGGGCAACCCGGTCAGCAGGTGCTCGACCCAGAGGTCGCCGTCCAGCCCGCGGAAGACCAGCGTGAAGATGGTCGCGCCGATCAGGATGAAGATGGCGAAGCTGGTGAGGATCGTGGTCTGCTCCATCGCCTCGCGCAGCACGCGCATGTCGAGCCGCCGGTTCGCCGCGGCGAGCCCGAGCGAACCGAGCGCGCCCATCGCGGCGGCTTCGGTCGGCGTCGCCAGCCCCATGAAGATGGTGCCGATCACCAGGACCAGCAGCACGATCGCCGGCACCAGTGCCTTAAGCGCGCGCAGCAGCAGGGCCCGGTCGCGCGGCTGGCGTTCGTCCTTGGGGATCGCAGGCACTGCATCCGGGTACACCAGCGAGACGAGGAAGATGTAGAGCGCGTAGAGGCCGGTGAGCACCAGGCTCGGCACCAGCGCGCCGGCGTAGACGTCGCCGACCGAGATGCCCAGCACCTCTGCCATCACCACCAGCACGATCGACGGCGGCACGATCTGCGCGAGCGTGCCGGAGGCGGCGATGACGCCGGTCGACAGGCGGGTCGAGTAGCCGTGGCGGAGCATCACCGGCAGCGAGATCAGGCCCATCGCGATCACCGTCGCGGCGACCACCCCGGCCGGGCCGCCGAGCAGTGCACCGACGAAGATCACCGCATAGGCGATGCCGCCCTTCACCGAGGCGAACACCTGGCCCATCGTCTCGAGCATCTCCTCGGCAATGCCGCTGCGTTCGAGCACCACGCCCATGAATGTGAAGAACGGGATCGCCAGCAGGGTCTGGTTGGACATGATGCCCAGCACCCGTTCCGGCAGCGCCTGCAGCAGCTGCGGGCCGAATGCGCCGGCCTGGATGCCGATCATCGAGAACAGGAGGCCGACTGCGGCGAGCGAGAATGCCACCGGATAGCCGATCAGCAGGAACGCGACCATCGTCGCGAACATCGCGGGGGCGAGCAGTTCGATGCCCATCAGGCGCCTGCCATCAGACGGGCAACATCACCGGCCATCCTCACTGCAGTTCCCGCCGCTGCACCGGCGCCGGTGCCAGCCCGCGCAGGAACGCCGCGCGCTTGATGATCTCCGACACCCCCTGCAGGGTCAGCAGGGAGAACGCCACCGGTATCGCCAGCTTGATCGGCCAGCGCGCGAGACCGCCGACGTCTGGCGAGGTTTCCCAGACGGCGATGGACGACGTGACCATCGGCAGCGACAGCACGGTGAGGGCGATCGTGGTCGGCAGGAAGAAGAACAGCCCGCCGAGGATGTCGATCCAGGCCTGCCGCCGTGGCGTCTGCCGCCCGTAGAGCACGTCGACCCTGACATGCCCGCCGCGCGCCAGGGTGAAGGCGGCGCCGAACAGGAAGATCAGCGCGAACATGTACCACTGCAGTTCGAGCAGGCCATTGGTGCCTAGCCTGAAGCCGTAGCGCAGGATGGCATTGGCAGTCGCCACCAGCACGACGGCCAGCGTCAGCCAGCATGCGACCCGGCCGATGCGCTCGTTCACCGCATCGATCGCGCGCGCGGTTGCCAGCAACGTCTTCAAACATGCCCTCCCGGAACCCCGTTTGCCCATCAGTACCACGCAGCGCGGCGCCGGCCAAGCTCGGCGCCGGCTGCAATTGCCGAGGTCGCGCGCGAAAGTTGCTAAAATCAACGCTTTGCAGCGTGCCGGAGCAGCCGAATGTTCAGCCAGAATGATCGTATCGAAGGTTTCGACCCCGAGCTGTGGGCCGCCATGGAACACGAGCGCCAGCGGCAGGAAGACCATATCGAGCTGATCGCGTCCGAGAACTACGCCAGCCCGCGCGTGCTGGCCGCCCAGGGTTCGGTGCTGACCAACAAGTACGCCGAAGGATATCCGGGCAAGCGCTATTACGGCGGCTGCGAGTTCGTCGATGTCGCAGAGACGCTGGCGATCGAGCGTGTGAAGCAGCTCTTCGATGCGCCGTTCGCCAACGTGCAGCCGCATTCCGGCGCGCAGGCCAACATGGGCGTCTACCTCGCGATGCTGTCGGCCGGCGATACCATCCTCGGCATGTCGCTGGCGCATGGTGGCCACCTGACCCATGGCGCGACGGTCAACTTCAGCGGCAAGCTCTACAAGTCGGTCGCCTACGGGCTCGATCCGAAGACCGAAGAGATCGACTACGACCAGGTGGCGGCACTCGCGCGCGAGCACCGTCCGAAGATGATCGTGGCCGGTGCCTCGGCCTATGCGCTGCAGATCGACTTCAAGCGCTTTCGCGCGATCGCGGACGAGGTCGGCGCGCTGTTCCTGGTCGACATGGCGCACTACTCCGGGCTGGTCGCCGCCGGCGTGTATCCGACGCCGGTTCCGTACGCCGATTTCACCACCAGCACCACCCACAAGACGCTGCGCGGCCCGCGTGGCGGCTTCATCCTGTCGCGCACCGAAGCGCATGCGAAGGCGATCAACTCGGCGATGTTCCCCGGGGTGCAGGGCGGCCCGCTGATGCATGTGATCGCAGCCAAGGCGGTCGCCTTCAAGGAGGCGATGGAGCCGTCCTTCCGCACCTACCAGCAGCAGGTGCTCGACAACGCACGCACGATGGCCGGCGTGCTGCAGGCGCGCGGGCTGCGCATCGTGTCCGGGCGCACCGACTGCCACCTGTTCCTGGTCGACCTTCGTCCGAAGAAGGTGACCGGCAAGGACGCCGAGGCGCTGCTCGGCAGCGTGCACATGACGGTGAACAAGAACGCGATCCCGAACGACCCCGAGAAGCCGTTCGTCACCAGCGGCATCCGCCTCGGTTCGCCGGCGATGACCACGCGCGGTTTCGGTCCTGCCGAGGTGACCCGGGTGGCACACCTGATCGCCGACACCCTCGATGCGCCGGCAGATGCGGCGGTTGCCCAGCGCGTGCGCGATGAAGTCAAGGCGCTCTGCGCGCGTTTTCCCGTCTACGGTGCGTGAGCACGTGGTTGCATCCGCGCGCACGTGCCTCCTCGCCGGGGCGGCCAGGGGGCGCGGGTGAAATGCCCGTGCCCGAAAGGCAGCGATACCAAGGTCATCGATTCGCGCGAGAGCGACGACGGCAAGACGATCCGCCGCCGCCGCGCCTGCCTGTCCTGCGACAAGCGGTTCACCACGTTCGAGAAGTTCGAACTGCGGATGCCGCACATCATCAAGGGCAGCGGCATCCGTGAAGAGTACGACGAGGACAAGCTGCGCCTGGGCTTCGAACGCGCGCTGCACAAGCGGCCGGTGCCGGTCGAATACGTGGATGCTGCGGTCGATCGCATCGGCCAGAAGCTGCTCTCGATGTCCGAGCGCGAGATCGACTCGCGCAAGGTGGGCGAACTGGTGATGCAGGAACTGCGCAAGCTGGACAAGGTCGGCTACATCCGGTTCGCATCCGTCTACCGCGACTTCCAGGACGTCGACGACTTCCGCGACGCGATCAAGGAAGTGCAGCGCCTGCCGCCACGCAAGCGCAGGCCGGCTTGAGCGCCGTGGACGAGACCGCTGGAGACGACGCATGGATGGCGCGTGCACTGGAACTTGCTGCGCGCGGACTGTTCACCACCACGCCCAACCCGCGCGTGGGTTGCGTGCTGGTGCGCGAGGGCCGGGTGCTCGGCGAAGGGTTCCACGCCGTGGCCGGAGGCCCGCATGCCGAGGCTGCGGCACTGGCGGCGGCCGCGGCGGCCGGCAACGATCCGGCGGGTGCGACGGCCTATGTGACCCTCGAGCCGTGCAGCCATTTCGGTCGTACGCCGCCATGCGCCGATGCGCTGGTCGCCGCCGGTGTCACCCGGGTGGTGGCAGCGATGGAAGACCCGAACCCGAAGGTGGCTGGCAGCGGGTTCGCCCGGCTGCGTGCGGCCGGCATTTCAGTGGTGGTCGGCGTACGCGAGGCCGAGGCCCTGGACCTCAACATCGGTTTCGTGTCGCGCATGACACGCGGACAGCCGTGGCTTCGCCTGAAGGTTGCGGCCAGCCTGGATGGGCGCACGGCGCTTTCGAACCGGGTCAGCCAGTGGATCACCGGCGAGGTGGCCCGGGCCGACGGACATCGATGGCGCGCCCGTTCCTGTGCGGTGTTGACCGGCATCGGCACCGTGCGCGAGGACGATCCGCGGTTGACGGTGCGCGCGGTCGAGACGCCGCGCCAGCCGCTTCCCGTGGTGATCGATTCCCGCCTGCAGCTGTCGCCCGATGCCAGGTTGCTGGACGCGGGCCGCGCGCTGGTGTTCGCGGCGATCGACGACCCGGGCGCCCGCGCGGCACTGGAGGCGCGCGGTGCCGAAGTGGTGCTGGTGCCGAATGCCGCGGGCAAGGTCGACCTGCCTGCGATGCTGCGCGAACTCGGCCGGCGCAGCATCAACGAGGTGCTGGTCGAGACCGGCACCCGCCTGAACGGTTCGCTGCTGCGCGAAGGCTGTGTCGACGAGTTGCTGGCCTATCTTGCGCCGAGCGTGCTCGGCGAGCAGTCACTTGGCATGTTCGACTTGCCTGCGATGGATGAACTTTCACAGCGCGCCACGTTACGATTCACCGATGTCGCCCGGGTCGGCGACGACCTGCGCCTGAGGGTGCGGGTCGAGCGCGCGCCCGGGCCGTTCCAGCGTAGATAGCCCGGCCGAGCAGCCGGCGCAGAGAAAGGCAGGCCGTACATGTTCACCGGGATCATCGCCGCCGTCGGCACCATCGTCGAGCGCAATCCGCTGGCCGGCGGCCAGCGCATCATCATCGATACGGCCGGGCTCGGCCTGGACGATGTCGCGCTCGGCGACAGCATCGCGGTCGACGGCTGCTGCCTGACGGTGGTCGAACAGGCGCAGGCGCGGGCGGCCTTCGATGTGTCGCTGGAATCGATCGCACGCACCGCGGGCTTCGACCTGGGCCGCAAGGTCAACCTCGAGAAGGCACTGCGCCTGTCCGACCGTCTCGGCGGGCACCTGGTCAGCGGCCATGTCGATGGCGTGGGCACGCTGCGTGAATTCAGTCAGGTCGGCGAGAGCTGGAAGCTGGTGGTCGAGACGCCGCCAGGCCTCGGCCGCTACATCGCGGAGAAGGGATCGATCACGGTCAACGGCATCAGCCTCACCGTCAACGCGGTGTCCGACGGGCCGGGCACATCCGACACGCGCAATACCGAGTTCGCGGTGAACATCATTCCGCATACGCTGCAGATGACCAATCTCGGGGTCTGCCGGGTCGGTGACCGCGTGAACCTCGAGATAGACCTGCTCGCGCGTTACGTCGAGCGCTTGCGGGCCTGAACCGCCCTGGATCCAGGAGGCGTACGCATGACCATCAGGACGATCGATGATTTCCTTGCCGGAAGCGGCCAGCGCGACGCGACGCAGGAGCCATTCGAACTCGAGAACCCGCACCTGCTCGAGGTCCGGCTGCGCGGTGCCGCCTGGGCAAAGGCGGGCTCGATGGTGGCCTACACGGGCGGTGTCAAGTTCCGTCGCGAAGGCATGCTCGAGCAGGGGCTCGGCAACCTGTTGAAGAAGACGGTCAGCGGCGAGGGCGCCTCCCTGATGAAGATGGAGGGGCAGGGGCGCGTGTGGCTGGCCGATGGTGGCAAGAAGGTGAACCTGCTCCGGCTCCAGGGCGAGTCGATCTTCGTCAACGGCAATGACGTGCTGGCTTTCGAGGACGGCATCGAGAACCGGATCACGATGATGCGCAAGGTCGGCGGCATGATGGCCGGTGGCCTGTTCAACATCCGGCTGTCCGGGCGTGGCCTGATCGCGATCGGTTCGCATTACGAGCCGCTGACCCTCAAGGTCGGTCGGGGCAGGCCGGTCTATACCGACCCGAATGCGACGGTAGCCTGGTCGGGCGGACTGGAGCCCGATTTCGTCACCGACATCACGCTCGGCACCCTCGTCGGACGCACTTCAGGGGAAAGCCTGCAGATGAAGTTCGCGGGCGAAGGCTGGGTCGTGGTGCAGCCCTACGAAGAGGTCATGGCTGCGCGGCGCTGATGCCGGAGGGCGGTCCGCTGACGCCGGAGGGCGGTCGAACGCGATCTGCGTGCCCAGGCTGGCGATCCGGGCGATAATCGGAGGTTGACCCGTCCGGACCGCCAGCCCCATGCCGATCGCCAGTACCCCAGAAATCATCGATGAGATTCGCGCCGGTCGCATGGTGGTGCTCGTCGACGAGGAAGATCGCGAGAACGAAGGCGACCTCGTGATGGCCGCCGAGTTCGTCACGCCCGAGGCGATCAACTTCATGGCCAAGCACGGCCGTGGGCTGATCTGCCTGACGTTGACCGAGGACCGCTGCCGGCAACTCGACCTGCCGCTGATGGTGCGCGACAACCGTTCGCCGATGGGCACCAACTTCACGATGTCGATCGAGGCCGCCGAAGGCGTGACTACCGGCATCTCCGCACATGATCGCGCGCATACCGTGCGCACTGCGGTGCGCGCCGATGCCGCGCCGGCCGACCTCGTGCAGCCTGGCCATGTCTTCCCGCTGCGTGCGCAGCCCGGCGGCGTGCTGGTGCGCGCCGGCCATACCGAGGCCGGCTGCGACCTGGCCCACCTCGCGGGCGTGCTGCCGGCTTCGGTGATCTGCGAGATCCTGAAGGACGACGGCACGATGGCGCGGCTGCCGGACCTCCTGGTGTTCGCCGAGGCCCATGGATTGAAGGTGGGTACCATCGCCGACCTGATCCAGTACCGCAGTCGCACCGAGTCGCTGATCGAGCGCGCCGGTGAACGCGACATCGAGACGCCGTACGGGCCGTTCCGGCTGATCACCTTCCGCGACCGGCTGGCCACTGCCACCCACCTGGCGCTCGTGCATGGCACGCCGCGCGCGGACGAAGAGGTGCTGGTCCGCGTGCACGAGCCGATCTCCATCGTCGACCTGCTCGACGCTGGCAGTGCCACGCATTCATGGAACGTGCACGCCGCGATGCAGGCGGTAGTGAAGGCCGGCTGTGGCGCGATCGTCCTGCTGCATCGGCCCGAGACGCCCGACCAGTTGCTCGAACGTGCCACGCGCGCGGGGCCGGCACCGCGGCGCGGGCGCATGGACCTGCGCGACTACGGCATCGGTGCGCAGATCATCCGGCAACTGGGCATCACCCGCATGCGGGTGCTGGCGCAACCGCGCCGGATGCCGAGCATGACCGGCTTCGACCTCGAAGTGACGGGCTACCTGCTGCCCGACGGGCCGGTGCCGCTGGCCGACCTCGCGGGCCACCCCAGCCTGCCCACGCGCTGACTTGCCCAAGTGCTGAACTGCACGATCGCGCCGCCCGCGCGGCAGATGCCGCTCCGCTGCCGCTGCTTCCAAGGACAATTCCAATGACTGCCAGACCCGTGCTTGCCCGCACCCATTTCGCCCCCGACCTCGACGGTGCCGCGTTGCGCATCGGCATCGTGCAGGGGCGTTTCAACGAATCGATCGGTGCAGCTGAGCTCGCCGCCTGCCAGGCCGAACTCGAGCAGCTTGGCGTGCTTCCGGGCTGCATCACGCACTGCACCGTCCCCGGCGCACTCGAGATCCCCCTGGTGCTGCAGAAGCTGGCGCAGACCGGACGCTTCGACGCGCTGATCGCGCTCGGTGCGGTGATCCGCGGCGAGACCTACCACTTCGAGGTGGTGTCGAACGAAGCCTGTGCCGGTGCGTCGAGCGTGGCCCTCGATACCGGCGTGCCGGTGGCCAACGGCATCCTGACCACCAACACCGACGAGCAGGCCGAGGTGCGGGCCGCCGAGAAAGGCCGCGATTGCGCGCGTGCCGCAGTCGAGATGGCCAACCTGCTCAGAAGCATCGACGATGCCGCGCGCTGAACGCCGGCCGGGCAGTGCCGGCCCCGGCAAGGCCCGGATCGCCCGCCACAAGGCGCGCGAGTTCGCCGTGCAGGGCGTCTACCAGTGGCTGGTCGCAGGCGGCGAGCCCTGGGACATCATCCGGCACCTGCGCGAATCGGACGAATACGAGGCGGCCGACGCCGCGTTCGTCGAGCGGCTGGTGTCGGGGGCGATCGCCGATGCGGACGAATTGTCGGCATGGATGCAACCTTTCCTCGACCGGCCGGTCAATGCATTGAGCCCGGTGGAACGCGCGATCCTGATGCTGGCCGGGTTCGAGTTGCGCACCGCGCCGGAAGCGGAGTTCGGCGCGCCTTATCGTGTGGTGATCAATGAGGCAGTCGAACTCGCGAAGCTGTTCGGCGGCACCGACGGGCACAAGTACGTGAACGGCGTGGTCGACAAGCTGGCCGGGGCGATACGCGCCGACGAGCGCTCGCAGCCGGGCGGCCGGCCGGCGCAGTGATGCCCGAAGTGATGCCCCACAGAGAACACTGGAGCGGACGATGCTTTCGGTAAAGATTCGGATCTACCTGTTCTACGTCGCAGCGGTCGCCTTCGTGTCGATCGGCATGTGGCTGATCGGCGCCGGCCTGTTCAGCACCGGTGGCTTCACTGCCCTGGTGGTCGGCGGACTGATGTTCGCGACCGGCATCGTCGATTTCGCGATGGGCCGCTACCTGCAGCGGCTGTACCTGCAGCCGGCGCAGCAGCAGGGCGGGGCGCCGCAGCAGTCCACGCAACAGCCCACGCAACAGCCGGCACAGCAGTCGGCGCAGTCGCCGGCGCCGGAAGGTGGTGGTGCCGGATCGCCGGGCGGCGGCAGCGCGGCCTGACGATGCCGGGCGGGCGGCAGG
>JBIITW010000193.1:0-9148 GCA_044340265.1 Burkholderiales bacterium | reverse complement strand
TGCCGCGCTTCTTCAGCCAGGCCTGCATCGAGGCGATCTCCGACTCCTGCGCCTTGATGATCTCGGCCGCCAGCTTGCGTATCTCGGGATCCTTGCCATGCTTCAGCACGACACGGGCCATCTCGATCGCCCCCTGATGGTGGGGGATCATGCCGCGGACGAAATCGACATCCGCATCGCCGGTGAACGGGATGTTCATCGCGCGGTGCATGCGTTCGTTCACCGCCTGGTATTCACGGGTCGAGGCGGTGACCGCGGCCTTGCCGGCCGGGGCTGCACCGTGGGCACCGTGGGTACCATGGGCACTGTGATCCTGCTGCGCCAATGCAGCCGCGCCCGGCAGCGCGAGCAGCGCGGCGGCAAGCAGGGCGGCGAAGGTTGCACAGCGGGAACGATTGCTGGACGGGGTCGGTGTCATCTGGATCTCCTTGCTGGGTGGGTGTTCCGGATCGATCACTTCTTCGAAGGCAGCGGACGGAAGGGTTCGAAGCGCTCCTGCTGCGGCTTTCCGTCCGCCAGGGTCAGCGTCACCGCCACCCGAAGTTTCGGGTCCGGGACGAACTTGCCGGTGCCGCGCAGGACATTGAGACCGAACGGCTCCAGCCTGATCTCGGTGCGTTCCGCGCCCAGCAGCAGGGTGGCGCGGCCGCTGGCGCCTTTGGTGGCGACCGCCTTGTCGTCGTGGTCGTAGACATGCAGGACCAGTTCGTCCGCCTTGCCCACCAGTTCCAGGTGCAGGGTCGGGGTCGCACGCATCTGCCCGCCGTTCGGGCCGCGCCGGTTCGCGAGTTCGGCATTGGTGTGCGAGAACGCAGGCCGGTGCAGCAGCAGGGCACCGAGCGCGATCGTCAAGCTGCGTCTGTCCATCGGGTCGTCCTCCCTTTAAGGGTTCAGAATCGTTCGTCCTGCCGGGTGGCCAGCAACCGCTCGAGCGGGCGTCGGCCCCAGCGCAGGAACATCACCGGCGTCACCAGCGTGTCGAGCAGCGTCGAGCTGACCAGCCCGCCGAAGATCACCACCGCCACCGGATGCAGGATCTCCTTGCCCGGTTCGTCCGCGCCGAACAGCAGCGGCGCCAGCGCGACGGCTGCCGTCAACGCGGTCATGAGTACTGGCGTCAGGCGTTCCAGGCTGCCACGCATCACCAGCGCGCGTCCGAACACCTCGCCTTCATGCAGAGCGAGGTTGATGTAGTGGCTTATCTTCAGGATGCCGTTGCGCGCCGCGATGCCGGCCAGCGTGACGAAACCGACCAGGCTGGCGATCGACAGTTCACCACCGGCGATCCACAACGCCACGATGCCGCCGACCATCGCCATCGGCACGTTGGCCATCACGATCCCGGCCAGCACCGCCGACCGGTAGCGGCTGTAGAGCACCGCGTAGACCAGCAGCAGCGATACCAGCGCGAGGATCGCGATGCGACGCGAGGCCGCCTCCTGCGCCTGGAACTGTCCTTCGAGCACGGTGAAATAGCCTTCCGGCATCTGCACTGCCCCCAGCTCGGCGCGTACCCGCTCGATGATGGCCGATGTGTCGCGGCCGCTCGTGTTGGCGAACACCACGATCCTGCGCCGCGCACTCTCGCGCCCGACCTGGTTCGGCCCGTCACCGTCCTCCAGCGTGGCCAGGCGCTCGAGCGGCACCGGCCCCGACGGCGTCGGCACGGGAAGCACACGAAGACCCTCGAGGGTACGGTCGCTGTCGGCCAGGCGAAGCACGACATCGAAGCGGCGCACGCCGTCGTTGACCTGCGACAGCACTTCGCCATTGGCCATCACCTGCAGCACGCGCGCGACCTCCGCCGGGGCCACGCCGTAGGCTGCAGCGCGCTGCGGGTCGATGCGCACCCGCTGCTGCGGCACGCGCACCTGCTTCTCGGTCTGCAGATCGACCAGGCCAGGGACCGTCGACAGCCGGGCCTGCACCTGCGCCGCCAGCGCGTTCAGCGCGTCGAGGTCGTCGCCGAAGATCTTCACCGCGACTTCCGCGCGGATGCCGGACAGCAGGTGGTCGAGGCGGTGCGAGATCGGCTGCCCGATGTTCGCCGCCACCGGCAGCACCGCCAGCCGGCTGCGGATGTCCGCCACGACCTCTGCACGGCTGCGCGACGAAGGCTCGAGGTCGACCTCTATCTCCGAGGAATGCACGCCTTCGGCATGCTCGTCCAGTTCGGCGCGGCCGGTGCGGCGCCCGACCTGTCGCACTTCCGGCACCTGCAGCAGCAGGCGCTCGGCGAGGACGCCGACCCGGTTCGATTCGGCGAGCGAGGTACCTGGATCGAGCAGCAGGTTGATGGTCAGCGTGCCCTCGTTGAACTGCGGCAGGAAGGAGCGGGCGAACCACGGCACCGTGGCCAGCGCCATCAGCACCAGCACCAGCGCGATCGACAGCACCACCCGCGGCTGATCGAACGACCAGTCCAGCGCGCGCCCGTCCCAGGCCTTGAGCCGCCGCACCAGCGCGCTGTCGCCGCGCTCGAGCACGGCCGGTGCGGAAGCACCGGCGAGCAGCAGGTAGCAGAGCACCGGCGTCACCGTGACGGCGATCAGCAGGCTGGCCAGGATCGACACCACGTAAGCGATGCCCAGCGGGGTGAACAGCCTTCCCTCGATGCCCGACAGCGCGAACAGCGGCAGGAACACCAGCACGACAATGGCGGTCGCATAGACGATGGAGGAACGGATCTCGACCGAAGCGGACGCGACCACCTGCAGCGCCGGCAGCGGGCGGGCGAGCGCGCGGTTCTCGCGCAGCCGGCGCAGCACGTTCTCGACATCGACGATCGCGTCGTCGACCAGTTCGCCGATCGCGATCGCGATGCCGCCCAGGGTCATCGTGTTGATCGACAGGCCGAGCGCCTTGAACACCAGCACGGTGACCAGCAGGGAGAGCGGGATCGCCACCAGCGAGATGGCGGTCGTGCGCACGTTGAGCAGGAAGGCGAACAGCACGATGAGCACCGCCAGCGCGGCCTCGACCAGCACCCGCTCGACGTTGCCGATCGAGCGCTCGATGAAGTCGGCCTGCCGGAACAGCACGCTCTTCACCTGCACGCCGGCGGGAAGCGAGCGGCCCAGTT
Source organism: Burkholderiales bacterium (assembly GCA_044340265.1). Taxonomy (GTDB): domain Bacteria; phylum Pseudomonadota; class Gammaproteobacteria; order Burkholderiales; family CAIKXV01; genus CAIKXV01. The sequence continues at coordinate 6,066 of JBIITW010000193.1, read as the reverse complement.
CCGCCAGCGCCTGTTCGACATCCGCGGTGAGCCGCACGGTATCGACCTGCGGCTGCTTCTCCACCGAAAGGATCACCGCAGGCTCGCCACCATAGCCGGCATCGCCGCGCTTCGGGCGTGCGGCGAAGCCGACTTCCGCGACCTGGCGCAGCAGCACCGGCGTGCCGTTGCGCACGCCCACCGGCAGCGCGCCCAGGTCATCCAGCGAGGTGGTGCGGGTGACGTTGCGCAGCATCACCTCGCGCGCGCCGCGCTCGACGAATCCGCCGCTGGTGTTGGTCGCGAAACCACGGGCGGCCGCCTCGATCTGCGCCAGCGTCACGCCCAGGTCGCGCATCCGGCGCACGTCCGGGACGATCCGGTACTGGCGAACCTCGCCACCGATCGCGATCACCTGAGCCACGCCCGGGATGGTGAGCAGCCGCGGACGCACCACCCAGTCGGCCGCCTCGCGCACCTGCATCGCATCGGCCTTGCCGGGTTCGCCCTGCAGTGCCACCAGCATCACCTGGCCCATGATCGATGCGACCGGTCCCAGCGACGGCACCACGCGCGGCGGCAACTGGCTGGCGACGGTGCCCAGGCGCTCGGCGACCAGTTGCCGGTTGCGGTAGATGTCGGTGCCCCAGTCGAATTCGACATAGACGATCGACAGCCCGGCGCTGGACACCGAACGCACGCGCAGCACGCCGGGCAGGCCGCCGAACGCGGTCTCCAGCGGGAAGCTGACCCGCTGCTCGACCTCTTCCGGTGCCATGCCCTCGGCCTCGGTCATCAGCGTCACCGTCGGCCGGTTGAGGTCCGGGAACACATCCACCGGCAGCCCGTGCAGCGTGAACAGGCCGGCGATGGTCAGCACCAGCGCGAACACCAGCACGAACAGGCGCTGGCGCAGGCTGGCCTGGATCAGGGCGTCGAACATGGCCGCCCGTTCAGCGGATCTGCGCGAGCAGGCTGGCCGCGGCGGTCACCACCCGCTGGTCAGGCTGCAGCCCGGCGGTGACCACGACACGGCCGGCATCGAGCACCTGCGCGGTCACGCGCGCCGGCTGGAACCGTTCGGCAGAGGCCTGCACGAACACCACGGATTCGCCATTCGATGCGCGCACGAGGCTGGCCGCAGGAAGCACGACGCCGGTGTGCGTGCCGCGCGTGGTGGCGATCACGCGCAACCGCTCGCCCACCACCAGCGGCGGCGCGCCCGCGCCGACACGGAACAACAAGGGCAGCACCTGCTCGCGCAACTGCCCGGCAGCGCCGACCCAGGCAAGAGGGATCGCACGGCCGTCCGACGCGACCGCGTTGCCACCGGTCACGCTTGCGGCCAGTGATGCATCGTAGCCGAGTGCTTCCACCATCAGCCGTGACGGATCGACGATACGGAACAGCAGGTCGCGCGCATCGACCACCTGGCCACTGGCGCCATTGGTGGTCGACACCACGCCGGACACCGGCGCGACGAGTGCGATACGCCCGGAGAGTCCGGTGGCCATCGCGCTGCGCCGCTGCACCAGCGAACCCGCCTCGGTGCGCGCGGCATCGATGTCACGCTGCGGGATGCTGCCAGCGAGCTGTTCATAGCGTTCGCTGCGGGCGCGGGCGATCTCGATCCGGGCATCGAGTTCGGCCAGGTCGGCCTGGCGCGATGAACGTTCCACCACGCCGACGGTGGGTACCAGCCAGGCCAGCACCGCGCCACGGGCCACGCGCTGGCCGGCATGCGGCAGGCCGGCCGGACCGGGCTCGATGCGACCGGCGACCGGTGCCTGGACGAGGCCGCTGGCCGAGGGATCGGCCACCACCATGCCCGCGAGCTCGATCGACAGCGGCACGGTCGTTGTCTCGCCGACCTGCGTGCGCAGGCCGATCGCGCGTTGCGCCGGCATCGGCACGAACACGCTGCCATCGGACAGGCGCGAAGGTTGTTTAGGGCTGCCGGCGGCAGGCGCAGGTGCGGACTCGTGCCCGTGCGCCGGCCGCTCGACGACGAACAGGGCGCAGGCGCCCAGCATCAGCGCGCCCAGCGCGCGCGAGGCGCGACGACGGCGCACCGACCAGGCGATCACGGCAAAGGCGACCAGCGCCACCGCGCCGAGTGCGGCTGCGATCGGGTAGCGTCCCGGCCACTGCGACCACGATGGCAGGTGCCCGTGCGGCACGGCGTCGCCTGCGCCGCCGTCCACCCCCGGGATATCGAGGGTGGCGGTGAGCAGGTCGGACAGGTCGGCGGCGACCAGGGTGAACAGCAGCGCATGCGAGCCGGGGGTGGCCAGCCATGGCAGTTCGAACCGGTAGGCACCGTCACCGATCGACTGCGCCTCGAACGATTGGCCATTGCGCTCGACCGACAGCCGGGCCCCGTCGATCGGCGCATTGGTCGCGTAGTGGTCGACGTACACGGTCAGCCGCAGGCCCTCGACGATGCCCAGCAGTTCGACATCGGGCGAAGCCGCCTCGACCCGGGGTTCCAGCACGGAAGCCGCCGTCGGGCTGGCTGACGCAGGCGCGGCTTCGGAATGCGCGTGCGCCTGGGGCGCAGACAGCAGCTGCGCAAGCAACACCAACAGGGCGATAGCCATTGGCGCCGTGAACTTCATGGAATTACCCCTGCAGCCTGGTTGATGCGGGCGATCGCGCGATCGCGCGCCGCGACCTGCCGGTCCAGATCGGCCTGCGCCTCGTCGGCGAGCGCCAGCGCGCGGAGCATCGCCACCAGCGACTGTTCGCCGAGGTCGAAGGCGCGCCGGACCAATGCGAGATGCTCGCTCGCGTCGCGCAGCCGTTCACGCGCATTTGCTTCCTGCGCGCGCGACCCGTCGAGTTCCGCGCCTGCGCGCGCACGATCAGCCTCGATCCGGCGCTGCAACTGGAGCAGCCCGGACTCGGCCCGGACGCGCTCGGTGTTCGCAGCGGCGATGCGCGGGCGGTTGCGTGCTTCGGTGGCCAGCGGCACGCGCAGCGCAACGCGCACCGAGTTGCGATAGTCGGCGCCGGTGACGTCGCGATCGCTACGGTGCTGCAGCCCCAGTTCGGGCGGATCGCGGGTCGATTCACTGGCCAGTTTCAGCCGGGAACGGGCGAGGTCCACCTCGCCCAGCGCCGCCGCCATGGAAGGATGCGCGGCGATGCCGGAGTTGCGGTCCACCTCTGCGTATCCACTGGTGTTCCTGCCGGGCGGCGACGCCCGCTCGGCCTCGACCCACGAAACCGGCAGCACGCGGTCGCCAGCCAGCGCCTGCCAGCCCAGCATCGCCTGCTCGACCCGGGTGCGGGCGTCGATCAGCAGGCTGCGCGCAGCGGCCGCTTCGGCGCGCGCGAGGAGCAGGTCGGTGCGCGCCAGCACCCCGGCCGCGACACGCCGTTCGACATCGGCGACCAGGCGGTCGACGGTGGCGATGCGTCTTTGCGCCGCCGTTTCGTCCAGGCGCGCGAACGCCAGCGTCCACAAGGCCTCGCGGACCCGCCCGGCGACCTGCAGCCGGGCGTCGACCAGCGCGGCTTCGCGACCGGCGCCTTCGTCGCCGGCCAGTTGCTGGCGCAACGCGCGCTGTCCGGGCAGCCAGAGCGGCAGCCCGACCTCGAACTCCACCTCGTTGCGGCCAAGGTCGCGGTCGGGACGATCGCGGCGAAGGCTGGCACCGAGCACCGGCGCACCCGGGAACAGCCCCGCCGCCGCCACGCGGCTTGCGTCCACCTCGTCCGCGCGCGCATCCAGGGCGCGCAGGACCGGATCCAGCCGCGCGGCGCGGTCGATCGCAGCGCGCAGCGTGCCAAGGCCATCGGCGGCCGCCGGCAGCGCCGCGGCAAACGCGGCGATCGCGGTCAAGGTGGTGCACACGCAGACGATCAGCGCGGCGAACGGGCGGAGGTCCATGGCTGCGAAGCATGCCGTGTGCTCCCCGGCCCGGCGATGACCCGGCGATTACAAAAGCGTAATCTGAGCCGACCGCCGACGACCACCGATCGCGCTGCGGCAGAATCTCTGCCTCCGGGGCGCGCAGCCCAGGCCTGCCACCCAACCTGCCGACAGGACCCAGCATCGAGATGCAAAGCGTGACAGGCATCCAGCCGTGAAGATCCTGATCGTCGAGGACGAGACGCGCACGGGCGACTACCTGCGCCAGGGCCTGCGCGAAGCCGGCTTCGCGGCGGAAGTCGCGCGCGACGGCGCCGACGGACTGCACCTGCTGCTGGCGGAACCCTTCGACCTGGCGATCGTGGACGTGATGCTGCCGAAGCTCGACGGCTGGACGCTGGTGAAGACGCTGCGCGACGCCGGCCAGCAGTTGCCGATCCTGTTCCTCACTGCGCGCGACGAAGTCGAGGACCGCGTGCGTGGACTGGAACTCGGTGCCGACGACTACCTGGTCAAGCCGTTCGCCTTCACCGAACTGCTGGCGCGGGTGCGCACCCTGCTGCGCCGACGCAGTCCGATGGCCGAATCCACCAGCATCAAGGTGGCGGACCTCGAACTGGACCTGATCCGGCGCCGCGCGGTACGCGCCGGGCAGCGCATCGAGCTGACCGGCAAGGAGTTCGCACTGCTCGAGTTGCTGATGCGCCGGCGCGGCGAAGTGCTGCCACGCTCGCTGATCGCCTCGCAGGTGTGGGACATGAATTTCGACAGCGACACCAACGTGGTCGAAGTGGCGATCCGCAGGCTGCGCGCGAAGATCGACGATGCGTACGACACCAAGCTCATCCGCACGCTGCGCGGCATGGGCTACGTGCTCGACGACGGCTCCTGAGGCTTGCCTTGAACGACAGGAACGCAAACGACAGGAACGCAAACGACAGGACGACCGCCCCCCGCAGCGCCCCGGTGCCGGCTTCCCTGTCGCTCACGTTGCGCATCACGCTGCTGTTCGTGGCCGGATCGACCGCCGTGCTGCTCGCGCTCGGACAACTGATCGGCACCTCGGTCGAGCGACACTTCATCGACCTCGACCGCGATGTCGTCGAGGGGAAGTTCACCACCAGCGCGTCGCTGCTCGGATCGATACGCAGGCCCGCCGACCTCGATCGACTGGAATCACGCTTCGCGTCGATGCTGGTCGGCCATGACGGCCTCGCGATCAGGGTAGAGGACAAGGACGGGCAGACGCGGTTCAGTTCGGACGCCGCTCGCTCGGCGCCACGCGCCGCGCCATCCGCCGCCTTGCCCGCCGGGTCGATGGTTGCGCCAGCGCCCGAGGCGCCGGCCCATGCCCGCGACTCGCCTGCAGCGCACGGCCATCCACCGCACGGAGGCGCACTGCCGGTGCAGTGGACGCACGATGGCCGTACCTTCCGTGGGCTGACGCGCGAACTGCCGAGCGGACTGGCGGACCGTCGCGTGTTCCGGGTGACGATCGGCGTCGACACGGCGCACCATGACCACTACATGCAGTCGTTCCGGCACACGCTGTGGACCTTCGTGGCAATCGCGGTCCTGGCCACCGGGCTGCTCGGCTGGGTCGCGGCGCGCAGCGGCCTCGCGCCACTGCGCCGCCTCGGGCGCGAAGCCGAGGATGTCACGGCATCGCGGCTTGATCGCAGGCTCACCTCCGGCGACCTGCCGGTGGAGGTGGCTGAACTCGCCCGCACGTTGAACGACATGCTGGCCCGGCTGGAAGATTCCTTCAGACGCCTGAGTGAACTGTCCAGCGACCTCGCACATGAACTGCGCACGCCGCTGAGCAACCTGATGACCCAGACCCAGGTCGGCCTGTCGCGGGCGCGCAGTGCCGACGACTACCGGGAAGTGCTGGCAAACAACGCCGAGGAACTGGAACGGCTGGCGCGGATGGTTTCCGACATGCTGTTCCTCGCCAAGTCGGAACACGGGCTGGCCCAGCCGGCGCGGGAAGCTGTCGACCTGCAGGACATGGTCCGGCAGGTGCTGTCCTTCTACGAGGCGCTTGCCACGGAACAGCACCTGGTCCTGGTGGTCGAAGGCGGCGCCACCGTGCCTGGCGACCGTTCGCTGCTGGTGCGCGCGCTGGCCAACCTCGTATCCAATGCGATCCGGCATGCAGGCGCGGGAAGCCGGGTGAGCGTGGTCATCGAACCCGCACCACTGCCGCC
>JBIITW010000192.1:0-9168 GCA_044340265.1 Burkholderiales bacterium | reverse complement strand
GCAAGAGCGGCGAGCCGTACATCTCGCATCCGCTGGCGGTGGCCAAGATCCTGGCGCAGTGGCACCTCGATCCGCAGGCGCTGACCGCCGCACTGCTGCACGACGTGATGGAAGACACCGCCGTCACCAAGGAAGAGATCGCGGAGTCGTTCGGCCGGCCGGTGGCAGAACTGGTCGATGGCGTGTCGAAGATCGACGCGATCGAGTTCCAGAGCAAGGAAGACTTCCAGGCCGAGAACTTCCGCAAGATGCTGCTGGCGATGGCGCGTGATGTGCGCGTGATCCTGATCAAGCTCGCCGACCGCCTGCACAACATGCGCACGATGCAGGTGATGGACCCGGTGCGCAAGAAGCGCATCGCGCGCGAGACGCTCGACATCTACGCACCGATCGCCAACCGGCTGGGCCTGAACAGCATCTACCAGGAGCTCGAGGACCTGTCGTTCCGCTACCTGCATCCGACGCGCTACCGGGTGCTGGCCAAGGCGCTGAAGACCTCGCGCGGCAACCGGCGCGAGGTGGTGGGCAAGGTGCAGGATGCGATCCTCGCGCGGTTGAAGGAAGGCGGCATCGACGCCTCGGTCACCGGTCGCGAGAAGCACCTGTATTCGATCTACCACAAGATGCTCGAGAAGCAGTTGTCGTTCGCGCAGGTGCAGGACATCTACGGCTTCCGGGTGATCGTCAAGGACGTGCCGTCCTGCTATGTCACCCTGGGCGTACTGCATGGCCTGTACAAGCCGTTCCCCGGCAAGTTCAAGGACTACATCGCGATCCCGAAGGCCAACGGCTACCAGTCGCTGCACACCACGCTGTTCGGCCCGTTCGGCATGCCGCTCGAGGTGCAGATCCGCACCCACGAGATGCACAAGATCGCCGAAGCCGGCGTCGCCTCGCACTGGCTGTACAAGACCTCGGACGCAGACCTGAACGAACTGCACCAGAAGACGCACCAGTGGCTGCAGAGCCTGCTCGAACTGCAGACCACCTCCGGCACCGCGGTCGAGTTCCTGGAACACCTGAAGGTCGACCTGTTCCCGGACGAGGTCTACGTGTTCACGCCCAAGGGCAAGATCATGGCGCTGCCGCGCGGCGCGACCGCGGTCGACTTCGCCTATTTCGTGCACACCGACATCGGCAACCGGGCGATCGCGGTGAAGATCAACGACGAACTGATGCCGTTGCGCACCGAGCTGAAGAACGGCGACCGGGTGGACATCATCACCGCGGTCCAGGCGCGGCCGAATCCGGCATGGCTCAACTTCGTCGCCACCGCGCGCGCACGGTCGCAGATCCGCCACTTCCTGAAGACGATGCAGATGGAAGAGTCGGTCCAGTTGGGCGAGCGGCTGCTCAACCAGGCGCTGATGACGCTCAAGGGCACGCCGGCCGAGATCGATGCCGACAGCTGGGACAAGTACCTGCGCGAGTCGGGCGCGAAGACCCGCGGCGAGCTGCATGCCGACATCGGCCTGGGCAAGCGGCTGGCGGCGGTGGTCGCGGCGAGCCTGTTGCAGCGCTCGGGCAGCGCACCCTACGAGCAGCAGATGCCGGGCACCATCCTGATCCGCGGCACCGAGGGCATGGCCGCCCAGCTCGCGCGCTGCTGCAACCCGATCCCCGGCGACCCGGTCATCGGACTGGTCAGCAAGGGCCAGGGCATCGTGATCCACACCCAGGACTGCCCGGTGATCCGCAAGAGCCGGCACGAGTCCGACCGCTGGGTGGACGTGCAGTGGGACGACAACACCCGGCGCAGCTTCCTGGTCAGCATCCGGCTGTCGGTGGCCAACGAGCGCGGCGTGCTGGCGCGGGTGGCCGGGGGCATCGCCGAAGCCGGGTCGAACATCGACAATGTGAGCGTCGAACAGTCCGATTCGAGTGCCTATTCCACGATGAACTTCACGCTGCAGGTGACCAACCGGTTCCACCTGGCACAGATCATGAAGCGGCTGCGGCTGATCCCCGAGGTCGTGCGCATCGTCCGCGTGAAGGGCCAGCCGAAGGAACGCGAGCAGTGACCCGATGGAAGGCCTGAGCGCATTCCAGCTCGGCTGGGCCGCGCTGATCTTCACCGCCGGGTTCGCGATCCGCAACCTCGCAGGGTTCGGGGCGATCCTGATCCCGGCACTCGCGCTGTTCCTGCCGTTGTCCATGGTGGTGCCGGTGGTCACGCTGATCGCGGTGCTGTCCTCGATCGGCATCGCGGTGCGCCATCGCGACCAGATCGTCTGGAAGGAACTGAAGCCGCTGCTGCCCTGGAGCCTGGTCGGCGTGGCGGTGGGCCTGTACCTGTTCGACCGGCTCGCGGACGACACGCTGGTCACCGCGCTGGGCGTGTTCGTCGCCGGTTTCGGCCTCTGGTCGCTGCTCAAGGGCGACCAGCCGTCGACCGGGCCGCGCCTGCCGCGATGGCTGGTGGTGCCTCCGCTGGCCACCTTCGCGGCGATCGTCGGCACCACCTTCGGCGGGCTGGCCGGCCCGGTGTACGGCGTCTACCTGGAATGGCTGAAGCTCGACAAGCACGCGTTCCGGGCGTCGATGTCGGCGGTGCTGGTGGTGCTGGGCACGCTGCGCGGGCTGGGTTACCTGTCGCTCGGCCACTTCGACCGCGGCACGCTCACCCTCTCGGCGCTGGCGCTGCCCTGCGCGCTGCTCGGGATGGGCATCGGCTCGCGCATGCATGCGCGTGCAACACCATCCGGCTTCCGCCGGATCGTCGCAGTCCTGCTGATCCTCTCGGGCGCTGCGCTGCTGCTGCGCTGAACCGGAGGGTTACCTCAGAACAGGTACATCAGCGAGAGGGACCACAGGCCGACGCTCGCGCGTCCGGTGGGCACCGGCGAATCGCCGACTTCACCGTAGCGTTCGTATTCGGCGCGCAGCGCGAGGCCGCGCGGCAGCTGGTACTGCAGGCCCGCGCCGACGACCGGGGTGATCTTCCACTCGCGTTCGGAAACATTGCCGCGCGCCATCACGGCCGGGAAGTTGCTGCTTTCCTCGCGAACCCGGGCATAGCCGAAACCGAGCTTGCCGAACGCCGAGAAGCCGGTATTGCCGAGCGCAAACGAGCCAACCCCGGTCAGCTTGAGGGCATCGACCTTGTAGTCGAGTTTCGCGGTGCCGGAAGCGTTGGCGAAGTTGACGGCGTTGCGCCCGAGATTGTCGTAACCACCCTCGACCGCCAGCCAGGGCAGCACCCGATAACCGGCGAAGAACTTGAACGCGGTGTTGCTGTCGTCGAACGCCGCAGCGGTGCCGGCCGGTCCGATGTTGAAATCACCGGTCTTGAAGCCGAGACGCGACTGGCCGAGACCGAAGCCGGTGTACCAGCCGGTCGCCGAAGGCGATTGCGCCAGTACGGACGCGGATGTCAGCAATCCGGCTGCAACCAGGACTCCACAGGCCGCATGGACGGCGGATTTCGCGACCCGTCCGCGCGCCGCAGGCTGCGCCGGCCGCTTCGTCATGGTGTAGATGTCTGCTGCCTATCCATTTGTCATGGCGAAACCCCTGCGTCCTGAGACCCCGGATGATACCAACCGCCGCTCCGGAACCCAAGCGAATCGCGGCGCGCCAACCCGAACCAAGGCCCGGTATCCTCGCGCACGCCGGACCCGATACAGTTCACCTCGAGATCCGGACGCATCGCCACGATCACTTACGGACCGAAAACGATCACTTGGTCGGCAAGCCCCCCTTACTGAAGAAGGGCACGCACGCCATGCCCGCGCGGCGCGGGACGATGGCGGGACAGTGCACGGTCCCAGGCCTGCTGACGGTCGCCATCGTGTGCCTCGCGATGGCCCTGACCGTGCGGATGTCCGATGTCGCGCGTATCGGCGCGAAATGGATCCTCGATCCGCTGTTCGACAGCACGTCGGACGGTGGCGCGCTGTTCCTGCTCGTCGGCATCGCAGCGATGGCCATCTGCCTCGCCCTCGCCCGGCGCTCGCATGCCGCCTGGCTGGACCGCCCCGATACCGGTCACGTGCTGCTGGCCATCGTGGTGTTCGCCCACACCATCGGCCTGCTCGCCCTGTTCGGCTACCAGGAACGGCTGGAACTGCCCTGGCAGCTGATTGGTTACCACTGGTCGGGCGGAGAAAACACCGGCAACACCCTGCTGCACAGCCATCTGGGCAAGACCGGGCTGGCGACGCTGCTGCAGGCGTTCGCCGCCAGCAGCGGGCTGCCCATGTTCGGCGGGGCAGGCAGCCTCTACGACACGGGTGAGGTCCTGCTCGCCCATGTGCCGGCGATGGAACGCTGGACGATCGGGCTGCTTTTCGTCGCGGGCCTGATCGCCGCACTGGCTGCGGCGCCCGGCATCGCCCGCCGGCACGACTGGCACCCGGTGGCCATCGCCCTGTTCGCGTTCGCCGCGCTCGATTGCCTGAAGACCGTGATCGACGGCGGGGCCCTGACCTGCCGGCTGCCGGCTTCGCTGCTGATGCTTGCGCTGCTGGCGTGCGCACGCGACACCGCGCACCTGCGGTTGCTGGTACGCCGGCATGGCCTGCTCGCGGTGGGGGCGCTGGTGCTCCATGTCGGCGCCTGGGCTGCCGTCGCCCGAGACGGCTGGGACAGTGCCGTCCCGGGTGTCGTCACGCTCGCCGTCATCTACGGGCTCGCGCTGCTCTGCTGGGCGTTCCGCGACCAGGCGAGGGCGGGCGTGCGCCTGGCCGCGCTCATCCTGGGCATCGGCTACCTGGGCCTCGGTTACCACGACGACGCCATGTCGGGCATCGGCATGCTGCTCCGGCCGCTGCCGCCGCAGGCACGCATCGTGGTGGTCGATGCCCAGGGCAGGGTCGCGCGCGACGCGAGCGCGGCGATGCGCGGTGCAACGCCGCTCGCGGTCTACCGCCGCTTCGGCGAAGACCCGTTGAAGCCACGGCGGGTGCTGATCGAAGCGGCCCCTTCCACGGCCGACATCGATGCTGCGCAAGCCTCGGCTGGCATCCCCGCACCGCAGGCCGCTGATCGACCCGGGCGCGAATTCGCCTTCGCGCTGCGCTTCATCAACGGGCAGCCGGCCGCCGCTGCAGCGCCTGCCGGCCTCTACTCGCTGCTTGCCGCCGTGCGCGTGCCCGACCGGACCAACACGGCGGTGTTCCTGTTCCGGACCGCCTCACCGCTGATCCCGCCGTTCTTTGCCGCACCATCGACCAGACTCGGACGCAACAACTTCTACGTGCACCTGCACCTGGTGACCGCCGCCCTGCGCGACCAGGGTCTGGAGGAGTTCGTGCTGATGCCGCTGGTAGATCCGGCAGACCGCGACCTGTTCCTGCCGCCACGGCGCGGGCGCGGGGGGCTCGACTGACGTGATCAACTGACGCATACACCCGCGCGGCGGCGTCCCGGTTGCGGCACGCGACCTCGCAAGGCACACTGCGCGGGCTCCGCGACATGCCGCCTTCCAGGCGCAGCCGGAGCCACAACCGGAGGAGGACCACCCGTGACATATCGATTGCCCGCAGGCGCATCGCTCGCCTGCGCACTCACCTGCGCTTCCCTGTCGATCGCGGCCGCCGGCTTTGCCGGCCAGGCGGCAGCCGCCGAGTCGCCGGCCGCCGATGCACAGTCGTATCCGTCGCGTCCGGTACGGCTGATCGCGGCCGCATCCCCCGGCGGCGGGATCGACATCCTCGGCCGGCTGCTCGCGCAACGCCTGTCTGAGGCCTGGAAGCAGCAGGTCGTCGTCGACAACCGCGCCGGCAGTGGCGGCCTGATCGCGACCGAACTGGTCGTGCGCGCCAATCCCGACGGCAACACACTGCTGATGCAGAGCGTCGGCGTGTCGTACGTCGGCACCCTCAACCGCAATGCGCCCTTCGACGTGCTGCGCGACCTCGCCCCGGTGGCGCTGGTGGCCAGCCAGCCGTCGCTGCTGGTCGCGCATCCGTCAGTGCAGGCATCGAAGCTCGGCGAACTGATCGCCCTGGCGAAGGCGAAGCCGGGCATCGTCACCTTCGGCTCCGGCGGCGCCGGTGGCGCCTCACACATGGGCACCGAACTGCTCGCCAACGCCACCGGCATCAAGATGGTCCATGTGCCGTACAAGGGCACCGGGCCGTCGATGGCCGCGCTGCTGTCAGGCGAGGTCAATGTGGCGCTGGTCGGCATCTCGTCCGTGCTGCCCCATGTGCGCAGCGGCAAGGCGCGCGCGCTCGGCGTCAGCAGCGCCACCCGGTCCTCGCTCGCCCAGGACATACCGACGATCGCCGAGGCCGGCGTGCCCGGCTATGAATTCTCCGGCTGGTACGGCGTGCTGGCACCGGCGAAGACGCCGCGCCCGATCCAGGAACGCATCAACGCCGGCGTGAACGCGGCGATCCGGCATCCCGAACTGCTGCAGCAGTTCGGGGGCAACGGATTCGAGCCGCTGGGCGGCAGCATCGACGCGTTCCGCAAGTACTTCGCCGCCGAGGTCGCGAAGTGGAAACGTGTGATCGCCGAGGCAGGCATCGGCAACCTCTAGCGCCGGCGCGGACGGGACCCGGCGTTCAGGCCGGGCGATCGAACTCGACCAGCCCGATGTTCTCGATCGAGGGACCGAGTTCGCCGCGTTCGATCCGCCGCACGATATCGCATACCGCGCTGTTGCCCGGGGTGGGGATGCCCGCCTGGCGGCCGAGCTCGACCACCAGCCCGTTAATGTGGTCGGTCTCGCTTCGCCGCTTCTTCAGCAGGTCCTGCAGCGCGGTGTTGCGTGAACTCTTTCCGATATGGCCGGCCAGCGTGGTCACCAGTTTTTCGGCGATCGCTTCCGGCGTGCTGCCCGAGGCTGCGCCGAACTCGGCTTCGGTCAGCCCGAAGATGGGCTGCAACCGATAGCCATGTGCCGCACCGACGGCGATCGTCTCGCAGCCGATGCGCCGGATCAGGTCGAACAGTTGCGCGTCCTGGATGGCCTCGTACGATTGCACGCCGAGCATCGCGAATGGCGACAGCACCATCGAGTTGGTGACCAGCTTGGTCCACTTCGCGTCGCGGATGCTGGCGGTGGTGGTCACCTGCGCGGTGCACGACAGCAGGTCGCGCAGTATCTCCAGCCTCGGCGTCATCCGCCCGTCGAGCTCGCCCAGCGCGAACCAGCTGCGCCCGCGCGGCGTCTTGCGCAGCGTCTCGCCCGGCACGAACAGTTCAGCCGCCAGTTCGATGCAGGCGCCGATCGTGCGCTCGCGCCCCACGACCGATGCGATCGCCTCGTCGTTCATGCCGTTCATCAGGCCGACCACGACCGCGTCGGGCGCAAGGTGTGGCCGCACGAAATCGGCCATCCAGCGCGCGTCCTGTGACTTCATCACGATCAGCGCGAGGTCATAGGTTTCGTAGGTACGTCGATGGCTGGCGAAGTCGCACAGGTGCAGGGCCTCGATCGGAGGGGCGTGCTCCTCGCCGTCCGGCAGCGTTATCTTGAGGCCGCGGGTACGGAGCGCTTCGACCTGTGCCGGCCAGGGATCGACGACGATCGGCGCATGGCCCGCCCGTGCGAGGTCGGTCGATATGTTGCAGCCGATGGCGCCTGCGCCGAGCACGACCATGTTGCGTGGCATTCAAGCAGACCGGACGGATGTCGATAGAATCAAGTCTAGCGCAGTTGGCACGGAGGACGCCGCCCAGGCCATGCAGGACACGAACCCGTTCGGTCCAGCCCTCCCCCGCCCGGCCCCACTCAGCCGCGCCATGCCATGCCGCGCTTAGGCACGCTACGCCACGCCCCCACCGGAGAATGAACATGCAGTCCAAGCAAGCCGCCCTCACGGGCTTCCTGTGCCTTTCGCTGGCTGCGCCAGCGCTTGCGATCGATTACCCGAACGCGCTTCGCGGTCGCTACGCGTATGCCGGTGGCGACTGCAAGTCGCCAGCACTCGTGATCGAGCAGTCACGCCGCTCCAACGATGTCGACGCGACATGCACGCCCAGGACGATCAACAGCGCAGGCACGGCACGGTTCGTTGCCGAGGAGCGATGCAACAGGGAAGGCCGCGACTGGTCCCAGAAGACCGTGTTCGAACTCGACAAAGGAGTGCTGAAGTTGACCGAGGGCAAGGACCAGGTCCAGTTCAGGGCATGCGCCGGCGCGGGTCCGCAGCCGGCGGCAGCACCCGCCACAGCACCCGCCGCAACACAGGCGACGAACTGCAAGGTGTCCCCAGGCCAGGCAGGTGTAACCACCTTCCTGGACAGCGGACTCTCCAGAACCGGCAATGCAGTCCGCGACTTCGACGGCTACACGTTCAGGGCGACCGGGAAGATCCAGGTCAAGAAGATGGAAGTGCTGGTCGGACAACTGTTGCGAGCCGACGGCAGCGTGTCCGAACCCAGATCATGGGCGATGGCCGACGAGTGGAACTGTCGCTGACGCTACACGCGTGTTTATCGCAGGCGTCAGAATCAGACCTACGCGGCCACGGCCAGCCGCTGTTTCGGGGTGATGTCGCCACGGGCCTTGTTGGGGCGTTCGTGATTGCATGACCGCATCCATCGCGTGGCGAAGTCCTGTTCGCGCGGCCTTGATTCTTGTTTTCAGAACCCAAACCTTACACGCGTTCACGAAATAACTAGTCTGATTTTTCCAAATTCGTACATAACGAACACGTGGCAATAGGCAGTTGTCCGGCTACTTTCCGCACCGTGCCTTGGCCTCGGAGTAGTCACGATTCAGTTTGATCGTCACACATCTTTCGACGCTTCCTGCCGTAGCACACGCCTGCTCAGCTGCCGCAAGACCCTCGCAAAATGAGGTTTTTGACGTGCCGCCTGCCGCGCCTGCAAGTGCACCCTGGGCGATCCACTGCCCCCAATAGGGCTCAATCAGCCGGGTTTGTTCGCTTTCAGACATCGAGTAAATCGTTCTGCGGCAGCTTGCAGATGGCGTTCCAAACTCGTCATCAATCAAACACCAAAACTTCCTCCAATCATCGCATGATGATGGCGATACAGGCTCGCTCTCCAGCAGGCTTGTGGAAGGATTACGAAAGTCGCATTTTTGACTACTCGGCCTGCCAACGGCTTCCAGAATCTTCGCGGGGGCTGATATCTCAGCCGTCGAAGGAAACGTTTTTTCGCGGTCTTCAACGGCGATCTTTACAATCCAGACGAGGCTCAAACCCAGCAATACGACGCTCAAAAGCATTACACAGCTTTGCGCAAAAC
>JBIITW010000025.1:0-31491 GCA_044340265.1 Burkholderiales bacterium | reverse complement strand
AGTAGCGTTGAACTTTCGATCTTAGAAAAACTAGGTGTTAGCCGAGTGCGACACCTACCGTTCTCGAGGGAAATAAAAACGTCTTCTATTCCTTTTGAGGCAAGATCTGGAATGTTGTTTGTCGGCGGGTTTCAGCATACCCCTAACGTCGACGCAGTGAGCTATTTTATCCATGAGATAATGCCTCTGTTAAGGCAAAGGCTTCCAGGAGTGGTGTTTCATGTGGCTGGTAGTAATGCGCCAGAAGAGATCATGGCGTTTGCGTGTTGTGATGTCGTCGTACACGGATTCGTCGAACAAATTGAACCACTCCTTGGGTCTGTTCGGATAAATGTAGCGCCGCTTCGTTTTGGGGCAGGGACAAAGGGGAAAGTGGTGCAAGCGATGAGCGTCGGACTGCCCACTGTTGGGACACCGATTGCATTTGAGGGTATGGGATTCCAAAACGAACATTGTATCGGGTCGAGCGCGCTTGATATAGTTCGGAAGGTTGAGCGCTTGTATAAAGATAAGGCTCTGTGGCAAGAATGTGCGTTTGAATCTGTTGCTGTTGCGAAGGAGCTTTATGGAATTGATAGACTTGACGATCGAATCAAAAGCCTCATCTCAAGCTAAAGCGCTTTAATTGTTGTCGCCGATGGTTCGAAGGGTAATCCCCCCGCAAAACCGTAGGGTCCAGAGGTAGAATTTTCTCGTTAAGGAGGAAGTTTTGCATGAGGAAGTCCAGGTTCACCAACAGCCAGATCATGGCGGTGTTGAAGCGCGCCGAAGGCGGCGAGGCGGTTCCGGCGCTGTGCCGGGAGACGGGCGTGAGCACGGCGACGTTCTACAAGTGGCGCGCAAAGTTCGGCGGCATGGACGTGTCCATGATGGCGCGGATGAAGGAGCTGGAGGACGAGAACCGGCGCCTCAAGAAGATGTACCTGGGCGAGAAGCTCAAGGCGGAGGTCGTTGCAGAGGCCCTCGCAAAAAAGTGGTGAGGCCATCTCAGCGGCGTGAGATGGCCGCTCGAGCGGTCGCCGAGAAGGGGATGCCGATCACGCTGGCCTGCGTGGCGTTCGGGATCAGTGAAAGTTGTTATCGCTACCAGCCCAAGCTGCAAGCGGAGAACGCCCAGATCGCCGACTGGCTGATCCGCGTCACGTCGAACAACCGCAACTGGAGTTTCGGCCTGAGCTTCCTGTACCAGCGCAACGTGAAGGGACACAGATGGATTCGCAAACGGGTCTACCGAATCTATCGGGAACTCGAGCTGAACCTGCGGATCCGGCCAAGGAAGCGAATGGTGCGGGACAAGCCTCAGGCGCCTGACCGTGCCCCTGGCGCTGAACCAGGTGTGGTCGATGGATTTCATGCATGACCAGCTAAGCGACGGCCGGTGCATCCGGCTGTTCAACCTGATCGATGACTTCAACCGGGAAGCCCTGGCCATCGACGTGGACTTCTCCCTGCCAGCGCTGCGTGTAATCCGCAGTCTGGAGCAAGTGATCCAGTGGCGTGGCATGCCTGCTGTGATCCGGTGCGACAACGGGCCGGAGTACATCAGCGGCGAGCTACACGCTTGGGCCGCGAAGCACTCGATCAAGATCGAATATATCCAGCCTGGTAAGCCGCAGCAGAACGCGTACGTCGAGCGATTCAACCAGACCGTGCGCTACGAGTGGCTGGCACAGTATCAGTTCGACGATCTGGCTGAAGTCCAGAACTTCGCCACGCGATGGATGTGGTCCTGCAATCACGAACGCCCAAACATGGCCTTGGGCGGCGTCACCCCGAAACAGCGGCTCGCTATGGCCGCGTAGATCTACTTCTGACTGCTACGAAAAACGGGGGGATTACCCTTCCGGACTTGAAACCCAACCGCTACTCAAAGCCCCGGGGAGGTATCGATGTACTTCAAGGTTAAAGAGCGCAGCTTTTAATCGAACGACAGCTCCTATATTTCCTTGGATGATCTAGGGTAAAATAAACAGAGATTAGCCATGATTATAAATAATTCTTTGAATTTCCTTTTTATTCATGTTCCTCGTGCAGGTGGGACATCATTTTCCGAAGTTCTCGCGGAAAAAAATTCGTGGTGCGATATTGAGATCGGCTCAACGGAGTTCGGAGAGGCCGTGCAACACGCTTACTTGAAGCGATTCAATCTTAGAAAACATATTCCCGCATTCCACTTAAAAGAAATAATTGGTGACCGGAAGTGGTCATCTATGTTTAAGTTTGCTTCAGTAAGATGTCCTTACGCAAGATTCGTGTCAGTATATAATTTACTTAAGTTTGGTGATAGCTTTCAGACAAATGCATATGCGAATTATGTTCGTTCATTTAATGATGTAAACGAGTTTATTGCGAAAGGAAAATATCTGTGCCCGGAAGTTCCGGACTACATGTTCGTTCCCCAGATATATTGGCTGGGTGAGGCTAGGGACTATAATTGTTCATCGCGCATAATTGTTGACAAAGTATATAAAATTGAATTTATGAAAGAAGAAATACTTGACTTTAAGTTGCGGCTTGGATTCGAAGATCTTAAGTTTCCAACTAGTAATTCAGTCCCTACCTCGAATGTAATCCTGTCTAATACTTCGATAAATACGTTAAACGCAGTATATAAGCAGGACTTCGAAATTCTAGGGTACGCGATGGCTTCCTTGCGATGATCTGACATTGATTTTGTGGTGTGTCAAAGTAAAACCGGCGTATCAGACTGTGCGTGCTGGGCCCGATATTAATGCTGGTACTTTGGCTTGCGCGAAGAGCAAGTGAAGACGTAGAGCGCTGGTTGAACAATGTCGAGCTCGTACTCAGGATGAAGGCGAACAGATGAGCCGTGTGTTCTGCGTATAGGAACGCAGCTCTCCGTACAGTGGCTTAAGGAGATGTAATTGGGATACTATTTAATGAAGAGTGATCGTTTGAAAGTTGCGTTCCGTTATAGTGAAAGGCGCTTGCGCCTCATCGAGGCGTAGTCGTGCTTCCGTTCACCGGTGAACGTTATATCCCCAGTCAAGACGGTGAGATTCGGTTGGAGCACCTGCATCGCTACGTGCTCGCGTGTTCGTTAGCGCATGGCAAAGCCGTGCTCGATATGGCGTGTGGTGAAGGTTACGGCGCTGCGCTTTTGGGCCGTGTCGCTCGCGAAGTTA
The DNA here is from genome assembly GCA_044340265.1 of Burkholderiales bacterium. Lineage (GTDB taxonomy): Bacteria > Pseudomonadota > Gammaproteobacteria > Burkholderiales > CAIKXV01 > CAIKXV01. The sequence continues at coordinate 28,345 of JBIITW010000025.1, read as the reverse complement.
TTGGTATCGATCTTTCATCAGAGGCCATTGCGCACGCGCAGGCGACGTATGAGCACCAACGCAACGTCCGCTTTATTCGCGCTGATGCATCGCAGACAGGACTGCCTGATGCCTGCGTTGATGTTGTCGTGTCATTTGAGACGATCGAGCATTTGGCTGAGCAGACGGAAATGTTAACCGAGGTTCGGCGTGTCTTGCGTCCAGAAGGCGTATTGATTATTTCATCCCCGAATCGGCCAGTTTATAACCTGGGAAGATCGTGTTCAAATGATTTTCACGTAAAAGAACTCGATTTGAATGAATTCGAAGAAGTATTAAAAATAAACTTTAGTAGTATAGAATACTACGGACAACGGTTGGCGATGGGGACGGTTGTGCAGCCGCTAAATGAGCGTTTGCAGCGGTATGATTCCTTCGCAGACGATGGTAAGGAAGTGCGTCGTAGTACCTTCAGGATGCATGAACCGGTTTACTTCATCGCAGTTTGTGGGGCCTTGTGTTCAGCATTGCCTAAGCTTGGAGCTTCTTTACTTGCGCCGGAAAAGTTGGATTTGGTCGAGCACTACAGGGGCTTTGCTCGATGGGCGTCGCGACAGGACCAAGAACTTATTATTCGCGATAACAATGTACGACATCAGCAGGCGGAAGTTATAAAGCTTGAAGAGGACGTCAAGGTTCTCCAAGAGAAACTAATGCAGCGTGAGATCGAGGTTTCGAAGCTTAAGGATCAGCAGGCGCAATATCATTACGAAATGGTCCGTGTGAAGGCGCAAATCGATTTGTTGTGCAGTTTTAATAGCTATAGTTTCGATGCTGATTTAGATAATATCTAAGCGTCTCCGGCTGGTACCTTTTTCATAAGTACCTCGTAATAGCCTGACATAGGATTCGATGTGTAATTTGCGAATGCGACGATGGTTCGGCGTTTAAAAGCTAAAAATTAGGAGGTCAAAATTAAGTTTTATTTCGTTCGCAGCCAAAGCGAATATCTCAATCTAATGACGACTGAGCGAGAAAAAATCAACGCCCATAACCGTTCCATTAAGGACTGTGTTCCACTTTTAGAACAATCATTTTGCGTGCACGGCTATTCGATTGTTGCACAAAAGCAAGTCGATTTCTTGTGTGATTTTATGTTTTCTTCTGGATTTCCTAATGTTAACTGGAGAGAGCGGCTGGTATGCCCCGAGTCTAAATTCAACAACAGGATGCGCTTATCGATTCACATTATCGAATCGCTTGCTAATCTTAAATCCAGCTCATGCGTATATTTAATGGAACAGATAACGCCGTTGTATAAGTATTTGAGTGCCGTGTATCCTAACTTGACAGGCAGTGAATATCTCGGTAAGTCTATACCGCTGGGGTCCGTGAATGCCGGTCTTATCCGGAACGAAGATGCTACCCGCCTAACCTTCTGCGATCGAATGTTTGATGCAATTCTAAGTTATGATGTTTTCGAGCATATACCCGATTTTAAGAATGCATTTAGGGAGTGTCATAGGATTCTAAAGCCTGGCGGAAGAATGGTGTTTAGCGCGCCCTTTGACCCAAATAGTGATAAAACTTTAATTCGCGCTATCGTCTCTTCGGAAGGCGAAATTACGCATTTATTAGAGCCGGAGTACCATGGCGATCCGATTGCTCGAGACGATGGGATCCTTTGTTATCAAAGATTTGGCTGGGATCTGATGGAAGATCTAAATGACGCCGGATTTAGTGATGCATATGCTATTTTGGGGTGGTCTTTTGAATTTGGATACTTTACGCCTCAAATTCAGTTCCTTGCAGTAAAATGATGTATTGACGCAGCGGAATCTGCTCGGTTTAAGGCGTTAACGCGTAGGCCTCAGCGGAGGTTCTCATAGCCAGTTGCCTACTTCGTTCGCCATCGGCCTCACTTTTGTCGCATGCATGCGTCGGGTATTCCCCACAACTTCGCGTCCGCGGGGGCAGGGTGAGCAGGGTTCTGCGCGTTCGGCGGCGAAGTCGGGTTGGCAGGCCGGCGGTCCCGTTACGAACGCTGTCCTGAACGGATGAACGTTACGCGACGCTCGGTGGTCGGGCCAAGTTGCCCTCGGTAGGAGTGTCTGGCCATAGAATGCGTCGGCATGCGCAAAACGCGGAAAGGATGCGGGGCGGCCTAGGGCGTGTATAGTGCAGTCTGTTAAACATCACGGGAAAGTTAGTAATGCAGATTGCGACAACCAAACCGCCCATAAAAATGTTCGGCCTCGATGCGCTTCGCGTGTGGGATACCGATGCTGCTTTCGTCCATCTCAACTCCATCGGCAAGGCTGACACCAAGCGAACAGCCGAGCGGCGCTTGCATGAACTAGGTCTTTTACCCGACGAACTGGATCCTGACAGGCTTGAGGATGAGCTCGGGCGCACGGCCAATCGCGTCTTGACCCGCTGGTTTGTCGAGAAAGCCCGCTCACAGCGGAAACTGGTGCTGTTTGCGCAGATTCAGCCGTTGCCGACCGGTAGAGCGTGCCTCCATGCCAATGACGCGCGCGGGGCACGGTACTGGGTACCGCTGGCGGAGGGTGTGCAGCCGGTCGACAGCGAAGCGATGCTCCAGGCGCTGGCGCAACTCCAGCTTCACCTTGGCAAGGACATCTCGGTCTTTCCGCATGGTTCGTTGGTGGGCTTGCTCCGGGAGGCTGAGCCGCCTCCTCATGTGAGCCTGCCGCCGGCGTACCTGCCGGTGCTCGCGCCCGCGGCTGCCTCTGCCAGTAGGCTGCCTCTGACCCCTCACTTGCAGCGACTCGAAGCCGAGAGCATCCACATCATCCGGGAGGCCATCGCAGAGGCAGACAACCCGGTGATGCTCTATTCCCTCGGCAAGGACAGCTCGGTGATGCTTCATCTGGCGCGCAAGGCGTTCTATCCCGGTCCGCCGCCGTTTCCGCTGCTGCATGTTGACACTCGCTGGAAGTTCCAGGAGATGTATCTGTTCAGGGATCGCATCGTCCGGGAAAGCGGGATGAAGTTGATCGTCCACATCAATCCCGATGCGGTCGAGAAAGACATCAACCCCTTCGACCACGGTTCGGCGCTGCATACCGACATCACGAAGACGGAAGGTCTCAAGCAGGCGCTCAATCACCACCGCTTTGACGTGATCTTCGGTGGCGCGCGCCGGGATGAAGAAAAGTCCCGTGCGAAAGAGCGCATCTTCTCGTTCCGAAACGCTACGCATCGCTGGGACCCGAAGCAGCAGCGCCCGGAGATCTGGAACCTCTACAACACCCGCAAGAGCCGCGGCGAGAGCATTCGCGTGTTTCCCCTGTCCAACTGGACGGAGCTGGACATCTGGCAGTACATCCACCACGAGCAGATTCCGGTGGTGCCGCTGTATTTCGGCAAGAAGCGGTGCGTCGTCGAGCGCAACGGCATGCTGCTCATGATCGACGATGGACGCTTCAGGTTGCTGCCAGATGAAGAGATCACCGAGAAGGTCGTTCGGTTCCGGACCCTGGGCTGCTACCCGCTGACGGGTGCCATCGAGTCAGCTGCCTCGAATCTGCCGGAGATCATCATGGAGTTGATCAACGCACGCAGCTCGGAACGGCAAGGCCGCGCGATCGACAGCGACGCTTCCGCCAGCATGGAAAAGAAGAAACAGGAAGGATATTTCTGATGGCACGGATCTCGCGAAAACGCGCGGCAAAACAGGGGGAGTCTTTCGCTTTCGAGGCCTCGGCAAAGAGGCCGACCACGATCGAGGAGTTGCTGGCCGAACAATGCAACCAGGACCTGCTGCGTTTCATCACCTGCGGCAGCGTGGATGATGGCAAGAGCACGCTCATCGGTCGACTGCTGTGGGAGGCACAGCAGCTGTTTGACGACCAGCTCGCGTCCCTGCAAAGCGACTCCGAACGTTTCGGCACGCAGGGTCAGGACATCGACTTCGCCCTGCTGGTCGACGGCTTGGCTGCCGAACGGGAGCAGGGCATCACCATCGACGTAGCATATCGCTTCTTCGCCACGAGTAAGCGCAAGTTCATCGTCGCCGATACCCCGGGTCATGAGCAGTACACCCGCAACATGATCACCGGTGCTTCGACGGCCAGCGCGGCCATCCTGCTGGTGGACGCCCGTGCCGGGCTGCTCACGCAGACGCGACGTCATGCGTACCTGGTTTCGCTGATGGGCATCAGGCATGTGGTACTGGCTGTCAACAAGATGGATCTGGTGGATTTTGACGCGAAGGTCTTCAAGGACATCTTCGACAGCTTCAAAACATACGCTGCCCCACTGCAGTTCCAGTCGGTCACCGCGCTCCCGATCAGCGCGCTGAGGGGAGACAACATGACGGTGCGCTCGAGCAATACGCCCTGGTACACCGGCCCCACGCTGATCGGTTGCCTGGAGACACTGGAGATCGACGCGCACGAAGACAGCGCGCGCATGGTCTTTCCCGTGCAATGGGTGAACCGACCTGACTCGGATTTCAGGGGGTTCAGCGGTACGGTAGCGCAAGGCACAGTGCGGCCGGGCGATACCCTGCGTGTTACCGCGTCCGGCCATACGGCCACGGTGGCGGAGATCGTCACCATGGATGGCGTGCTCGAGTCGGCGCTGGCCGGACAGGCGGTTACCCTGAAGCTGGACCGCGAGATCGATGTCTCCCGCGGCGATGTCCTCTCGCTTGCCGACCGTCCCCTGGAGACGACCGATCAGTTCGAAGCCACCGTGGTCTGGATGCACCCGGATGCCGGCCTGCCGGGCCGCAGCTACGACATCAAGCTGGCGACGCAATGGTCGTCGGCCTCGATCACGCAGATCAAGTACCGCGTCGATATCAATACGCTGGCCCACGACGCGGCCAAGGCGCTGCAACTCAACGACATCTCAGTGTGCAACATCGCCACCACAAGGCCCCTGGTCTTCGATCACTACGCCCAGTGCAAGGAACTGGGCAGTTTCATCCTCGTGGACCGGTTCACCCATGCCACCGTAGCTGCGGGCATGATCACTCACAGCCTGCGTCGGGCCCAGAACGTGCACAGGCAGGCGCTGGATATCCGGCGGGAGGACCGTGAGCGGCTTAACGGGCACAAGGGAAGGGTGGTTTGGTTCACCGGTCTGTCCGGTTCGGGCAAGTCGACGCTGGCCAATGCCCTGGAAGCTGAACTTCACCAGCGCGGCATGCGTACCTACATCCTCGACGGGGATAACGTCAGGCACGGTCTGAACAAGGACCTGGGCTTCACCGAAGCGGATCGGGTGGAGAACATCCGCCGCGTTGCGGAGGTTGCCCGGTTGATGCTGGATGCCGGCCTGATTGTGATGACAGCCTTCATTTCACCGTTTCGCCAGGAACGTGAAATGGCGCGAGAGCTGGTGGGTGCAGAGAACTTCATCGAGGTTCATGTGGACACGCCCCTCGACGTGTGCGAGCTAAGGGACGTGAAGGGCCTGTACCGGAAAGCCAGGACGGGCAGTATTCCCAACATGACCGGAATTACCAGCCCCTATGAAGTGCCCGAGCATCCGGACTTCGTGGCTTCAGGTACTGCCCTCAAGTTCGACCAGGTCGTCGAGCAGTTGGTCAAGCTGATCGTCCAGTAAGCGCACCGAGCCGTGGATCACCCACGGCATCGACGATCGCTGCCAGCGCGGCCGCGGGATTCAGGCCTTGTGTGGATCAGCGGTCGCTTCGGCACAGGCCGATCACTGGAAGACGTCGGCTTCTGCCAGTACCTTCCCGGCGGCATCTTTCGCTGCCAGCCTGGGCTCCCCTTTCACAGGCCATTGGACACCAACCGTCGGGTCGCACCACAACAAGCTACGCTCGTACTCGGGGTACCAGACGTCAGTCGTTTTATATAAAAACTCGGCCGACTCACTTGTAACGACAAAGCCATGAGCGAAACCCTGCGGAACCCAAAGCTGATGCTTGTTGTCTGCAGACAGTTCGACGCCCACCCATTTGCCAAAATTGGGGGATGAGCGACGCAGGTCAACCACCACATCAAACACGGCCCCGTGGGTGACTCGCACCAGCTTTCCCTGGGGATGCTGGATCTGGTAATGCAGGCCGCGCAGGACGCCTTGACCTGACTTGCTGTGGTTGTCTTGAACGAAGTTCACGGCTAGGCCCGTGGCCTGCTCGAAGTCGCTCTGGTTGAAGCTCTCAAAGAAGAAACCACGGTCATCACCGAATACCCGGGGCTTCAGGATCATCACTTCTGGCAAAGCAGTGGGCGTTACTTCGTAAGGCATGGTCTGGCTCACTTCATCAGGCTGAGCAGGTACTGACCGTAGCCGTTCTTCTTCAACGGGTGAGCCAGTGCAGCAAGCTGCTCGACGTTGATCCATCCCTGGCGAAATGCAATTTCCTCAGGACAAGCCACTTGCAGGCCTTGGCGTTTTTGCAGGGTCGCGATGAAGCTGGCGGCCTCGAGCAAGCTGTCGTGGGTGCCGGTGTCCAGCCAGGCGTAACCCCGACCCATGATTTCGACGTTTAGCTGCCCCCGCTCCAGGTAGCGGCGGTTCACATCGGTAATTTCCAGTTCACCCCGGGCAGAAGGTTCGATGTCTGCGGCGATGTCGCACACCTGGTGGTCGTAGAAGTACAAACCGGTTACTGCGTAACTGCTCTTCGGTTGAGCAGGCTTTTCTTCGATGCTGATCGCGCGCATCTGTGCGTCAAATTCCACCACGCCATAGCGCTCCGGATCGTGTACGTGGTAAGCAAAAACGCTGGCCCCCTGCGTGCGTGCGTCAGCGCTGTGCAGTTGAGTGGCAAGATCATGCCCATGGAAAATGTTGTCGCCCAGAACCAGCGCGCTGGGTGCGCCGTCGACAAAGTCGCGCCCGATGATGAACGCCTGGGCCAGGCCGTCCGGGCTGGACTGCACCGCATAGCGGATCTCCATGCCCCACTGGTGGCCATCGCCCAACAGTTCTGCAAAACGCGGCGTGTCTGCTGGTGTGCTGATGACCAACACCTCGTGGATGCCGCTCAACATCAGCGTGCTCAGCGGGTAATACACCATCGGCTTGTCATACACCGGCATCAGTTGCTTGCTGACTGCCTGGGTTACCGGATACAGCCGGGTGCCGGAGCCGCCGGCCAGGATGATGCCTTTGCGTCGAATCGGTTGCATCGTCATCTCGGGGTCAATGAACTGCGGCGTGCTTGCCGGCTCAGGCGAGCTCGGCCAGCATTCGCTCCACTCCCACCTGCAAGGGTGGAAGATGCACTCCAAAGGCCGCCTGTAAGCGGGTGGTATCGAGGCGGGAGTTGTGCGGTCGCGTGGCCGGGGTGGGAAAAGCCGACGTTGGAATCGGTTCGATGGTCTTTACCTTCCAGCCGCGATCGGGTTGGCGGGTACGGGCGTGGTCAATCACATGGCAGGCATAGCCGTGCCAGGTTGTTTCGCCCTCGGGCGCCAGGTGATACACCCCGCCTTCGGCCAGGCCTCGCTGCAGTCGAGCAATCGCCTGCGCAGTAACGTCCGCAATCAGTTCGGCCCCGGTGGGAGCGCCGAACTGGTCGTCGATCACCGACAGGCGCTCGCGTTCGCAGGCGAGCCGCAGCATGGTTCTGGCGAAGTTACCGCCGCGCGCGGCATACACCCAGCTCGTTCGAAAGATCAAATGGTCGCAGCCCGCGGCCAGAATGTTGCGTTCACCGAGGGCCTTGCTGCGCCCATACACGCTCAACGGGCCCGGTGCATCGTTCTCGTGCCACGGGGTCGTGCCAGTGCCATCAAACACATAGTCTGTGCTGTAGTGCACCAGCAGCGCATTGCAATCGCGCGCTGCCTCGGCCAGTACGCCGGGGGCTTCCCCGTTGATACGCTCCGCCTGCTCGGGCTCGCTCTCGGCGCGGTCCACCGCAGTGTGGGCGGCGGCATTCACGATCACTTGAGGGCGCAGCGCCTGCACGGTGGCCGCAAGCGCCGAGAGCTGCGATAGATCGCCACACAACGCCAGGTCGTTGTCGGTGAGGCCAGCGCGCCGGGCCGCTCCAGCGGGCCATCCGTTGCGGTCCAACGCCACTACCCGGCCCAATGGGGCCAGGCTACGCTGTAGCTCCCAGCCGACCTGACCGTTCTTTCCAAGAAGCAGTATGTTCATTCGATGGTGGACAGTCAGGAGTTCAGAGCACTAAATCCATCCGTGCTGGGGAGTCGGGCACGTTCCGGTCCACCAGTGCGACCCGGTATAACAGCGACAGGGTCGCGGCCTGTTCCGTGGAAAGACCCGATCCGGCCGCGCGGAACCCCGCGCCGGTTGCGCTCGAAGCATTCATCCCGATTGCGTACAGTGGTTGCGGCCCGAGTGCCAAAGGGATAAAACACTAAAAGTGCGCAGGCCAGTCAAAGTAGCCATTTTGCACAGGTAAGTCAAGCCCAGTCTTGTCCAACGAGGAACGCAGGCTCGCTGCCATCAGCGCGCCTGCGAGGGGTTTCGTCGTCGTACCCGCGGCGCTTCTGGATTCCTAAGCGTTTTCTGTCGGCGAAGCGCCGATACTGCCGATGTATTCACGCCGCTGTCGTTGCCAGCGGTTCAGCAGACGTGCGGAGCCGGTCAGAATCGCCACGTCCTTGGTTTCCCGAAGCTCCTGCAGTATCGGGTCCAGCTTGAGCTTGCCTGCTTGACAGGGAATTCTATGGGCGACGAGATGCTTGCCAGCCGTACGCAAGAACACAGTGATCAGGCGCTCTACGATGAAGGGTACATACGTTGCACCGCGATGTATCCCGCGTGCGTCGGCATTGGGGGAGTGCAACTTCGCGCGCAGCTTTGGCGAAAGATTGGCATCCGCAGCAGCCAGAATACGATCCACGAATGGAAGATACGCGGCCCAGAAGGCGGGGCGTCCGATGAAGTAGTTACAGAAGGCATACTCCGCCGACGGCGTAACTCGTAACAGTTCGCTTGCCGGTAGATCGGAAGCTTCGAACACCGCCTCGGCCACGGCCATGAAATCAGGGTGTGCACTGGTTCCATGCTCCCACGGCGATTGGTAAAGCGCTTCCACGTAGGGAAAGGGGTTCATGTAGAACACGTCTGCAGCCGGATGCGCACGCACTGCGGCCAGCAGTTCTGCGCCAGACAAGCCGGTCTTCTGCTTGAAACGCCAGGATACTGCGCCCCAATACGCGAAGTGGTCTACAACCCTGCTCGCCGCCAGGCGCTTGAACACGGCGAACTCCAATGTTTCGTCGGTGAAGCTGCTGTTGTCGAGCGGCAGGAACGCGGGATCCAGGTGTGCACGCTGTTCTGGCCTGTAATGGATCTGCCAGAGGCCTACCTCGGTCGTCATGTTTCTCGCCTCTGTCGCATCCATGGAGCCATTGTTTCGCTACGGCGGGTCAAGCTGATCGTTCAGTAAGCGCACCGAGCCGTGGATCGCCCACGGCATCGACGATCGCTGTCAGCGCAGCATTCAGGCCTCGTGCACCAGCGGCCCCTTCGGCGCAGGTGCGCAAGGGCGGCTGGTTGCTTGCGAACGACAGCGCGTCCAGGTAATACGCACGCCCCTTGGCACTGCGTTCGGCCCGGAACGCTGGCGCCTCGAGCAGGGCCGCGAGGGTCTCACGCAGCTGGGCGTCGGTCGCGGCGGTGATCGCGCCCGCGTCGATGGCGTCTGCCAGTCCGGGCGTGGGACTGGCGATCACCGGCACGCCCATGGCCAGTGCATCGCCCAGTTTCGCCGGGGTCTGGTACTGACTGGCCAGGGAGTCGGGGTCCTGATACAGCACGCACACATCGGCCAGCGCAACGACCTCCGGGATCGATGAAAAGGGCTGGTTCCCGATGAAGTGGTAGTCGACGCCGGTGATGCTGAGCAGGCGAGGCTTCAGGTCCGGGTCGACAAAGTCGCCGACGATGACGAAGGTCACGTCCGGGCGGCCGAGGCCGGCGATTGCTTGCGCGACCTGCAGCAGGCCCTTGTGCGCGCGCGGTGTGCCGAAGAAGAGCACCACCTTCCGGGAGCCAGGAATGCCCTGTTTGAGACGGCTCAACTGCCTGCCAGCGGGCGTGGGCCTGAACTGCCGTTCGTCCCGGGCGTGGGCGATGAGCGTGCCGCCGTAGCGAGCCTGTAGCGCGGTATTGGGTACGGTGACGCCATCAAACGCGGTGGCGACGCCGACGCTGAGCCGCGTCCACTCGCGCCCGAGCAGGTCTGCCATCGGGGGTAAAGGGCGCTTTGGAGCCTCGTATTCCGCCAGCGTCGCAGGCAGTGTCGCCCCGACGAAGGCCAGTTCTTCGTCATCGACGTCCATCAGTACGGCGGCACCCCAGATCAGTTTGTACAGCAGACCGATGAACAGGTTCGGCGCCCGCGGCTTGGACAGATGAACCAGGTCGTAGGGATGCTCGGCTACGAACGTGAGTGCCTGGCTGATGAAATCGGCTGGGTCCTCGACCAGGAAGGTGTGCTTGGGCAGCGGCGTCGCGCGGATGGGTTCCCAGACTTCGCGGCCGAGGTCGGCATAAAGGGGACCGATCAGTTCCGCGTCGGCAAAGCCGCGGTAGAGCAGGGCGAGCGTGTAGGCACGACCGGCCGCGTTGTGTGCCAGTTCCCAGCCGCTGACGCCGACCCGAAGGATGCCGTCGGCTCCGGCGATTGTCGCCTTGCGCTCGGCTCGGTACCGGTCTCTCGCCCGGGCGATGTTCGGGGCGATGACCCTCGCCAAGGCGGGTGTATCGGCCAGCGCCGTACCGAAGTGGGCGATCGCCTCGCGGTAGTCACCCTTGCGGAATGCGGCGTTACCGCGTTGCAGCGCGTTCAATTGGCGTTGCCTGTCCTTCTCCGTACGTGAACGATTATACAATTGTCCTCGACAGACACCCGTTGAGTCCCCGGTCCATATTCGAATGGACTCCGTTACATCAGTCTATTCGTAGACCACCGCCCGCGCCCATGGCCGATCCGTTTGCCCGACCGTCCGTAAGCGTCCAAACGGCGATGTTTATCGGTGAGGCGCCAGATCTGATCTCAGCGGTGAGCCGCCGAAACGTTCAGCCGACAACCTCGGTGTCAATTCAGCGACGCGGCTGGACGGATGCTGGTTGACCCGCTGCAGCACCTCGACGAGGTAGGTGTAGGCGTCGATGCCGTGCACTCGGCAGGTGGCCAGCAGCGTCTGGATCGCGGCGACCTGCTGAGCCCCGAACTCGGTGGTGCAGAAGAGCCAATTGCGCCGACCCATCGGGATCACCCGAAGGGCACGCCCCAGATCGTTGGTGTCGAGCGCGAGCCAGGCGTCGGTGAGGAACTGGCGTAGCCCCGGCGCGCGCTCCTTGGCGTAGCCCAGCGCTCGGGCTAGCGGGCTGCGTGGCAACAATGCAGGGGGAGGCGGGCAGGTGCGAGGCGGCTCCCAGCGCACGGCCAAGGTCGACGTCTCGGATTTGGCAAGTCAGTCAGCGAAGCGCCAGACGCTACCTTCGCTGATGGTGTTCATGCGCGGCTTGCGGTCGAACCCGTGCTGGTGGGGGGCTCTGCGCCGCTGCAGGTATTTGTTTGTGATAGCACTATTTGATATCATGTAAGCATGAATACCAGACACCGTAAGACGCTTGTGGCGATCTTTGCCCGGCCCACTTCGGCGTCCATTGTGTTCGCCGACATCGAGACGCTTGTCAAAGCCCTCGGTGGTTCTGTATCCGAACGCGAAGGGTCGCGTGTCAGGATTGAACTCAACGGCGAGCAGTGGCGTTGTCATCGGCCACATCCAGGCAAAGAGGCCAAGCGCTATCAGGTCGAGGAAGCCCGAGAACTACTGGAACGTGCAGGAGTGCAGCCATGAACACCATGACCTACAAAGGCTATACCGCTCGCGTCGAGTACGACGAGCGTGACAATCTCTTCGTTGGCCGGATTCTCGGCATTCGCAACATCATCAGTTTCCATGGCGAAACGGTGGCGGAGCTGAGGGCTGAGTTTGAACTCGCGGTCAAAGACTATCTGGCGGACTGCAAGGCGCAAGGCATTCACCCCGAGAAGCCCGCGTCCGGCAAATTGCTGCTGCGTGTGCCGCCAGAGGTTCATGGTCGCGCACTGGTAGCTGCACAGGCGGCAGGCAAGAGCCTGAACCAGTGGGCGACCGAGGTGCTGCAGCACGCGGCCCAGCCAGGCTGACGGGTCCGCTGCGGGTTACTGCGCAATCGATCCGCGCAGGTTCCAGCCCTGGCGCACCTGCCGATCAGCCTCGCACAGGGTCTCATGCCGTGCAGGTGTCGCCTCGCGCCGGTAGCCATGTCGGCGGGCATCGTGACGGTCATGCGTTCGATGGCTGGTATCACCCTGTCTGTCAATGGCGACCGGAGTCTGCCAAGCTGATCCTGCGTGACCTCGTGAACGCCACAGCCGGGTTCGAGGTGCTTGCTGGCAACGTAGCTATATTTGCTTGATCCGCGCTCGCTTCCGAGCCGCTCTTGACATCGCGGGTCTCTACCGACGCCGTTGAGCGCCCGTCAGAAGCCCACTTCTTTCTGGTGCCGCACCGCTAGAATCGTCACGGCATCGGAGTCGATGCGGTAACGGGCCACGTAGCCGCTGTCGCCGAAGTCGATGATCCACTCGCGAAATTCATCAGGCATGTCCTCGATGGGACGGCCGATGCCCGGCTGTTGCCCGAGCGCCTTGACGCCCAGGCGGATCGCCTTCACCGCCCGCCTGGCAGCGTCGAGGTTCCTGGGTGCGAGGAAGCGATACAGGTGCTGAACATCGAGCAGTGCCGGTCGTGACCAGATCAGACGTGACATGCCGGAGGTTCGATGTCGTTACCCTGCTCGAGCTCGGCCAGCCACGCATCGGCCTCAGCGGCGGTGAGGTGCAATCCGCTGGTCCGGTATTCCTCCCACGCCTTGAGCGTGTCCCGGCGGAAGACCTCACGCCTTTCCTCGCGATCCACATACTGCGTGATCGCCTCGCGCATCAGCCAGTGTGGAGTGCGACCACGGGCTTCGGCCAGGCGTTTCAGGCGGGCCTTGGTGTCCTCGTCGACCTTGATCGCCACGGGGCGAACAGCGGATGCAGTCATGGCAGTTCATCGAGTGATTGCTTAAGGTATTACCTATCATACCCAAGGTATTGCGCCGTCCCCAATTTCATGCGTGAAGTCGGAACTTTCGAAGCCAAGAACAAGCTGAGCACCCTGCTCGACTGGGTTGCGCGTGGGGAAGAACTCGTCATTACCCGCCGCGGCAAGGCGGTGGCACGCCTGGTACCCGCTGAGGTCGGATTTGATCGCGCAAAGGCACAGTGCGTCGTGGAAGACCAGCGTCCAGGTGCTCGGTGCGTTCGGTCAGTACCAGAACCTTCCGACGCAAGGCGATCAGGCGACGGTTCTGCGCCTGCAGTGCCTTGTCGGAAGGTTCATCGGACATGCAGGGTTCTCGCCGGTCCGTCGGGTGGGTCGCAATCCGGGCTGTGGGCACGTGCGCTTTCGTTACGTGCTCTCGCGAGGCTTGCTCGAGAGGCGGCGTGTCAAGGCGAGTGAAGATTTACTGCTCAGTAAATATGGTGTGCACGCTGAATATTCAGTATTCTTCCTTTATTTACTGCACAGCAAATCTAGGTGGCCACGATGCCTCACCCGCAGGCAAGCGAACAGGCGCTGATCGATCAGTTCCTCGAGGTACTCCGGTCGCTGCCCGACGTGCAGGCTGAAGTCGACTCCGGCGGTGCCCCGGCATTCGACACTCAGGTCACCCTCGATATCGCGGGAAATCGCGTCCACGCGATCCTCGAGTTGAAGAAGGGCGTCTATCCGCGCGACGTCCGCCAGGTCGTCTGGCGGATCAGTCACCTTGCCACCCAGCGATCCGTCGGCGAGAGCGGCGCCGAGGCGCTGCCGGTACTGATCGCCGAGTCCATCTCGCCGGGGGCGAAGGAACTGCTCCGGGCCGAGCGCATCGGCTATTACGACAGCGGAGGCAGCCTTTACCTGCCGGCCCGCGGCGCCTACCTGTATGTAGACCGGCCGCCCCTCAAGGCGTCGTCTCGGTCCATGCGGACGCTGTTCGCAGGGCGGCGCGCACAGGTTCTGCACGCGCTTCTGGTTCGCTCCCAGGACTGGTTTGGCGTCAAGGACCTGGCCGAGCAGGCACGGGTATCGCCCGGGACGGCGTCGCAGGTGCTCACGGAGATGGAGCGCTTCGACTGGTTGACGTCGCGCGGGCAGGGCCCCAACAAGCAGCGGTACCTTCGCGAACCCGCGGCGCTGCTCGATGCCTGGGCGCAGCAGGTGACCTCGATCCGGCCCCCGGCGCTGCGCCGCTACTTCGTGCCTGCGATGAAGCCCGACGGCCTGATGGAGCACCTTGCCCAGGTGTGCGAGGCGCATCACGTCGAATACGCCATCAGTTTCGAGGCTGCTGCGCAGCGCTATGCACCATTCCTGTCGGCGGTTTCACAGGTTCGATGCCGAGTGCTGGCGGGCACGGGGGGAGATGCCGTGGTCGCGGATCTGGACGCCCGCGTCGTCAGCGAGGGCGCGAATCTGGTCGTCATCGAAGCGAGGTCGGCCGGGGAACTGCTCTTTCGCGAGCGGGTCGGCGGAGTCTTGCTGGCCAGTCCGGTGCAGGTGTACCTCGACCTTCTCCGCGGAGAGGGTCGAGCCAAGGAGATGGCTGAACATCTGCGCCAGGAAAGGATCGGCTTCTGATGGCCAAGCCCGCAACCTTCGACGGTTACAGCGACCGGTACACGCTCGACTGCGAGCGGGTGCTGGTGACGCTGCTGCGCGGCCTGGGGCCGTGGAGGGACTCGGTCTACCTGGTCGGCGGTCTCACGCCGCGGTATCTGGTCCCCGCGCGCCCACCGATCGTGCCTGCGCACGCCGGCACAATGGATGTCGACATCGTGATCGATCTGCAGCTGCTGTCCGACACCGAGGCGTACCACACGCTAGAAGACAACCTCAGGCGCCTGGGCTTCGAGAGGGCTGTAAACGCGCAGGGCGTGGCGCTCTCTTGGCGGTGGCAGACCCGTACCGAGCGTGGTGCGCTGATGGTACTGGAGTTCCTGGCCGACGCGCCCGATGTGGCTGGGGGGCGCGTGCAGCCGCTGCCGACGGCAGGCACGATCTCGGCGCTCAACATTCCGCATTCGTCGATCGTGTTCGACCGGTACGAGGTGGCCGAGATCCGCGCTGAACTGCTCGGCGAAAACGGGACGGCGATCGAGCGTGTCAAGCATGCCGACCTGGTCAGCTTCACCTGCCTGAAGGCGTTTGCGTTCGACCAGCGGTTCGAACGCAAGGATGCCCATGACCTGGTCTACTGCATCGAGCACGCCCCGGCGGGGCTCGATGCCGTCGTCGCAGCGTTTGGCAAAGCGCTCGCGGGGAAGCATGCGGCCGTGACGCGCGAGGCGCTGGACATCTTGCGTCGACGCTTCACCGATGACGAAGCGACCGAGGGCTATCGCAAGGATGGACCGGTCGCTGTGGCCAGGTTTGAGCTGGGCGAGGGGCAGGAACCTGAGCTGCGCGAGGCCAGGGTGCTTCGACAACGTCAGGCCAGCGATGTCATCGATCGAGTCCTCGCACGAACAGGGTAGCGCCAAGACGTTTGGGCCAGCAAGCCCTCCTTGTTCGCGGGGCAAGGGTAACGCTTCTTCCTCGACGCTCGGCGGACGTAAGTCTCTTGTTCCAACATAGGGGCGATGGTCTGACAAGAGAGGCACTCACCATCCGCAATCTGGACGAACGTCTCAAGCGCAACCTGCGCTTGCGCGCGGCGGGGCATGGGCGGTCCATGGAGCAGGAGGCGCGCGTCATCCTGGCCGATGTCTTGGCCACGCCCCGGCCCGACACCGACGGCACCGATTGGCTGCAGCGGGTTCGTCAGCGTTTCCAGGGCCTGGAAGGCGATGACTGGAGCGTGCCCACCCGGCACGAAAACGAGCGCGAATTGCCCCGATTCGACGCATGACCAAGCGCCATGCCCACCGGTCAACGCCAGCGTGCGCTGCAGGCCGCGGCTGGGGCCATGTTCGAGCAGGACTTCGCTGGCCGTCTTTGGGCGTTTGATGTCGCAGCCGCGCACGTGTTCGCAGGGGTCAAGGCCCAGCGCAGCCGCGCCGGTCGGCCCATTGGCCATGCCGACGCCCAGATTACGTCCTTGGCGCTGCTGCACCGGACCGCGCTGGTGACCCGCAACACGACCGACTTCACTGGCATCGACGGGCTTGGCGTGCTCGATCCCTGGATGCCTGAAAGCGAATGAACAGACTGATAGCGCCGATGATGCGGGTTGTGGTGGCCTCGGAGGCTTCGCTGGCAAGGTAGAGCCAGACTTCCGCGAGGTCTTACTCGGCCGTCTCGGTCAGCTGGAGGAGGCGCGGGTGGCTGATGGTTTCCTCCCTCGTTCGAGGATCCGCTCGACATCGACCGCCCTGACCCGGCTGGCCGCGACATCGGCGAGTCCCCGGTCGATGTCGGCCTTGAGCGCCTCCAGCGCCTGCATCTTGACCGCGCGACACGGGGTTGCGGTAGTCCCACCCTGGGACTACACTGCAACCCATGCGAGTGATCGCCGTGTCCACCCTTCGAGCCTTCTGGGAGCGCCATCCGGACGCCGAGCAGCCGCTGAAGGCTTGGTACGAAGAAGCCAAGAGTGCGGCCTGGAATCAGCCAGCTGACATCAAGGCGCAGTATCGCAGCGCCAGCGTGCTGAAGAACCGTCGCGTGGTCTTCAACATCAAAGGCAATGACTATCGGCTGATCGTGGCGATTGCCTATAGGTTGCGGATCGTCTACGTGAAGTTCGTCGGCACCCACAAGGCGTACGACGCAGTGGACGCAGAAACCGTTGAAATGGCCTGACCGGCCACGGAGGAAAACATGGACATCCGCCCCATCCGCACCGAAGCAGACTACAAGGCCACGCTCAAGGAGATTTCGGCCTTGATGGGTTCTGACCCTGATCTGGGCACGCCGGAGGGTGATCGCCTGGATATCCTTGCCACGCTGGTGCAAGCCTACGAGGCCAGGCACGTACCCATCACTGCGCCTGATCCGGTGGAAGCCATCAAATTCCGGATGGATCAGGGCGGTCTATCCGTCAAGGATCTTGAGCCGATCATCGGCAAGAGCAACCGCGTCTACGAAGTCCTGAGCCGCAAGCGTCCGCTGACACTGGCCATGATCCGACGACTGCACAAGAGCCTGGGCATCCCGGCCGATGTGCTGATTGCGGAGACGGCCGCAGGGTGATCATTGAACACTGCCGGTGCTCCGGTGAGAGCGACCCGGGAGGGCGCAAATTCATGCGCCAGGCCGTGGTCAAGCCGGAGAAGCGCGTGCGTGTGTGGGAAGCCCTGGCGGCCATCGGCCGCAGGATCGGTCTGACCAATGAAGATTTCGCCGTCTTCGAGCGTGTGCGCGACAAGACGCCGGCCAAACCGTTGAATTTTGGCTGAATGATCGTCCTGGATGCCCATGTCGTTTCCGAGGCGATGAAGCCAGAGCCAGACGCGGCCGTAAGGGCCTGGCTTGCCGACGCCAGACGGCTACATCGCGGCCGTTGCATCATCGCGGGGCTTCATCGTGGCATCACGCGACACATCGCCCTTGCGGTGTGGCGTTCTTGAGCACCTCTCAACACCTCGGGCGACTGCGCCACGTACAGCTGCTGCTTGCCCCGGTACTCGCCCAGAGCGCGCAGCGTCGCCAGTTGCTTTGCATCGAAGCGCAGTCTGGCGAGGTAGTCGGGCAAGAGTGAGTGCATGAAGTATCCCGAGGCGCGTAAATGGGGTAATCGCACCCTGTATTGGGGTAAAAGGACGTTTCATTACCCCGTTGAAAGTTATCTGGCATTGCAGTCATGGAAGCCATTGATCCATCCCATCGACTGTAGCGCTGTCTCGGCGCTGCCGCTGCTCGCGCCTGGCTACCGGCATCACGGCTTTCAGTGCCCCACGTGGCGCGTCATTGACTCCAGAGACGAAGACTCGTACTGTCCAAATATCCTCAAAAACGTCAAATATGTCGAAGTAATTAAACGCGCACCTCCCGGGCGCGTCCCTTCGACATCTGACGGCAGTCGAGTCAAAACCTCACGGAGGCGGCATGAATCTTCAACGAACGGCTTTGTTGCTCTGGGCAAGCTTCAGTGCGGCCCCATTCGCGGCATTCGCTCAGGAATTCCCGACGCGCCCGGTCACTTTCGTCGTGCCGTTTGCCGCAGGCGGGCCGACCGACACGCTGGCGCGCCTGATGGCGCAGCAGTTCCAGGGTTTCTTCAAGCAGACGGTCGTGGTGGAAAATGCGCCCGGCGCTGGCGGGACGATCGGCGGCAACCGGGTGGCGCGTGCGACGCCGGATGGCTATACGGTTCTGCTGATGCATATCGGCATGTCCACCGCGCCGGCCCTGTACAAGCGCATGCCGTTCGATCCCCTGAAGGATCTCGAGCCCATTGGCCAGGTCGCTGATGTGCCGATGACGCTGCTCACCCGCAATACGCTTCCGGTTGCCAACCTCAAGGAGTTGACCGCCTACCTCGGGGCGAACCGCGACAAGGTGACAGTGGCCAATGCGGGGCTGGGCGCGGCTTCGCATTTGTGCGGGTTGCTGTTCATGAGCCGGATCGGCATCGACCTGACCACGGTCGCGTACAAAGGTACGGCGCCGGCAATGAACGACCTGCTCGGCGGCCAGGTCGATGTGCTGTGCGACCAGACGAGCAATACGGTCAGTCAGATCAAGGCGGGGAAGGTCAAGGTGATGGGCGTGACCTCGCCGAAGCGCCTGGCGCAGCTGCCCGACGTGCCGACGCTTGCCGAGCAGGGATTGTCGGGGTTCGAGCTGAACGTGTGGCACGGTTTGTATGCCCCGCGTGGAACGCCGAAAGCGGCGCTCGACCGGCTGAATCAGGCGCTCAACGCGACGATCAAGGATGCGGCATTCAATGCGCGCATCGCCGAGTTCGGTGCCGTCAGCGTTGCGCCCGCACTGGCGACGCCGGAAGGGCTGCGCAGCCATCTGACCCGTGAAATCGCACTCTGGGGTCCGATTATCCGCAAGGCCGGGGTATTCGCGGACTGATCCGGGCGTCCGCCCCCCGTCGCGCTCCCCGTTACGCTCAACGGATCGCGAACGATTCCCGCGTGGCGCCCTGTTCTTCGGCGGCAACCAGCCAGCGCGGGGTCTTTCCCCGCCCGGTCCAGGCCTTTCCGCTCACGGGATCCCGATACTTTGGCTCGACGACCTTGCGGTTGTCGGACCTTCCCGTGCGCTGACCGGCCGGTCCCGACTGCAGCATCTTGCGCACTTCGCCGATGCTGACATCGTGTTTTTTCATTAACGCCACGATTTCCATGAGTGCGGGCGTCTTGTCGTTTTTCTTCAGCTCTTCCGCCGCTTTTTGCAGGGCGGCGATTCGCTTTTCGATCGCGTCCAGAGTCAGTTTTGGCATGAATTTTTAGCGCTTCTTTATTATAAACAGCATCGATTATTACATTAATTTCGGAATTCGTCAGTGTTCCGGAAGCGTTTCTTGCGGTCGGCCCGTGGGGGGCAGCCCTTGCGAATGGCGGGGGTGATCGGAGCCGTATGGCCTGCACGCAGAAAGATTGCGCTTTTATTGCTCAAATTGCGTAATAAACGCACTAAGCATGTTACGCTTCAGAATCGTACAAGCGAGCGCAGCACTGCCCTCAGGGTATCCGAGGGTAAAGGCGGCTCCTGACAGAACAATGGCCTTGAAAAGAGCGGTCGCATGAACACTCTCACAGCCAAGCGTTCGGACACCTTCCTGCCGCCGGTCCTGTCGGAACGGTCGATGCTGCAGGCGCTACGCGCCGTCGCCATCGCCCGCGTCCGGACCGTCCTGGTCGATTTCGACGACACAGCGCTCGACCGCTGGATCATGAGCACCGGCTACGAAGAGGCGCCCAATCCGCACTTCGATGCCGCTGACCTGCTTTATGTCTACGCCGCCAGCCTGTCGAATGCGGCGGCTGCACAACCGAATGCCGAGAGCTTCGGCAGGCTGATCCGCTCGGCTGCTGTCCGGTGCGGGCTGGTCTCCCGCGCGGCACCCGATCTCCTGCACGGCGCCTTGCCGACTGTGCAGGGCCTCGCACAGGCCTGCGTCGACGGCCTGCAGGAGTGCGCCCTGCGCGGCCGCTACGATGATGCCCTCCGGCAACTGGCGGCAGGCCGGCCTGCGGGCCCCCCGATGACCGGATTGCTGCTGAGCGTCCTGAAGTTCTCGGAATGGCTCCGCGCGCGCTTCGAAGGAAGCGCCTCGAACCTGCATCGATCGCTGATCCGCAGCGAGGGGGTGTCACCGTCCGCGCACGTGATCCCGCTGCTCGAAGCCCTGGACACGCTTCCGCGTCTGGGAATCGCGACGGCTGCGAACTTCATCAAGGATTCACAGGCGTCGGGCCTGCGCGCCCTGGGAATGGATCCTTCGACCGCTCGCGCCGTCCCCGCTGGCTGGTTCGTGAGTCCCAACCTGCACGTGTCGCGGCTCATGGCCTGCATCACAGGCCGCCTAGTCGCGCCGAGCCTGAGTTCAGCGGTAATGCCTGCGGCCGAGACCGGGAGAATGTTTGCGCACGATCCCGCGGGCAACTTCATAGGGCACTACGACGATCTGTCTCCCGCCGGAACCTTCGCCCTTCGGGTGATTGCCGATATCCACGAATGGGCAGAGTGTGTCGGCACCTCCGCCCTGGAGATCGACCGTGTCCTCCATCTCATTGGCGCCCAGGTCACTTCCGTCCACGGGCGGCGCGTCGATGCGCCGTGGTACCCCTTCTTCGCACGGGCCTTCGATCAGGCGGTCAAGCGGGGGGTGCCGCCTAAGTCTTGACGTCGCCTGAAGGAAGCAACCCCGTGTTGGGGTTGCTGAACGATGTTCAGCCGCGACCCATATGCTGCGGGAACGACAGCCCCGCACGCGCCTCGCCTTCTGCAGCGGCACACGACCATGCCGGTACGCCTTCGGTGCTCTTGTAGCCAGTGCGCGCGGCCATGCTGGCAGCGAGGTCCGCCTTCCAGAGCGCTTCGACCAGCAGACGCAGATGTCTGTTGCTGTTGACGCACGGCTCAAGGTCGCCGGCCTTGCCGCCGCGCAGCATCTGTGCAGCCCGCGTGCGGATCAGGAAAGTCATCCAGTCCAGTGCCGCCCGGCGCGCCAGAACGAGGGCTTCCTTCAACAGGGACTCAGGTCTCGAGAGCTCCCTGGCATCCAGGGCGGAAAGCATGGTCCCCAGGCCATCGATGAGCAGCTGCAGCTCGCCCTCTGTCGCCGACCGCCCTTCATTGGTCAACTCCACCGCATGGATCAGGCGATGGATGAGTGCGGAGATACCGCCCGCCTTGGGCGCGTCTGCGTGGGTTGTCTGCATCGTATGCTCCAAAAGAGTACATTGACAATATGGAACATATCATGCGTGTTCGATGACTGGCAATCGAGGGGGTACCGGGGAAGAAGAACCCCTCCTGCGGAAAGTCGGCAGGTGACTACCTTTCCTTGGCCGGCGCGTCTTGGGGAAATGCTTCGATCCGGACGGTCTGCGGCGCACTCGAGGCAGATGGTGGTGGTTTCCGTGCGAAAAGCCACATGCGCAAAGTAAGCAAAATGGTACTATCAATTTATCGAGTCTCACCGGTAGAAAGAAATGGACGTGCAATCGCAAGGCAAGCCGGCAACGGCGACGGAAGACGCAGTGCAGGTCGATCCGGTCGTCACGCCGCCAGGTAACGACCGTCCGGCGGAATCGCCGCCGGTCGATGGGCTGGAGGCCTGCCTGCTCTGGGTCCTCGAGCATGTCGGTCGGCCGATGTCGCGCGCGGCGTTGCGTTCCAGAGTCGCGCGCGATCCGGGTGCGTGGACCCTGGACGAGGCAGTGGAGGCGCTGGAGAGCCTGGGCATCCGTTGCCACGATGGCCGGGTGAGCGCCTTCGACGTGTATGCGCGGGGTGCGATCTCGCTGGTGCCGACCACCGAGGGCGGTGCGCTGGTGCTCACCGGGGAGAGCCGCGGCAAGGATGAAATGGCGTTCATCCCCGGAGAAGGCGGCCTTCGCCCGGTGTCGATGGCGCGGCTCGAGCAGCTGCGGGCCGGCCCGGGAATCGCGCTGACCCCGCCTGAGCCGCTCACGGCAGAGGAAGTGGGCAAGCCCCGGGGTCGATATGGACACTGGTTCTGGGGCCCGATACTGGCGGGCCGCTCGGTCTATGCCCAGGTTGCCGCCGCAGCCCTGCTGACCAACGTGTTTGCGCTGACCGCGGCCATCTTCTCGATGATCGTCTACGACCGGGTGATGCCGAACAACGCGTTCGAGACGCTGTGGGCGCTGCTGATCGGGGTGACGCTGGTGCTGGTGGGCGATTTCGCGATCCGCACGATCCGTGGCTACTTTCTGGACGTCGCCGGTGCGCGCGCGGACATGGTCATGGCAGACACCGTCTTCGAGCAGGTGGTCGAGATGGAGATGCAGGCCCGCAAGGGCAGCACGGGCGGCCTCGCCAGCGTGCTGCGGGAATTCGACTCGCTTCGTGAACTGCTGACCTCGGCGACCCTCACCACCCTGATCGACATTCCGTTCGCGCTGTTGTTCATCGTCGTGATCTGGTGGGTAGGCGGGCCGCTGGCCTGGCTGCCGATCATCGTCGCGCCGCTGGTGGTCCTGGTGAGCGTGGTGGTGCAGCCGCGGTTGCGCCGGCTGGTGCAGATGGGCTACGAGGAAGGTCACAACAAGCACGCGGTGCTCGTCGAGACGCTGGGCGGCATCGAGACCATCAAGACCCTGGGCGCAGGCTCGATGATGCGCCGGCGCTGGCAGGACGCGGTCGCGCTTCAATCGCGCGTCGGACTCCAGTCCCGGGTGATTGCGCAGATCGCGGGCAATGCCGCGAACCTCGGCTCACAGGTGGTGTGGGTCGGCACGGTCACCATGGGCGTGTTCCTGGTGGCGAACGGCGAAATCGGCTCCGGTGCGATCGTGGCGTGCTCGATGCTCGCCGGACGCACGGTGGCGCCGCTGGCTCAGCTTGCCCAGTTGCTCACCCGGCTCAACCAGTCGCTGGCGAGCTACAAGGCGCTCGATACCGTGATGAAGGCGCCGCGTGAGCACACGGACAACATCGCCTACATCCACCGCGCGCGGTTCGAGGGGCGCATCGAGTTCCGCAACGTCAAGTTCGCCTATCCGGGGCAGAAGCAGGGCGGGCTGGACGGGGTGAGCTTCACCATCGCCCGTGGCGAGCGGGTAGCCATCCTCGGCCGGCTCGGCTCCGGGAAGACCACCGTTGCCAAGCTGATCCTGGGTCTCTACCAGCCGCAGGAAGGATCGATCCTGATCGACGGCATCGATGTCCGGCAGGTCGACCCGGCAGACCTTCGGCGCAGCATCGGCGCGGTCATGCAGGACGTCTGGCTGCTCAGCGGCAGTCTCAAGCAGAACATTGCCCTGGGCGCGGACGACCCGACCGATGAGCAGTTGATGGAAGCCGCGCGCATCTCGGGCGTGCACGAATTTGCCGCTACGCATCCGGATGGCTACGGAATGATGCTTCGCGAACGCGGAGAAGGTCTCTCGGGCGGCCAGCGCCAGGCGGTGACCATCGCCCGGGCGATCGTGAAGAACCCGCCGCTGCTGCTGCTCGATGAACCCACCAGTTCGATGGATACAACCAGCGAGCGCCAGGTGATCGAGCGGATGAAGCTCGCCTTCAAGGACAGCACCGTAGTGGTCATCACCCATCGGGCAACGCTGCTCGACCTGGTTGACCGGGTGCTTGTGCTGGACGGCGGCAAGGTGATCGCCGATGGACCGAAAGCAACGATCCTCGCGCCCGTCATGGCGCCGACGGCAGCAGCAGGAGGAGTCTGACCATGTCAAAGAATGAACGTACCTCGGGGCAGACACCGGACAAGACGCCGGCCAAGGCTCCGGCCAAGCCGCCCAGTGAGTCCGGCATTGCCTATTCGATCCGCATTGGCAAGCCGCACCAGGTTTCTGTGGGACTGCTCTACGCGATCATTGCCGTGTTCGTCCTGCTGATCGTGTGGGCGGCCTACGCGGAGGTGGAGACACTGACCCGGACGGACGGGCGCGTGATTCCGTCGGCGCGTCTGCAGGTCGTGCAGAACCTGGAAGGCGGCATCGTGCGCGAGATCCATGTGCGCCAGGGCGAGATGGTGGAGAAGGGAGCCCTGATCATCAGCCTGTCGCCCACCCAGGCGGGCGGCGAGTACGAAAGCCGCAAGACGCAGGCGGTCGCGCTGATCGCGCGCACGGCGCGCCTGCGCGCCGAGGCGGCAGGTGCGGACAAGCCCGTGTTTCCGCCTGAAGCCCGGCTCGAGGGGGGCGACTATGTCGCTGCCGAGTCGGCTGAATTCGCCAGCCGCAGGGCCCGGCTCGACCTCGAGCTGTCGGTCATCGACTCCCAGGCCGTTCAGCGGCGCAAGGAAGCTGAAGATACGCGGGTGACGCTGGCGACTGTCGAAGGCATCCTGAAGTCCGCTCGGGAAGAGCGTGTGATCGTCGCACGCCTGGTTGAACGAGGGCTCGAGCCGAGGCTGGAACTGGTACGTCTCGAGGGGCGCCTGGGCGAGATGGAAGGCAAGCGGGAGTCTGCGCGCCTGGCCATCCCGCGGCTGGAGGCGGCCCTCGAGGAACTGCAGGCGCGGCGTTCGGCAGCCCAGCGCCAGTACCGGACTGAAGCCGCCGCCGAACTGAGCAGAGTCACCGGTGAACTGCGGGCGCAGGAGAAGTTGCTGCCGATGCTGTCCGACCGGGTCGATCGCACCGAGTTGCGTGCGCCGATGAAGGGCATCGTGAATCGCCTGTTCGTCTCGACCGTTGGCGGCGTGGTCAAGCCGGGCGAGCCGCTCGCCGAGATCGTGCCGGCCGATGACGAACTGGTGATCGAGGCGCGCATCCAGCCCAAGGACATCGGCTTCGTGACCATCGGCCAGCCGGCCCGCGTGAAGCTGACCGCCTATGACTACTCGATCTTCGGCTCGATGGAGGGGGTGGTCACCCGGATCTCGCCTGATGCGGTCCAGGTCGACGAGCGCGAGAGTTTCTACCTGGCGCGGATCGAAACCCGCACCACCATGATGGAAGTCCTCGGCCGCAAGTTGCCGATCCTGCCTGGAATGCAGGCACAGGCCGACATCATCACCGGGCGCAAGACGGTCTTGAATTACCTGACCAAGCCGCTGGTGGCGATGAAGGAAAACGCGTTCAGGGAGCGTTGAGCAGCCATGGATGAAAAGCGCATCAAGGTAGCGTGTGGCCTGAGCATGGACGGGCAGTGCATGCAGCTCGTGCTGCTCGGCCTGCAGACGGAATGGACGGGTTCACGCAGGGTTCGCATCCATCGCCGGTTGTGTGGCCAGTTGCTGCGGCGGCTGGAACCCCTGCTGGTGCAGCGATCGGTCCCGCAGCCTGCGGAAGACGATGGGCTGTCGCACCTGACCCGCGAGCAGCTGCGGGCGCGGGAGACGGTGACCAGAGTCGCGCGAGACCAGCACAGCGCGCATGGCGGCGTCGAGGACCCCGTGATCGACCTGGACGTGGGTGCGATGTTCGGCGGCGTGCGGGTGTGGCTGTTCGGATACCACGGGCTGCTGATGGACCTGCCCCTGTCGCGCGAAAACGCGCAGGCCCTGGTGCTGGCGCTCGATGAGGTCTCGCGCGCCGGGCAATGGGGCTTGCCGATGCCCCTCTGGGTCGACACGGCGGCGGAGATTGCCACGCTTGCCGGCGAAGTCCTCGCCCGTGCGCGCCATGCCGCGCGCGCTTGCTGAATTCAATGACTACTGTTCGAGACCTTCCATGAAATGCTCTGTTGTCCTGGCTGCGCTTGCGCTGTCCGCCCCTTTCTCCGTCGCAGTTGCTGCCGACAGATCGCTGCCGCCCCCGGTGGTGCAGGTGCCCCCTTCGATGATGTCCTTGCCGGATCCCGCACTGGCTTCGGCGGGCCAGGCGATCGGCTCGGAGCTGATCGCCTATCTCGATGCATTCCTGCCAGTCGCCCGCACCCCCGGGAAGGACGGCAACAGCGTGACGTTCCGCGAGAATGTCGCTGCGGCGGTACGGTCGCATCCAGACGTGCGTGCGACCACCGAACTCGCCCTGGGGCTTGCCTTTGCCACCCAGGAGGTTGCCGCCGGGCGCCTTCCGCAGCTCACCACCAGCTCGGAAGCCAGCCGCCGCCGGTTCGATGACGTGCGCTATCCGAACTTCAGCGGAACGCCCGAGCGTGTACAGCAAGGGGCTGCCGTGGCGGTGACCGCCCGCCAGCTGCTGTATGACTTCGGCGCAGTCGATCGCAGCGTGGAGGCAGGTGAGCGGCGCGAGCTGGCCGGACAGGCGAGGCTCGACGGGCAGCGTTCCGCGCTGGCCCTGCGCGCAGTCACCGCGTTCTATGAGCATTACCGCGCACGCACCCAGCTTGCCCTCGCCCGGCGCAGCGCTGCTGCACAGGACACGCTGGTCCAGTACCTGGACGAGCGCTTCCGTGTCGGCGGCGGCACCCAGGCCGATGTCGTGCGGGCGCGGGCCAAATACACGGAGAGCCAGGCCCAGGTGGCGGTGATCGAAAACCGCTTGCGCGGCGCAGAGGCAGCCTACCTCGAGGCTTTCGGGACGCGTCCCAAGGGCGAGCCGCAGCCGCCGGACCTGCCCCTTGCTGTCGCAGGACTGTCCGAGGCGACGTCGGGGCCGGTGCCAAACCCCTCGCTGCGCGAGGCTGAAGCCATCCGTGAGGCGGCGCGTGCCGAGGTCGCCGCTGCGCGCGCACGCGGACGCCCGACGGTGAGCGCCGAACTGTCCTTCAACCGGCGCGACCTGGCCGGCAACGGGCTGCCCGGCACCGACACCTCGGCGTTGGTCCTGTTCCGGCACAACCTCTACACGGGCGGGGCGGACACGGCGCGCATCGGCCTGGCGACGCAAAGGCGCAACCAGTCGATGTTCGAGTACGACGCAACGTTGCGCGAGGTCGAGCGTGCGCTGCAACAGGCGCTCGCCGACGTCGAGAACGGCGAGCGCATCGTGGCTGCACGCATGCAGACGGCCGAGGACACGCGCGAATCGCTGCGCGCGGTTCGCGAGCAGTTCGTCTACAACCGGGGTTCATTGCTCGACCTGCTGCGATCCCAGGAGGAGCTGTACCTGGTGACGCGCGACCTGATCGACTCGGTCGTGGACCGCTCGCTCGCTCGCTATCGGCTGCTTCATGTCACCCCGGGCCTGGCAGGCCTGTTCGGGCTCGATACGCCGCTTTCGCGTGAGCGATAGCCAGAAATTGTGTATATGGCATACTCGGCTGGTATGAGAACTACACGCAAACTGATTGATTTATTGACAAAAGGTCAATTAATGAACAAAAGTCACAACACCTCCATCCGCGCGTCAGGGCGCCTGTTGACCCGGGCAGCACCTGCGGCAGCGCTGTTTCTGGCGCTGGGCGGCTGCGCGTCCATGCAGCCCGAACCGCTGTCCGAGGTCGACCTGACCCGGCAGTCCCAGGCTGACCGTGCAGCCGCGCGCGCAGCCGTCGAGCCGATCACCAAGGCCCTTACGCTGCCCGAGGCGCAGGCGCGCGCACTCAAGTACAACCTCGACCGGCGCGTGCGCCTGATGGAAGAGGCTCTGGCACTGAAGCAGATCGACCTTACCCGTCTGGACATGCTGCCCAAGCTGGTCGCGCAGGCCGGCTACATGTCGCGCGACCGCGACCGGATCACGAGCAGCGTCGACCTCGCGACGGGGCAGGTGGCCCCCTCGCGCTACCTGTCTCAGGAGAACAGCCACACCCTGTCCGAGTTCGGGGTGAGCTGGAGCCTGCTCGATTTCGGACTTGGCTACTACAACGTCCGCCAGCAGGGGGACCGCTTCCTGATCGCCTCCGAGCGTCGGCGCCGCGCGATGCACCTGCTGATGCAGGACGTCCGGGTGGCGTTCTGGCGCGCCGCGAGCGCGCAGAAGCTCGAACTGCGGCTGCGCCAGACGGTCGCCGAGGCCGAGAAGGCCCTGGCCGATGCGCGCCGGGCAGAAGCCAGCCGCATCCGCAATCCGATCGACGGACTGCGCTACCAGCGGCAGCTGCTGGAGAACCTGCGTCTGCTGGAATCGATCACCCAGGAGCTGTCGGCTGCACAGGTCGACCTTGCGCAGCTGATCAATGCGCCGCTGGGTACCGCATTGCGCGTCGTTGAGCCGGCGGCCAGCGCACTGCCGGGTGCCGAGGTGCTGATGTTGCCCGTGGAATCCCTCGAGGAGGTCGCGCTGCTGGCCAACGCGGATCTGAGAGAGCAGCACTACAACGCGCGTATCGCCCGCGTCGAAGCGCGTCGCACCTTCCTCCGGCTGTTTCCAAACGTGACCTTC
>JBIITW010000024.1:0-31727 GCA_044340265.1 Burkholderiales bacterium | reverse complement strand
CCGGTAGACCTCGCGCAGCGCATGCAACCCTGGATCAGAGAAGCAGCCGATGATGATCGCATCGCTGCCGGCCATCTCCGGATGGCGGGCGAGCCAGTCGAGCAGCAGCCCGGTGCTGGCGTCCACCTGAGCCTGGGTCTCCACGCCGGGCGGACCTTCATGCAGTGTCTCGCAGAGGATCTGAGGCCCGCCCGCCAGGCGCATGGCTTCGACCGCGGCACTCATCTGTTCGGTGACCGATCGGGTGCTGTTGGGATTGATGACGAGGATGCGCTCGGGCATGGCGGCGGGCTGTCGGAAGACGAGGAAGCCCGCAATCTACCGAAATCCGCCGTCCGGGGAAATGAGCAGGCAGCTTCGGCCGGGAACGGAGGCCGGGAAGGGACGCAGGTACGGGAGGCCGGCACGGGCATGGAGGGTGCGCACATCCGGGGTGCTGTACTTAATCCAGGAGAAGCGAAATGAAGGAACAGATCCGGAAACTGCGACCCATTGCACTGGCGCTCATGATGTCCGCGGGCGGCATTGCGCTGGCGCAGACCCCTGCGGTAACGCCCAAGGACCCCGGGGTGTCGCGCCCGGCGACCGGGAGCCCTGCGCGCATGGACGGCAATCGTGCAGAGCGCGACTGGGAGCGTCGCCACCGCGCGAGCAAGATCATCGGGACCAACGTGCGCAACCGGCAGGGCGAAAAGATCGGCGATGTCGAAGACATCGTGCTCGACCGCACGGGCAATGTCGCCTATGCCGTGGTCTCCACCGGCGGGTTCCTCGGGATCGGCGACCGGCTGCATGCCGTGCCGTGGAAGGCGCTGCAACCGGTGGCCAACGAGGACCACTTCGTGCTCGACATCGACCGCAAGCGCCTGCAGGCCGCGCCCGGATTCCCGGCCAACGCCTGGCCGAACTTCAACGATGAGCGCTGGAATTCGGAGAACCGGCGCGCCTATCCGGCGCCCGCCACCCGCTGATCGGCGGGCTGCGCCGACGAAGGCGCCTGGCAGCAGCCCGTTCAACCTGAGGAATCAATGAATGGACAACGCTGACGTGGTGGACGCGCTGAACGACCTGCTCGAGAACTGCCGCGACGGAGAGTACGGGTTTCGAACGTGTGTGCAGCAGGCGGCATCGCCGGAACTGAAGGCGGCCTTCGAACTGCGAGCCGGGGACTGCGAGCGCGCAGGCGTCGAACTCGCGGCCGCGATCGTCGCACTGGGCGGGGATCCTGCGGAGGGCGGCACCGCTTCGGGCGCACTGCACCGCGGCTGGGTGACGCTGCGCGCCAGCGTCTCTGCAATGAACGACCTGGACATCCTCGAGGAATGCGAGCGGGGCGAGGACGCCGCGATGGCCCGATACCATGACGCGATCAGCCAGCACCTGCCGTCCAGCATCGCCGACATCGTGCGCAGGCAGTACGCAGGCACGAAGAAGAACCATGACGAGATCCAGGCCTTGCGCGACCGTTTCCGTGCGCAGCATCGCTGACACTTCGCGTAACCCGTCGACTTGAGCATCGAAGGACCTGCCCCGGGCACCCGGCTGCGCAGCATCCAGCTCGCGGCCTGGCTGCTCGCGGCGAGCGTACTGGTGATCCTGCTGCATGTGGGCCAGGCCTTCTTCGTGCCGCTGGTGGTCGGCGTGCTGATGACCTATGCGCTGGCGCCACCGGTCGGCTGGTTGAGTCGGCTGCACGTGCCCAGGCCGATCGGCGCGGCACTGGTGCTCTCCTGTGTCGCGAGCGGGGCGGTCTATGGGACGATCTCGCTGCAGGACGACGCATCCGCACTGATCGACCAGATGCCCCGGGCGTCCCGGGCCCTGACCGAATCGATCCGCGGCATGGCCGGGCGGGACGGTCCGCTCGCCCGCCTGCGCGAAGCGGCGAAGGAACTCGAATCGGCAGCAGGCAGCCAGCCGGCACCGGCGCAGGCGCGCCGTCCATCGGGCAGCGAAGCGCCACCGACGCCAACCCTGATGCCGGCGCTGATGGAAATGCTGCGCGGACAGCTGACCGCGCTGGTCGGCGTGCTGGTGCAGATCGGCACGGCGACGCTCATCGCCTTCTTCCTGCTCTCGGCCGGCGATCACTTCCGGCGGACCCTGATGCGCACGATGGGGCCGTCACTGTCCCGGCGCCGGCGGACGTTCCATGTCCTGGAGGACATCAGCCAGCGGCTGCAGCGCTACCTGTTCACGCTGGTGCTCAGCAACATGCTGATCGCGCTCTGCGCGTGGGGCTACTTCCACCTGATGGGGATCGAGCAGCCGGCGCTCTGGGGCGCGATGACCGGCCTGTTCCATGTCGTGCCCTACATCGGGACGACATTGATTGCCGTTGCCCTCGTGGTGATCGGGCTGGCGCAGTTCGGCGACGCAGTGCCGGCGATCGCGCTCGGGGTCGGCACGGTGATCATCGCGGGCGGCATCGGCATGCTCGCCGGGACATGGCTGCAGGGAAAGGCCTGCGAGCTCGACCCCGCAGTGGCGATCATCGCCCTGGCTGCGTTCGGCGCGCTGTGGGGCGGCTGGGGACTGTTGCTGGCGATCCCGGTGCTGGCGGTGGTGAAGACCATCGGCGACCATCTGGAAGGCGGACATGCCTGGGCGATATGGCTGGGACCGGTGCCCGTGCTGCCCGAAGCGGCGGCGCAGCCGCGCAAGGCTCCTTCGCCGGCATCTTCCCCGGTGGGATGAAGCGCGGCGGGCGCGCGACGGTCCTTCGGACTCAGAGCTTCGGCTGCTTCGCGCCCGTATCGTGCGGTTTCAGGGTTGCCGTGGTGCCGATCGCGGGCCCAGCGTGGTCATTGACCCGGAGACGACGGCAGCCCGCGGACGTCCTGCGACCAGTCCAGCATCGACCGGCACCAGATCTGCCGCTGCGGCGGCAGCTGTGCGCGCTGGGCGAGGCTGCCGATGCGCAGCGTGTAGGTCGGCGGCGGATCCGCGTCGGGCCGGGCGAACACCGGCGTGCCGCAGTCGGGACAGAACCCGTGGGCGCGCCGGTTGCCGCTCTGGGCCGTCTTCATGTAGATCTTCGGCTCGCCGGCCAGCAGCCGGAACCTGTCTGCGGGCACCACGACCGACACCCGGTAGGGAGAGCCGGTGAGCACCTGGCAATCGGTGCAATGGCAGATGGCGACCCTGGCCGGATCGACCTCTGCCTCGTAGCGGATGTTTCCACAGTGGCAGCTTCCGTCTGCAAGCATGGGGCGAATCCTTCGGGAGTGATATCGTCGTGCGCAAGATTAACCGTTCCTCTCTGCGATGACCGACACGCCAGCTGCCAGCGCTTCCTCCCGCCGTGCGCCCGACATCCCGCCGCCTGCGGCCGATCCGCATCCCCCCGCCCGGCCGTTCCCGCCCGGTGCCTGCGATTGCCATGCGCATGTGTTCGGACCGCAGGCGCAGTACCCGCTGCTGCCGAAGACGCATTTCGTGCCGCACGAGACGCCGCTGCCCGCCTATGTGCGGATGCTGCGCACCCTGGGCTGCGAGCGCGGCGTGCTGGTGCAGCCGAGCGTCTACGGCACCGACAACTCGCTGATCAGCGAGGCATTGCAGTCGCGCATCTTCGACCTGCGTGGGGTCGCGGTGGTGCCTGCCGACATCAGCGATCGTGAACTCGAGACCCTGCATGCGCAGGGGTTCCGCGGCATCCGCATCAACACCGCCTCGGCCACGCCGGGCCTGCGCATCGAGGACGCGCCGCGCCTGGCCGAGCGGATCAAGCCGCTGGGCTGGCACCTGCAGTTCTATCTCGACCTGCGCATGATGCCGCAGATCGAGCAGGCGCTGGCGGCACTGGACATCGATGTCGTGATCGATCATTTCGCGCGCATCGCCACCGTCGAGGGCCTGCAGTCGGGTCCGTACCGCGCCCTGCTGCGCCTGCTCTCGCGTGACAACGTCTGGGCCAAGCTGATGGGGCCGTACTTCGTCTCCGATGCGGTGCCCCACTATCCGGACCTGGTGCCGTTCGCGCGCGGCATGATCGAAGTGGCACCCGAGCGCGTGGTCTGGGGTTCCGACTGGCCGCATCCGAGCGCACGCGAGAAGATGCCCGACGACGGCGACCTCGCCGACATGCTGGGTGAATGGGCGCCGGACGAGGCGATGCGGCGCCGGATCCTGGTCGACAATCCGCGCCGGCTCTACGGGTTCGACTGAGCCGGTCGCCGGCGGGCGTGGACCGCACGGCATCCATGAACACGAGAGGGAACGACGATGAGCAGGGCAATCGATGCACTGGCCGACCTGGTGGCGGGGACCGCGCTGGACGCCATACCCGCCGACGTGCAGCGCCTCGGGCGGCTGGTGCTGCTTGACACCATCGGCGTGATCCTCGGCGGTTCGGTGCAGCCCGAAGTGGTCGGCCTGCGAAAGGGGCTCTCCTTCGGGGCCGGTACCGGCGCAACCGTGCTCGCGCGCGGCTGGACCACGAACGATGCCGGCCGTGCCGCGTTCCTGAACGGCGTGGCCGGGCGCGCGATCGAGATGACCGAGACGCATGCGAAGGTGTCCTGCCAGGCGGCGATCCAGATCGTGCCGGGCGCGCTCGCCGTGGCCGAGCGCGCAGGCAGCACGGGACGCGAACTGCTCGCCGCGCTGATCACCGGCTACGACGTGGCCATCCGCCTCGGCGCGGCCACCACCCGCCGCCCGCTCGCGCATCCGCTGGGACAGGCCGGAATGCTCGGCGCGATCGCCGCCGGTGCACGCCTGCGCGGGCTGGATGCGGCCGCCACCGGCACCGCGATCCGCATCGGCGGCAACCTGATGGTCACCGCCGGCTATGGCAACGTGGTGGCCGGCGCGACCACGATCAATGCCGCGGGCGGCATGTCGGCAATGGCGGCGGTGACCGCGCCCGAGATGGTGCTGGCCGGCTTCACCGCGCAGCGTGATGCGATCGAGCAGACCATGGTCGAGCTGCTGTCGGTCGGCTTCAACGACGCCCCGGTGTTCGACGGACTCGGTACCCGCTGGGAGATCGAACAGGTGCTGTTCCGCCTGCGCGCCTGCTGCAACCCGATCTATCCGGCGCTCGATGCGCTGGGCGATGCGCTGACGGTGCTGCGTCCTGCGCCGCAGGACATCGAGCGCATCGAGGTCGAGACCTATGATTTCGCGGCCGGGCTCGGCGTGAAGGAGCCGCCCGGACACTTCGGCGCGCGCTATTCGCTGCCCCATGCCGCGGCCGCGCTGGCAGTGAACGGGCACCTCGGCTATGCATCGTTCACCGACGCCGCCGTGCGCGATCCGGTGATCTCCGCGCTGCGCCAGCGGGTGAGCGTGGTCGAGGACAAGGCGATGACGGCGCGCCTGCCGGCACTCAAGCCGGCGCGGGTGACGCTGGTGCTGAAGGACGGTCGGCGCGACGTGCAGTCGGTGCTGGACGACCGGCGTGCAGGCCAGGCACTGGACGAGGCGCCGGTGCGCGAGAAGTTCCGCGAGCTGGCCGGGCTGGTGCTGACCGATGCCGGCGTCGCCGAGGTCGAGCAGGCGATCGGGCAGTGCGAGCAGTGGCCGTCGATGGCCCCGCTGATGGACGCGCTGCGCAAGGGCGGCCGGGATCCAGCCTAGCCGGCGCGACCCGCGCCGCCCGGGCGGCCGATCGACAACCGCCCGGGATTGACCGCGCGTACCATCTGGTACAACGTACGTACCATACTGATCACTGTCCCCGACCATGCCCGCACGTGCGACGGCATTGTCCAGCACCCCGGCAGGCGCCCGGCCTGCCGACCCGGCCGCGGGCCTGCACGCACGCGAGGCCCGTGCCAGCCTGTCCCGGCTGGTCACCCGGCTGCTCGACCACTGGTGCCTGCGTGCGGCTGGGCGGGCGCCCGGTCGACCTGATGATCGCGCACGGATTCGAGGGCCTGCTCGCTGTGCGCCGCTACCTCGACCACCAGCGCGGCTGCTAGGTGGCGCCGCTGCCGGCGGAACTGTTTTCCGCCAATGCCGATTTCCATGGCGACCTGCTGCGCAACATCCCGGGCATCCGTGACTCGCAGGACCTGTTCGACGACCTGACCGACGATCCTGCTGACCATGCGGTCGACCTGCGCGGCCAGGAGGGACGCCATGCCGCGCTGGTCGACTGGCACAGCTATGCATTCACGCATCGGGTCGGGGACTACCTGCACGACCAGGCTGCGAACGGGTTGCTGGTGCAGTCGGCGCGTTGTCGCGGCCCCAATGCAGCCGTGTTCCGTCCCGAGCGGTTGTCGAACGTGCGCGACCGTGCCTACCTGACCTGCCGCCTCGACCTCGCGCGCAACCGGCTGGTGGTGGAACGCACCCGGGGCCGGGCGTGGATGCGCATCACGCCGGGGCAGGCGGGCTGAGCGCGGCCGTGCGGGCGCTCATTTCATCCAGGGCGGCGGCGGGGGCGGAAAGCGCGGATCGTAACCGGCCGGCGGGCCGTAGTAGCCCGGCTTGACCGGCGGCGGGGGCGGTCCGAAGCCGGCGCCCACGGGCGGCTTGAATCCCCCCAGGGGCGGCGCGGGCGCACGCGTGACCGGCGCCTGCAGGGCGCTGCGCGACAGGCCGGTGGAGGGCACCT
Organism: Burkholderiales bacterium; assembly: GCA_044340265.1. GTDB lineage: Bacteria > Pseudomonadota > Gammaproteobacteria > Burkholderiales > CAIKXV01 > CAIKXV01. Next base: position 25,156 of record JBIITW010000024.1, on the reverse strand, counting down.
TGTGCCCCTTCGCATACATGCACTGCACGAAGGCGTTGTCATAGCGGTGCTGCGTCGACTGCCCGGATGCGCTGGCTGCACCCGCGCCGGTCACCCCGCCGAACAGCAGCCCGACACCGGCTCCGGTCGCCGCGCCCTGGCTGCCACCGAGGGCCGCGCCGGCGATCGCACCGATCGCCGTGCCGACCGCCGCGCTGCGCAGCGCGCTGTCGGCCTGCGCCCTCGACGGGTCGCTGCCGCCGATGGAATCGGACGCATAGCGGCGGCAGTCGGCTTCGTCGAACCGGAACTCGTCGAAGCTGCGGCCAGAACCGGGGAAGGTCGCCATGCTGGGGCCGCTGGGGATCGACACGCAGCCGCCGAGCAGCAGCAGGGCTGCGGCGAGCGCGCCGGTGGCAGGGCGGTCCGACCGGCGCCACGAGGTACAGGAAGGTTTCATGTCGTGCATCTGCGTCCTGCGTCGAGTGTTCAGCGGTTGGCCGTTGGCGGCGCGGGCGGCGTGGGCGTGACGCGCTCCCAGGGCGAGGCGCACTGGGTCACGTACGGATAGAAGGTCCGTGAGTCTGCACAGAAGAACCAGAAGGCGCCCGCGGCGGCCGGCGCCTCGACCGGCGGCGGTGGCGGCGGAGGCGCGCTGGCGATGTCGTTGCGCTCTACATACACCGGCGGTGCGCGTTCAACGAACACCGGCGGCGAATACACGACCGGCGGGGCGTACACCACCGGCGGCGCATAGATCACGCGCGGCGCGTGATGGAACGGCGGTGCGTAGAACACGCGCGGTGGTGCGTAGTAGTGCGGCCGGTGATAGGCCGGGGATGACAGGTGGATGCTGAAGCGGGGACCGCCGTGCCAGCCATGCCCATGGCCATGGCCGAAATGTCGATGCCCGCGGTCGGCGAGCACGGGTCCTGGCAGCGCCAGGGTGGCCGCGGCCAGCAGCAGGGCGGCGAGGGCCATGCGGCGCGGACGGGCCATGTTCGAAGTCGAGTCGCATGCAGTTGTCACGGATGCCTCCTGTGGCCCGCTGGTGGCGCGGGTCTTCATGCCGAGAGTCTGGTCCCGCGGCGCGCCGCCGGGCGCGCGGGGATGCAAGGGAACATTGCGGTAGTTACAGTTTCGAAACACTTGTCAGGCGGCCTCCGGCGCGGCGCGCGCGCCTTCACCCGACGTACAACGCGGCAAGGCGTCGCCGGTGCACACCGTCCGTCGGATGCGTTCGCCCGCATTGGATTACTCTCCCCCTCCCGATCCGATCGCCCCTGGGTGGACACTGTCGATGATGAAGACCGAAGACATCAAGCTGAAGCTGCGCGATGGCGAAATGGGCGCGCACATTGCCTGGCCCGAGCGCAAGCCCGCCGGCGCGATCATCGCCATCATGGAGATCTGGGGCGTGAACGACACCATGCGCCGGCATGCGCAGGAGTTCGCGGAGGCAGGCTACATCTGCCTCGTGCCGGACTTGTTCTGGCGGCAGGAGCCGGGGGTCGAACTTTCCGACCGCGATCCGGCCGACGGGCAGAAGGCGTTCGACCTCTACTACGACTTCGACTACGACCTCGGGGTGCGCGACATGGAGGACACGATGCAGTGGCTGCGCACGGTCCCCGGTGGCACCGGCAAGGTCGGCAGCGTCGGCTACTGCCTCGGCGGCAAGCTGTGCTACCTGATGTGCTGCCGCACCGACATCGATTGCGCGGTCGCGTACTACGGCACCTACATCGAGCACAACATCCGCGAAGCACCGAACCTGCACCGCCCCTTCATGCTGCACATGGCGATGAAGGACCGCTGGGTCCAGGCCGAGGTGAACGAGATGCTCGAGCGCCGGTTGTCGCCGAATCCGCTGGTGACCATCCACAAGTATCCCGAGGCGGACCATGCGTTCGCGCGCCACGGGGGCAAGCCGTACCGCAAGGCGGAAGCCGATCGTGCGCTGGGACTGTCGGTGGATTTCTTCCGCGAACACCTCGGCTGATGCAGCAACGCATCCGATCGCGGGTTCGCCGCCGCGCCTGCGCAGGGTTCGTCGTCGCGGCCGTGGCCCTGTTCGTGCCACCGCCTGCAGTCGCGCACGATTTTCGCGCCGGCGCGATCGTGATCGACCATCCTTATGCGCCGCCGACGCCCGGCGGTGCGACGACCGGTGCGGTGTATTTCAGGACGCTGAAGAACACCGGACGCGAACCCGACCGACTGCTGTCGGCGAGCAGCCCGGCCGCGGCGGCGGTGGAACTGCATCGAAGCACGATCGAGAACGACGTGATGAAGATGCGGCAGCTGCCCGCCCTCGACCTGCCGCCCGGCGCCAGCCTCAAGGTGCGCCATGGTGGCGAGATCCACCTGATGCTGATCGGGTTGAAGGTGCCGCTGAAGAACGGCGACCGCTTTCCGGTGCGACTGAAGTTCGAACGCGCCGGTGAACGCGAGATCGTGGTGCATGTGCAGCAACCCCGCACGGACGGCAAGCCGCCGCCGGGCCACAACCATTGAATGACGAGGCAGGCATCGTGTCACGCTCCACGGTTTTCATCCGCAGGCTGGCGCTCGCCGGACTGCCGGTCGGCTTCATCGCCTTCACCCCGGTGATCCATGCGCAGGGCTTCCCCGACAAGCCGCTGCGCATGGTGGTGCCGTTCCCGCCCGGTGGTGCCGCGGACATCGTCGCGCGCCATTTCGCCACGCGCCTTGTCGAGACGATCGGCCAGCCGGTGGTGGTCGACAACCGCGGTGGTGCCGGCGGCAACATCGGCGCCGACAACATCGCGCGTGCACCGGCCGACGGCTACAACCTGCTGTTCGCCTCGTCGAGCGTGCTGTCGATCAACCCGCATCTGGGTGGCAAGGCGCCCTTCGACGTGCTGAAGGCGTTCACCCCGATCGTGCTGATCGGACATGCACCGAACGTGCTGGCGGTCCATCCATCGGTGCCGGCGAAGACGGTGCGCGACCTGATCGCGCTGGCGAAGAAGCGACCGGATGCACTGGCCTATGCGTCCAACGGCCATGGCACGCTGAGCCACCTGACCGGCGAGCTGTTCGCCCAGGGTGCAGGCGTCAAGCTGCTGCACGTGCCGTACAAGGGCGCGGCACCGGCCACCCTCGACACCGTGGCGGGCAACGTATCGGTGCTGTTCGCCGCCTACCCGAGCGTTGCCTCGCAGGTGCGCGCCGGCCGGCTGCGTGCGCTGGCGGTGACCAGCGCACAGCGCATCGCGATCGCGAAGGAACTGCCTACGGTTGCCGAGGCCGGCATCCCGGGCTTCGAGTCCAGCCAGTGGTGGGGCTTCTACGGCCCGGCCGGCCTGCCATCGGCGATCGTCGAGACGATCAACAAGGCGGCCAACCGCGCGCTGGCGACCGACGAGTTCCGCAAGGCGCTCGCGCTCGAGGGCGCGGCGCCCGCGGGCGGTAGCCCCGCTGCACTGGCGGCGTACCACAGGGCCGACTACGACAAGTGGGGCAAGGTGATCGCAGCCGCCGGCGTGAAGGAGAACTGAGATGGCGCAGTCCACGGCCAACGCGGCCACCGCGGCATCGCCGCGCACCCCCGCCGTCACCCGCCGCTTCGCGGCCTTCGCCGCTGGCCTCACGTACGACGCACTGCCGCCGGTGGTGCGCGAACACCTGACGATCTTCCTGCTCGACTACCTGCGCGTGGCCTCGCTCGGCCAGCGCATGCCGTGGAGCGGATGGGCGGTGAAGCTGGCGGCGGAACTCGGCGGCAACGGCCGTTCGACGATCCTGTTCTCGAACGACCGTACCGATCCGGAACGCGCGACCTTCGTCAACACCACCTTCTCCGGCAGCATCGATGCGGACGACGTGCATGTCGGCTCGATGCTGCATCCCGGCTGCATCGTGATCTCGGCCGCATTGGCGGTCGGCGAGGCGCGCGGCGCCAGCGGCGAACACATCCTCGCCGCGATCGCGGCCGGCTACGAGAACATGATCCGCATCGGGCTGTCGCTGCAGCCCTCGCATTTCCGCCGCGGCTTCCAGAGCACGTCCACCTGCGGCGGCTTCGGTGCAGCGACGGCCGCAGCCTGCCTGATGTTCGACGGCGATGATCGTGCGCAGCGCATCGCCGAGACGCTGGGCCTGGTCGCCTCGTTCAGCGGCGGCCTTACCCAGTTCTACCACTCGGGGTCGACGGTCAAGCGCATCCATGCCGCGCATGCGGCGGGCGAGGGCGTGCATGCAGCGCTGCTCGCGTCCGCCGGGTTCTCCGGGCCTGCGGACATCATCGAAGGCAAGGATGGCTTTGCACGTGCGTATGCCGATGGCCACGACTTCGACAAGGGACTGTCCGGGCTGGGCGAACAGTGGCGATTGCTCGAGACCGCGATCAAGCCGCATGCGAGCAGCGCACGCGTGCTGTCCGCGATCGAGGCCACCGCATCGCTGTGCACCGAGCACGGCCTGACCATCGACGACATCGACACCATCCGCGTCGGCATCCCGAAGGTGATCCAGGGCCGACTGACCGTGAACGAGCCCAAGGACATCCAGGCGGCGCAGATGAGCCTGCCGTTCTGCATGGCCATGGTGCTGAAGCAGGGCCGTACCGTTCCCGAAGGCTTCACGCTGAACATCGACGACTTCGAGACCACGCTTGCCGATCCGTCGGTGATGGCGATCTCTTCGCGCGTGTCGTGCGAACTCGACGACGATGCCGAGCGGGTGAGCACCGAGCAGTCGGTGGGCGCGAAGGTTACGTTCCGGTTGAAGGACGGCAAGGTGGTCGAGCGCTTCATCGACGCACCGAAGGGCAGCGTATCGCGGCCGTTCACGATGGACGACCATGTCGCGCGCTTCCGGGCGGAGCTGGGGCGCCGGTTCGATCGCGCGCGTGTCGATGCGCTGCAGGGTGAAGTGCAGGGGCTTGCAACGGCGGGTGGCGTCGCCCGGTTGATGCAGCTGCTGTCCGGACGCTGAACCGACCATGCCCACGCTGAACCTGCCCGACTGCGACCTGAATTACCAGGTCGACGACTTCGCCGATCCGTGGACCGACGCCGACACGGTTCTGATGCTCCACGGCAATGCCGAGAGCTCGCTCGCCTGGTATGCCTGGGTGCCGGTGCTGGCCCGGCACCTGAAGGTGGTGCGGCCGGACATGCGCGGGTATGGTCGATCGACGCCGATGCCGCGCGAATACGAGTGGACGCTCGATGCGCTGATCGACGACTACTGCCGGTTGATGGACCACCTCGGCATCGAGCGCTTCCACCTGGTCGCGGCGAAGATCGGCGGCACCATTGCACGCGCGTTCGCCGCACGTCGGCCGGACCGGGTGAAGTCGCTGGTGGTCGTGGGTACGCCGCAGGCGCTGCGCCCAGGCGCCGAGCTGATCCCGCAGATCATCGAGGAATTCGAGACGAAGGGCGCCGAGCACTGGGCGCGCCGCACGATGGCCGGGCGGCTGGGCGAACACTTCCCGGAGGAAGGCGTCGAGTGGTGGACGCAGTTCATGGGACGCGCACCGGTGTCGTCGCTGGTCGGCTTCAACCGCGGCATCAACTATGCGGACATCCGCGCGGACCTGCCGAAGATCCAGTGCCCGACGCTGGTGATCACCACCGAGGAAAGCGGGCTGGGGACGGTGGAGCGGACGCGGGCGTGGCAGGCGCAGATCCCGGATTCACGGTTGCTGGTGCTGCCGGGAAAGTCGTACCACGTCGCGGCGAGTGATGCGCAGGCGTGTGCGGAGGCGGCGCTGGGGTTCATCAGGGGCAACTGACGATGGCGACGGCGCAGGCCCTTGACTTCCCAGCAGTGGGAGCAGTTTCGCATTGATCGCGGGAGATGAGCGGATCAGCGAACTTGAAGACCAGGTGAGGGAACTCCGGGCGCAACTTGGCGCGCAACGACCCGCGGCGGGAGGCTCGGGGTTGTCATCCATCGCCAGGGTCGGGTTGTCTGCCGTATCGGGGTATGCCTTGGGACGTGCGATACACGGCGTCAGGACCCTGGAGGACCTCGAAAGAGAAAAGAAGAACCAGGGACAGGGCTGGTGAAGTCGGGAGCTGCGGCTACGCCTCCGCCTCCTCGATCCGGCGTTGGACCCGCAGGCTCGTGAGATTCACCGCCTTGGTCACCCGCGTCGCGGCGGCCACATCCTTGCCGTATGCACTAGCGCAAGGACCCAGACGGCGTCATCCCTGACCTCGTAGACCATGCGGTAGCGATCGTGCGGAAAAAGCTCGCGCGTGCCCTCGATCAGACCTGCACGGCCGATCGACGGATGCTCCGCGAGATGGCTTGCCGCAGCCGCGAACAGTTCGTCCATCGCAACGGCGGCGAGTGGATTGTCCCGTGCGATGAAGTCGGTGATATCGATGCGGTCCTGTTCGGCAGACAGGGCCCACCGTACCTTCATGCGTCAGGACCGCCCGTCGGGCTTCGCCAGCCTGCGCGTCGCGCAGCCGATCGCGCTTCAACCTCTTCATCGCTGGCGTGCAGCCCGGCAGAGATCTGTGCACGGGCGTCCGCGACCTTGCCCCTGAGGAACGCATCATGTTCCCGCGCTTCGCGCTGGCGCTGGACGAAGTCCCGCATCAATTCGCGCACGATCTGCGACGCGGGACGGTGGCTCGCTTCCGCCTCGGCCATGAGGGCGTCGCGGAGCTCGGGCTCCAGTTTCATCGTGAATACGGCATCTTTCGACATGGCTCAGCTCCTGCGGCGTATCCATACGAAGTATACACGTCGTATGCACGTCGACGGCTGGAAACGGCCAACGGGACTCGAATTTCAGTCGACCGGCGGCCATGCACGCACCCCGACCGCGGGCGAGAACGGCGCATGCCGCAGCCTGGGCACGACCTGTCCCATGCGCGTCGACGGGTCGCGTGCCTCGGCTTCCAGCGGCTCGTAGTGGTGTTCGCGCTCGGCGAGCGAGGTGAACTCGTACATGACGCCGTGGCGCCAGCCGCCGACGCTCGCCAGCAGCTTGCGCGTGGCCACCATGCCGGGCAGCCGCGCGAGCAGCGGGAAGCGCTGCTGCGCGTAGAAGCTGCCGATCGCCTCGTCGGTGGCCGCGTCGGGGGCGTCGTAATGGCCGAACTGCACGACCGGGGCCGACGCGCGCGGGTCGCGGTGTCCGGCTTCCGGTCCGTCGATGCGCACCTCCTGCGCGAAGATCGCCGAGCCGAGCGGCTGGCGCATCGCCATGTGGCGTCGCGTCAGTTCGCTCTGCCGCGTGACGAGCTCGGAAGGCGGTGGGGCAAGGAAGGTGTGCGCCGACGCGCCGCCGAACAGCGCCAGCCATCCCTGGCCGCGCCCGCCGTGGCCGAGCCGGTAGTGCGCCGCCCAGCGGTACCCCGGACGTGAAAGCTTCTCCGGGATGTGGACATGGTGGAACCAGTCGCAGTACGCGTCGCGCGTCTCCTCGGCGAGGTCGTACCACAGTGCCCAGATGCCGGTGTCCTGCTCGTCCATGGTCGTGCTCCTTCGCGGGGTGACCTTAGTGCTGATCCAGGATCCGCGCAATCGTCGTCGCCGTCGCACGGCAAACCTCGCGGAAATCCGGACTGATCCGCTCGTCGCCTTCTGCCGCCCTCCAGAACGCGACGGCCGCCCGCGCGGCTGATCGCCACCGGCCCTGCTCCGACGGCATCGGCAGCACAGGTTCGAAGTTCCGCTCCGGCAGTTCGATCCCCCGCTGCGGCGCATGCATCATCGGCAGCATGTCGTAGATCGGCGCGAGCGCCAGTCCGCCTTCGACCGGCGTGAACGACAGGTTCCCGTCGTGCATGTCGGTGTTGCCGATCAGCTGGCCGAAGCACCACAGCCGCGCGATCGCATCGTCGGTCGCGGCATCGATCCATCCCCGCTCGCGCAGCCGTCGTGCCGCTTCCGTCCAGGGCCGGCTGGCAAGGCCGAACAACGCGTCGTTGAGCGATGCCCACGAGCAGAGGGCGGAGCGACCATGCAGGCCGTGTCGATCGAAGCGCTCGACTTCGAGGAAGGTCCGGTCGCCCGCACGGTGGATGCGCGTTGTCGCGGTCGGAATTTCGAGATGCCTGGCGATGACCTGCGCCGCCAGATGCTCGCAGACCAGCAGGTCGGACCATCGTCGTGACCCCGGCGAATCGTCCGACCCGGAGAACTTCACCAGCACAGGCACCGGCCGGCCATCGATCATGCGCACGGTGGTGAACTTCGGAAATTCGCCACCGGCCGACGAGCCGACCATCTGACCCAGCATCGACTGCTGCGCCAGTACAGGCCATGTCCGTTCGACATCGTGCATCGCCGGATCGATCATGTCTCGCTGCCGGCTGGCCTGCCACTGCCGGTACGAAGCTTCGCCGACGATGAGGTTGCCCGGCAGGTCGACGCCGATCACGGACAACGCATGCAGCACGTCGTCGTCGCTCCAGTAGCGCGGATCCTCCGGTACCTGCAGCAGCGTCGAGTGGGTACGCGCGAGGGTGCGGCCGAGGTACCCCTGCGGCCGCATGTCCGCGATCGGGTAGGGCAGGCCTTCGAACCAGCCATCGCGCATGGCCTCGTCCATCGGCCACTGGAATCCGGGTGCGTCGAGCGCGCAGCCGCGCGGATCGATCAGTTGGAGCTCGCCAGCTTCGTGCGCATTGCCTTCCGCATCGACCTCGAACAGGGGGATAGGCTCGCGTCGTCCCCTCAGCAGGCGCGCTGCGGCGTAGGTGGTGCGCCGGGCGCGGCCGCGGACAACCATGCGGTCGCCGGCTGCGCGAACGGTTCGCATCAGGGTGGCGCGGCTGGTGCCTAGACGGTCGAGCACACCCGCCGCCGGCAAGCGGCCGGCAGAGCTGAGCAGTCGCAGGAGTGGCTCGACGTCCATGAAACGATCAGTAAACGCTTAAAGTATTGATATTGAATGGACTATAGCTATTTATTGACTATAAATGAAACGAATCCTGAAACGATAATGAAGTCTCTGTCATCAGGTATACAGGCGCAAGGGAAAGGCCGTTGTGCACGAATCATCGGCCGATCCCGTCCAGTACTTGCCTCGCTGCCTGCTTCGCCAGCGGGCCATGAATCGGCGATGCGAGCACGTCCTTGAGCGCCCCCTCGGCACCCTGTGGCAACGCTGGCTGTGCACGAAGGGACCATGCGGCCTGCAGCGCGATATCGGGTGTTGCAAGCGCCGCCACGACCTTCGCGAGGCACGCTTCGCACTGCATCGCCGCGAGTGCCCGGAGGGCTGCTTCACCGACAAGATCACGGCACCGGCCTTCGTGCGCCTCTCGGTAGCGCTGGGTCGTGCGGTCGAGTGCCGCGAGTGCAGTCGCGTGTTCCTTAGGCGATATAAGGAAGCGTGTCTGTGCCGGACGCTCGCGCTGAAGACGTTCGACGACTGCGTCGTTCGCAAGGAGGTAGTCGAGCTGCTGCACTGCGCGCGCGCAACGGGCCTGTCGTCCCTCCTCATCGGCGATACGGGCCTCGAGGAACTTCGACACGTCGCGGGCGCGGCGTGCCGCCGGCGAACCGAGCGCCGCAAGCGCCTCCAGGGCGGCATATGCATCGGGCTCATTGGGCAGCAGGTCGGCAACGGGATCGACTGCGAGCACGTCGCCCGTGCGGCCGAGCGCCTCGATGATGGACGAGCGCACCGGGATCACGCCGTCGCCCGTGTCATGATCCTTGATGCCCGAGGCCAGGGCCTTGATGAGCGCAGGAACGGCGGGGCGTGCGTAAGGCCCCATCTTGCCGAGACACCGCGCGGCGCCCGTCGGGCAGGTCCAACGGTCCTCGTGTCGCGTGAAGGCCCACTCGAGGGGTCCTCGGACTGGCCTCGGCGCGCATGCGTCCGGCGGCTCCACGGCGAACCGGCAGTGGTGCCCCTCGAGTTGTCCGACGACGTCCTTGACGGACGGCGGCGGCACGTTCGCTTGTGATGTCGGAGGCGCGGTACCGCGCTCGCAACCGATCAGCACCGCCGTCGCACAAAGGATCGCGAACCACTGGTTCGCGATGGCGGACATCCCCTGCCTCAGTTGAACTTCAACCCTGCCGCTTTCACGATCGCCAGGTTCGCCTTGATCTCGGCCGCGATCAGCGCGTCGAACTCCTTCGGCGTCATCGGCATCGGCTCGAGGCCGATCTTCACCAGCCGCTCCATCACCGCGGGCTGCTTCAGCACGGCCATCGTCTCGGCATGCAGCCGGTCGATCAGCGCGCGCGGCGTCTTCACCGGCAGCAGCAGGCCGTTCCAGAAGGTGTAGTCGCTGTCGGCGAAGCCGGATTCGATCGTGGTCGGCACGTCGGGGAACACGCTCGACCGGCTGCGGGTGCTGACCGCCAGCGGGATCAGGCGGCCGGACTTGATGAACGGCAGCCCGGACGAGGTGCCGATCGACAGGAAGTCGACGCGGCCGGCGGCGACGTCGGCCAGCGCCTCGGGCCCGCCCTTGAACGGAATATGCGTGGCCTTGATGCCGGCAGACAGCAGCAGCCGCTCGGCGGCCCAGTGGGTGGCGCTGCCGATGCCGGCCGAGGCGAAGGTCATGTCGCCCTTGCGCGCGGCATCGATCAGGGCCTTCACCGTCTTCAGCCCTTTCTCGGGCGAGATCACCAGCACGTTCGGCACCACGCCGAACACGGCGACGCCGGCGAAGTCGTTGCCGGGATGGTAGGGCGCGTTCGGGAACGCGGCCAGCGAGGCCGAGTGCGCGGCGGCATTCATCAGCCAGGTGTAGCCATCTGCATCCGCACGGGCGACCACCGCCGAGCCGACGGAGCCGCCGGCGCCGCTGCGGTTCTCGATGATGATCGGCTGGCCGAGCGAGGCGGACAGGCCTTCGGCCACGATGCGGCCGATCACGTCGGTGGTCGAGCCGGGGGTGAACGGGATGATGGTGCGGATCGGCTTGGCCGGGAACTGCTGGGCCAGCACCGGGGTGGACAGTGCGCTGGCAGCCAGCACCGCGGCGGCCGTCCGGATCAGTTTGCGGCGATCGTTCATGGGGTTCTCCTCCTGGGGGCGCGGACGGGCTCTCGCTTCGGGAGCCGTCACATCGGTAAGGCAAGGTGCACCGAATCATACCGGCTAACCGTGCGGCGCCGGCAGCCCCCGCCCGACCGGGCTGGTGCTCGGTCAGTCGCCAGTCAACCGTGGCGCAGGCGCCGGTCGCCACCCCGGGTTTTGCTAGACTGCCCCCTTCCTGACAGGAGGGGACAGCCGTGGCAGAAGAACAACCGATCCCGGACGACATCCGGGCGCAGGCGAAGGCCCTCGGCCTCGACAAGCTTACCGATGCGGATCTGCGCCAGTTCATGAAGGCCGCACAGGTTGCGCAGTCGCGCCGCGCCGTGCTCGACACGCGTTCGCTGACTGCGGCGGACGAGCCTTCCCATGTCTACCGGCTCGGCTGAGGGATACCTGCGATGAGCGACCTGCATACCCTGTCCCTGTCCGAAGCCTCGACGCTGATCCGCGATCGCAAGCTGTCGCCGGTGGAATACACCCGCGGACTGATCGAACACACCGAGCGCCATGACGGCGCGCTCAACGCCTTCCTGCGCTTCACGCCCGAGATCGCGCTGGCCGATGCGCAGCGCGCCGAGGCCGAGATCATGGCCGGCGGCTGGCGCGGCCCGCTGCATGGCGTGCCCTACGGGCTGAAGGACATCGTCGACTATGCCGGGCTGCCCACCACCGGGCATTCGGCGATCCTGAAGGACACTGTCGCCGCCAGCGATTCGTTCGTCACGCGCAAGCTGCGCGCGGCCGGTGGCGTGTTCATGGGCAAGCTGTCCACCCACGAGTTCGCGATCGGCGGTCCCTGCTTCGACCTGCCCTGGCCGCCGGCGCGCAACCCGTGGAACCGCGACCATTTCTGCGGTGGCTCGTCCAGCGGCTCCGGCAGCGCGACCGCGGCCGGCTTCGTGCCGGTGGCGATCGGCACCGACACCGGTGGCTCGATCCGAAACCCGGCCTCGATGTGCGGCGTCACCGGCATGAAGCCGACCTATGGTTACGTGAGCCGGCGCGGCGTGTTCCCGCTCGCCTATTCCCTCGACCATGTCGGGCCGCTCACCCGCACCGTGCGCGACAACGCGATCGTGCTCGACCTGATCGCCGGGCATGACCCGCATGATCCGGGCAGCGTGGCACGCACCGGTGGCGGCTGCACCGGGCTGCTCGACCGTGGCGTGGAAGGCGTGCGCATCGGGGTGGTGCGGCACTTCTACAACCGTGACCTCGTCGCCGATGCCGAGATGAGCGCATCGATCGAACAGGCGCTGGCCCGGCTCGAATCGCTGGGCGCGGTGGTGCGCGAGGTCGAGACGCTGCCGCTGCAGCAGTTCGCCGCCTGCAACCGCACGCTGCTGGTGTCGGAAGCCTACGCGGTGCACGAGCGCTGGTTGCGCGAACGTCCTCAGGACTATGGCGACCTCACCCGCGAGCGGCTGTTCCCGGGCGCGTTCGTCAGCGCGGCCGAATACGTGAACGCCTCGCGCATGCGGATGAAGATGACCGCCGCGTTCAACAGCCTGTTCGACGATGTCGACGTGGTGGTCACTGCGAGTGCGCACGACCCGGCCTGCCGGATCGACGATCCGAAGCAGGTCGAGTACACCTATGCGCGGCAGGCGCGCGCGCCGTTCAACCTCACCGGCAACCCGGCGCTGGCGCTGCCCACCGGCTTCAGCTCGGGCGGCCTGCCGCTGGGCATGCAGGTCGTCGGCCGTCCGTTCGGCGAGGCGATGATCTACCGGGTGGCGCAGGCCTACGAGGCGGCGACCGGCTGGACGAAGCGGCATCCGGTGCTGCAGGCCTGATCGGCGCCTGCTTTCCCCGCAGGCCATCCACTGCATCTTGTCTCCTGGAGAAGTGATGAAAAAAGTTTCGCTGCGTGCCGGCCTGCCGGCTTCGATCCTGGCTGCCACCGCACTGTTGTCACCGACCCTCGGCTGGACCGCGGCCGCCTGGCCGGACAAGCCGCTGCGCATCGTCGTGCCCTGGGCGCCGGGCGGCAGCACCGACATCGTCGCGCGGCTGCTGGGTGCGGACCTCGGCAAGCGGCTGGGCCAGACGGTGGTGATCGAGAACCGTGCGGGTGCGGGATCGATCGTCGGCATGGAGTTCTCGGCCGCGATGCCGGCCGACGGCCACAACTTCATGCTCACCTCGACCGGCTACGGCTTCATCATCAACAAGGCGAAGATCGACCTGGTGAACAGCTTCGCGCCGGTGGCACTGCTGGGCTTCGGCGACAGCGCGCTGGTCGTGCATCCGAGCCTGCCGGTGAAGAACGTCAAGGAGCTGATCGCGCTGGCCAAGCGCAAGCCGGGGTCGCTGAACTATTCATCGTCGGGCATCGGTGGCTTCCCGCACCTGAACACCGAGCTGTTCAAGATGATGGCCGGCGTGGACATCGCACATGTCCCGTTCAAGGGTGCAGGCCCTGCGGTGGCCGATACCGCGGCCGGCAACACCCAGATGCAGATCGGTTCACTGCCCTCGGTGCTGGGCCAGGTGCGCGCAGGCCGCCTGCGTGCGCTCGCGGTTGGTGGACCCAAGCGCAACCCGTTGCTGCCCGACGTGCCGACGATCAACGAGTCGGGACTGCCCGGCTATGAGACCTACATCTGGTTCGGGCTGTTCGCGCCGCGCACCACGCCGGCGAACCTGGTCGCGCAGATGCATGCGGCGGTGAACACCTCGCTCGAATCGCCCGACATGTTGAAGCGCATGGACGAGCAGGGCATCGACCCGTCACGCCGTTCCATCGCCGAGTTCGCCAAGCTGATGGAGAGCGAGACGGTGAAGTGGGCCAAGGTCATCAAGGCAGCGAACATCACCGGTGAATGAGATGAAGGCGAACGAACTTACAGCGGTACAGGCATCACGGGCGATCGCGGACGGCACGCTCACTTCGGAGGCGCTGGTCTCGGCCTGTCTGGAACGGATCGCGCAGCGCGAGGATGCGGTACAGGCGTGGGCGTTCATCGACCCGGCGCTTGCGCTTGCACAGGCGCGTGCCGCCGATGCGGAGCGGGCTAAGGACGGCGTGCGCTCGCCGCTGCATGGCATCCCGGTCGGCATCAAGGACGTGATCGACACGTACGACATGCCGACGCAGTACGGTTCGCCGATCTACGCAGGCCATCGTCCGATCGCCGATGCCGCCTGCGTGTCGCTGATCCGCGAACTGGGCGGCGTGATCCTCGGCAAGACGGTGTCGACCGAGTTCGCGACAAGGCATCCGAACAAGACGCGCAATCCGCATTCGCCGCTGCATACGCCGGGCGGGTCGTCGAGCGGGTCGGGGGCATCGGTGGCGGACTTCATGGTGCCGTTGGCGCTGGGCACGCAGACGTCTTCGTCGATCATCCGGCCGGCGGCGTACTGCGGCGCGGTGGGCTACAAGCCGACGTTCGGGCTGATCAATCGGGCGGGGCTGAAGTTCCTGTCCGAGTCGCTGGATACGCTGGGGGTGCTGTCGCGTACCGTGGCCGATGCGGCGCTGCTGACCGAAGGGCTGACCGGGCTCTCGCTGGATGCGACGCCGTCTTCGAGCGCCCCGCGCATCGGCGTGTGCCGCACGCCCTGGTGGGACAAGGCGGATGCGGCGACGCAGGCGCTGATCGAGTCGTCGGCTGTGCGCTTCGCGGCGGCTGGTGCGAAGGTGTCGTCGGTGTCGCTCGAGCTGGCGTTCGACCGGATGAACGAGATCCAGATCGCGTTCAGCTCGTACGAGTTCTACAGGGCGCTGACGCATGAGCGCACCCGGCATGCCGAGCTGCTCTCGCCGAGCCTGAGCGGACGACTCGCGGCCGGCGGCAAGGTGACCCGCGCAGCCTACGAGGCGGCCCAGGCCGACACCCGCCAGTGCATGTCGCTGATGGCCCGGCACTTCGATGCCTGCGACATCATGCTGGCACCGAGCACGCCGGGTGAGGCGCCGGGCATCGAAGGCACCGGCGAGCCGACGTTCGGGCTGATGTGGACGCAGCTCGGGCTGCCGTGCATCACCGTGCCGGCGGGGAAGGGGCCGGGTGGGTTGCCGCTGGGGGTGCAGTTGATCGCGGCGGCGGGGAACGATGCGGGGTTGATGCGGGCGGCGGCGTGGGTGGAGCGGGTGGTGGCAACTGCCGACTAAGGCAGATGGCGCTCGAGATCCATCGCATCGTGAAGGATGCGTAGTACATCGATCACATCGCCTTGCGGTGTTCGTCCCACTCGGAACATTACGAAGTGCCGCCCCTTTCGCGAATTGCGGGCGACATGGAGCGAGACAATACCCGGCTGGATGTCGTCGCGCTTCTTAGATCCTGCGACCGCCGGGCCGGCTGCCAGATCGTCCAGTGCTGCTGAGATCGTGTCCGCATAACGGTGAGCCTGTGCCTTGCCGAACTGCCGGTCCGTCCAACGCAGGATCTCCGTGAAGTCCGCCTGTGCTGCTGCCGTCAGGCGTACGGACCACAGGCGCGCGCTCACTTCAAGCGTTCAGGAGGCCGGGGGCCGATCGTCTTTCCCGCAAGTTCGCTCAGGTGATTCCGAAGATCAGCCTGCGATTCGAAGCTGTGGAATCGTCCCGCCTCGATGTCGGCGATTCCGACCTGCGCGGCCTGCCGCAACGCGTACAGTCGTGCAGCGTCCTGCGCCTCGCGGGCCTCGATCAATCGCAGTCCCTCGCGCAGGACTTCGCTCGCGTTCTGGTAGCGTCCGGTCGAGACCAACGCTTCGACGAGGGTTGCCTGATGATCAGTGAGGACAACGTTTCGCGTAGGCATGAAGGACGGCACGCAGCGTTTGAGGGCATTGGCATATTATGCCAATGCCGATTCCGTTGGCAAGGGCGGCGCTACTGGCGAGGCGTGATCTACCCCCACTTGGCCCGCGCCCGCACTGCCGCCGCAGACTGCTCCGCCTCCTCCAGCACCCGCCCATGGTCGAGCGCGGTGAACCGTCCGCCGCGCCAGAGCACGCGCCCATCCGCGATCACCGTATCCACGTTGCGCGGCTGCGCGAACGACACCAGCGCCTCATATGGGTCGCCCGACGGCGCGATATTCACGTCGCGGGTACGCACCAGGATCAGGTCGGCGCGCTTGCCCGGCGTCAGCGAGCCGGTGCGGTCGGCGATGCCCAGGTCGATCGCGCCGTCGAGCGTGGCGAGCTGCACCAGCCGGCGCGCGGTCAAGCGGAACTTCGGCCCGATCCGGTGCTGGTGCAGGTTGTAGAGCAGGCGCATGCAATTGAAGTAATCGACGCTGTAGGTGCCGGTATGGTCGATCGACAGGCTGGTCTTCACGCCGGCTTCCAGCAGTTCCCCGAGCTGGATCACGCCGGCGCTCGCGGGTCGGCGTGATTCGCCCAGCGGCGAGATGCTGTAGCTCACGCCGCGCTCGCGCAGGATCTTGCGCTCGGCCGCGGTGGTGAGCAGCGGATGCACCAGCTGGACGTCGGGCCCGAGCAGGCCGGCCTGCTCGAGGATGGTGATCGGGCTCGGGCCGGAGGTGTGCAGCGTGATCGGCAGCTTCAGCGCGCGCGCACCGCCCCAGTCGGCGCGCACGATCTCGAGCGGGATGTTCCCGCGCAGCGGATTCGGGTCTGTGCCGACATTGCGCGAGTTGATGCCGAGCGTGAGCAGGCCGTCGTTGGGCATCCAGGCCTTCTGGGTGCGCGCGAGGCCGGCCAGGTCCATCGGCTTGTCGTCGGGCATGCCCTGTGCCGGGCCGTACGAGAAACGGCCGCGCAGGCCGGTGTCGCGCATCGCGCGCAACTCGGCGTCGGCATGCTCCGGGGTCACGATGTTGTGCGCCCAGTTGTGCACGGTGGTCGCGCCGGCGGTGATCGCCTCGGACAGTCCGAGGCGCACGCTGCGGTAGCTGTCCTCGGGCGTGTAGAAGCGGCCGAGGAAACTGGTGACCGGGAAGTAGCCGCGCTTCGGATCGTCGATGCGGATGATCGGGCGGGTGATGCTGGTCCACAGATGCCAGTGGGTGTCGATGAAGCCGGGCATGCAGATCATGCCGGCGGCGTCGATCACGGTGGCGTTCGCGGTGGCCGCGGAGGGCGCTGCGCCGACCGAGACGATCGAACCGTTGCGCACATGCACGTCACCGCGCTCGTAGTCGCCGACGGCTGCGTCCATGCTGAGGATGGTCGCGCCGCGGATCAGGTACTCGCCGCGCGTGGGCAGGCGTGCGCCGCCACCGGACTCCATCGCGCTGCCGTCGCGGGCATGCGGCATGCAGGCAACCAGTCCGGTCGTGGCGGCTGCGGCCGCTGCCTTCAGCAGCGAGCGCCGGCGGATCATCGGCTGTTCCATCGTCCCCTCCCGTGTCGGCGGACGCTCATGGATGGCGTCCTGCCTCGCCAAATCCTAGCGGAAAATCGGGTCAGAGACGATTTTCCCGTTCCAGCGTTCTGGTAATTCGTCTCTGACCCGGATTGTTTACTCGAGGCCGAGCCACCACTGGATCACCTGCTTGAGCAGGAAGCCGAAGATGCCGAAGGCGAGGACGAAGAACAGGACGAAGGTGCCGAAGCGGCCGGCCTTGGATTCTCGGGCGACGCTGATGATGATGAACACCATCAGCAGGATGAAGCCGCCGATGCCCCAGGTGAGGCCGATCTCGGTGATCTGTTCTTCCGTGAAGCCGAAGACGGTGTTTTCCATCGGCTATTCGCTGCGCAACGGTACGTCGTCGGTGACGACGAGTTCGCGGTAGGCGTGCCAGGTCGCATGCCCGATCACCGGCACGGCGACCAGGAAGCCGATCATCGCGGTGGCGAGCGATACGGCGATCGCGGCGAGGATCAGCGCGGCCCAGCCGCCCATCGCCAGCGGGTTCTCGCCGACCGCGCGCACGCTGGTCAGCAGCGCGCAGCGCAGCCCGACGCGCCGGCCGAGCAGCAGCGGGGGCGAGACGGCGGTGATCGCGAACACCAGCGCCGACCCGAGGCCGCCGGCGAGCAGCCAGAGCGAGAACGCCAGATGGCCCTGGCCGACCACCGCGTAGCGGATGAACTCGATCGGGGTGGTGATCGATGCCTTCACGAACAGCCAGAACAGCAGCGATGAGGCCAGCACCCAGGCGGTGCCCAGTGCGGTGAGCAGCAGGCCGAGTCCGACCAGCGGTGCGGCGTCGCGGCGCCATGCGCGTGCGGCATCGGCCAGGCCGGGCTGGGCGCCGCGCCCGAGCAGCCGGCTCAGTTCGTACAGTCCGGTACACAGGATCGGTGCCACCAGCACGAAGCCGGTCACTGCACCCGGCGCGAGCCACCAGGCCTTCGGTGCGAGCAGGATCGCGGCCCAGCCGGCGAGCGCCACCGCTGCGCCATGGGCGAGTCCGGCCATCGGCGTGCGCACGAAGTCGGCCCAACCCAGGCGCAACCAGTGCAGCGGGCGGGCGATGCCGACGGTGCGTACCGGCAGCGGTGCCGCAGGATCAGGGGCGGTCACGTTCATCTCGAGGTCGATCATACGGCCGCGGGCACTGGGCGCCTACCGGGTGGGCATGATTCCTTCGGCCCGCGCGCATCCCGCGCTGCTCATCGTATGCTCGGGGCCTGGCTGCGTTAATGATCATCGGGCAGGCCTCCATGACGGGGCCGTCCGAAGCGGAGGAGGGGACGATGGCAGGTAGGCTTTCGGCTGCGGCCGCCGGCGCACAGGTGCTGGCATCGATATCGGCAGGGGTGGGTCTGGTGCTGGGGATGGCCACCGTCCCCGGCACCGTTTGGGCAGCGGACGTCTATCCGTCGCGCCCGGTCCGGGTGGTGGTGCCGTTCACGCCGGGTGCCTCGAACGACATCATCGGCCGACTCCTCGCACAGAAACTGTCGGACGCATGGGGCCAGACGGTCCTGGTCGACAACCGGCCGGGCGCCGGCGGTGCGCTCGGTGCGGCGCTGGTGGCGAAGGGCACGCCGGACGGCTACACCCTGCTGGTGACCAACCCGGGGCCGACGGTCAACCATGTGGTGCTCAGCGCGAAGCCGCAGTTCACGATGGCGGAGCTGGCCCCGGTGATCTTCATCGGCTATTCGCCGCTGATCATCGTCGCCAACCCGGCGTTCCCGCCGCGCAATGCGCGCGAGCTGGTCGAGCATGCGAAGGCCAATCCGGGCAAGATCAACTGGGGCTCGGCCGGCAACAACAGCAACCTGCATACCGCGCTCGAGGTGTTCAAGGCGGCCACCGGCATCCAGGCCACCCATGTGCCGTACAAGGGCACCGGCCCCTCGCTCGCGGACATCGCCGGCGGGCAGATCCAGCTGATGTTCACCACCTGGGTGTCGGCCGAGTCGCTGGTCAAGGCCGGCCGGCTGCGCGTGCTTTCAACGGCCGGCGCGAAGCGCATGGCCTCGCTGCCGAACGTGCCGACCTTCCAGGAGCAGGGCATCAAGGGCGCGGACGCGATCGTCTGGTTCGGCCTCGATGCGCCGGGGAAGACACCGCGCGCGATCGTCGAGCGCATCAATGCCGATGTCGACAAGGTGCTGGCGATGCCCGACGTGCGCGCCCGCTTCGACACGCTCGGCATCGAGATCGAGGGCGGGCCGCCGGCGCGCTATGCCGAGCTGCTGAAGTCCGAGGTGGCACGGCTCGCGCGGCTGGTGAAGGCCGGCGCGCTGCAGGTCGACTGAACCATCACGAATGATCCACGAGGGGGAATGAACAGATGACGGACAAGAGCACGAACCATTCGCAACCGAAGGACTATCCGCTGATCGTCGAGAAGGACGTGCAGATCCCGCTGCGCGACGGCAGCGTGCTGTATGCGGACGTGTTCCGTCCGGACGGCGGCAGCGAGACCTTTCCCGGCATCATGAACATCGGCCCCTACCAGAAGGACAAGCTGTGGCGGCCGCCGGCGGACCTGGAAGAGGCGCCGAACCCGTACATGAACTGGGAGACGGCCAACCCGATGTGGTGGTGCCCGCGCGGCTATGCGCTGATCCGCGTCGATTCGCGCGGATCCGGCAAGTCGCCCGGCATGTCCGAGCCCAGCTCGTACCAGGAAGCGCTGGATGCCTACGATGTCGTCGAGTGGATCGCGAAGCAGCCGTGGTGCAGCGGCAAGGTCGGCACCAACGGCGTGTCCTACCATGCAGCGTTCCAGTGGCGGCTGGCCGGGCTGCAGCCGCCGTCGCTGAAGGCGATCATCCCCTGGGAGGGCAGGGCCGACCAGTACCGGGACCAGGCCTACCACGGTGGCCTGTTCGCGATGGGCTTCATCATGTCCTGGCACACCACGAACATGGCGCACCAGCTGCTCGGCAAGCCGCGCAGCTACAACCCGGACGCGTTCAACAACAACATGCTGTGGCACTACATGCGCAACGACCTCGACTCCGGGTTCTGGCGGATGAACAGCGCACGCTGGGAACTGATCGAGGTGCCGGTGTACAGCGTCGGCAACTGGAGCGGCTACAGCATGCACCTGCGCGGCAACACCGAGGCGTGGCTGTGCGCGGCCTCGAAGCACAAGAAGCTGCGCATCCACAGCGGCACCCACTTCCATCCGTTCCACTCGGAGGAAGGGCGGATGGACCAGCTGCGCTTCATGGACCACTGGTTGAAGGGCATCGACACCGGCATCATGGACGAGCCGCCGGTCAAGCTGCAGATCCGCACCGGCGGCAGCACCGAGCCCTATGCGTTCCGCTTCGAGGACGAATGGCCGATCGCGCGCACGCAGTGGACGCGTTTCCACCTCGACATCGACGAGGCCGGTGGTGAGGTCGACGGCATCCTGAACACCACGCCACCTGCGCAGGAGCGCAGCGTCACCTACGGTGCGAGCGGCTCGACGAAGGCCGGCGTGTCCTCGTCATCGACCGCGCTGATGCTGGCGAGCAAGGACAAGCTCGGCACCTCGTTCTGGACCCCGCCGATGAAGGAAGACACCGAGGTCACCGGGCCGATCGTGCTCAACCTGTGGATCTCGAGCACGTCCGAGGATGCGGACATCGTGGTCACGCTGCGCAACATCGGGCCCGACGGCGAGGACGTATGGGAAGTCGGCCAGCAGGGCCAGGCGGTGCCGCTGACCAAGGGTTGCCTGCGTGCCTCGCATCGCAAGCTCGACCCGAAGAAGTCGCTGCCGTACCGGCCCTACCATGCCCACGACGAACGGCAGTGGCTCGAGCCCGGCGTGCCGGTCGAATGCCAGGTCGAGGTCTGGGCCACCAGCATGGTGTTCAAGACGGGCCATCGCCTCCGCGTCGACATACAGCCGCGCGATGGCATCGGCAGCAACTTCTATGGCCACTACCACGCGGACTACAACCTCGGTGCCGAGAACACGATCTACTCGGGCGGTGATCGGCATTCGTACCTGCTGCTGCCGCTGATACCGCCGAAGGCGTAGTCGTTACTGTTTCGGGATGCCGGCGCGTTCGATCACCTCGCGCCACTTCCCGATCTCCGACACCATCAGGTCATGGGCCTGCCGGGGCGTGCTGCCGCGCGCCTCGACGCCGACATCGAGCAGGCGCTTTGCCACGTCGGGCGAGGCCAGCGCCGCCGTCACCTCGCGGTTCAGCCGATCGATGATCGCCGCCGGCGTGCGGGCTGGCGCGACCATCGAGGCCCAGGACGCTGCGTGGTAGCCGGCGACACCGCTCTCGGCGACGGTCGGCACGCCGGGCAGCAGCGGTGAACGCCGGTTCGAGGTGACCGCCAGCGCCTTCACCGCGTTCGCGCGCACCTGCCCGATCACCGCGCCGACGCTTTCGAACATCAGCTGCACTTCGCCGCCGCGCAGCGCGGCCAGCGCGGCGGGCGAGGTCTTGTAGGGCACGGTCTGCGCCCGGATGCCGGCCATCGTCTTGAACAGCTCGACCGCCAGGTATTGCGTGCTGCCGATGTTCAGCGTGCCGATGTCGAGCTTGCCCGGGTTGGTACGCACGTGCACGAGTGCGTCGGCGAGCGATGAAAAGCGCGAGTCATTGGCGCCGAGCACGGCCATGTCGAAGAAACCCAGCGTCGAGATGTGCGCATAGTCCTTCACGATGTCGTACGGCAGGCTGTTGAACATCGACACGGTCAAGGCCGCGCCATTGCCGGTGTGCAGCACGGTGTAGCCATCCGGCTCGGCCTTGGCGGCCGCGACCGATGCGACGATCAGGCCGGCACTGGGCCGGTTGTCGATGATGATCGGCTGGCCCATCGATTCGGACATCTTCTGGCCCACGGTGCGCGCGGTGATGTCGCCGATGCTGCCCGGCCCGAAGGGCACGAGATAGCGGATCGGACGCGACGGGTAATCCTGTGCGAAGGCCGCCGAGGCTGCGAACGCCGGCAGTAACGCGAGCAAGGCGACCCGGCGTGCGAAAGGCCGGTCGAGGCGGCTGCATGTGGACATCGTGATCCCCCTGGTTGCTGCGGCACCGGTCAGGGTCGCGCTGGCGTACCCGGCCTTGCCGTTTTCACCGGCAGTGCTCGCATGGGCAGAGTCTATACTGGGCCGCATGGAGGGCAAGGCATGACCACACTGATCATCGGCGCCGGGCTGGTCGGCGCGCAGGTCGCGAGGATCCTCGCCGAGCGCGGCGAGCGGCCGCTGGTGATGGATGCCCGTCCGCAGCGCGAGGTACTGGGCACGCTGCTGGATCCGTCGACGATCGACCTGTTCGAGGGCGACGTGCTGCGACCGCTGTCGATCAGCGCGGCGCTTGCGAGGGCGAAGGTCGATGCGATCGTGCATACCGCCGCCAACCCGCTGCTGACCCTCGGCGCGCAGCGCAACCCGCATGCCGCGATCGAGCTGAACATCATGGGGCTCGCCAACGTGATGGAAGCGGCGCGCATCCATGGCATCGGCCGCGTGGTCGCATCCAGTTCCAGCGTGCTCAACCGCTACCAGAGCGGCGGCGAGGATGGCGCAGACCTGTCGAAGGAAGAAGCGGTGCCGCGACCGCATACCTTCTATGCGGCGACCAAGCAGGCGGTCGAGAGCATCGGCCTGAACTATGCGCGCAGCTGCGGCATCGCGTTCGCCGCGTTGCGCTACTGCCCGGTCGCCGGTCCCTGGAGCGGGCCCGGCGGTGGCGGTCCGAGCGGCATCTTCCGTGCGATGGTCGAGGCTGCGGTGGACGGCCGCGAGGCGGTGATCCCGGGTACCGCGATGGAGTGGGTGTACTCGAAGGACGCCGCGCGGGCGACGGTGCAGGCGATCGACGCGCCAGACCTCGGACGCGGCGTGTTCAACATCACCATGGGCCGCATCTACCGGCCGCAGGAACTGGCCGCGGCACTGGAGGCGGCGATCCCCGGGACGCGTACGCGCATCGAGGCGCAACCCGAAGGCTCGACCTGGAGCGGCGGCGACTGGAAGCCGGCGGATATCTCGCGTGCGGCGAAGCACCTCGGATACGTGCCGCAGTATCCGATGGCCCGGCTGCTCGAGGATTATGCGCACTGGTATCGCAGCCTTCAGGGTGTCGGCGCAAGGGGAATGCAGTGACCGCAGCCGTCGGCAACGTGCGAAGCATCGAGGCAGGAGGTTCGACCTTCACCTTCCTGGAGAAGGGTAGTGGCGAGGCGCTGGTGCTGCTGCATGGCGTCGGATCGGGCGCCCGCTCATGGGTGGGGCAACTCGACACGTTGTCCGCGCATTGCCGCGTGGTGGCCTGGGACACGCCCGGCTATGGCGGGTCGTCGCTGTTGCCGATGGACGAACCGGGACCGGATGAGTACAGCGATGCGCTGCGCAGGCTGGTCGATGCGCTGGGCATCGGCCGCATGCACCTGGTCGGGCATTCGCTGGGCGCCCTTCAGGCGGTGCGCTTTGCCGTACGGCATCCGGAGCGCATCCTCGGGTTGACGCTGGCCAGCCCTGCTGCGGGACATGCACGCCTGCCGGAGGGCGAACGCATCCGGCTGCGCAAGGCACGGCTGTCCGACCTGGCCGCGCTCGGCGTCGCCGGCATGGCGCACAAGCGCGGCCCGCGCCTGCTCAGCGACGCTGCCAGCGATGCGCAGCGCAAGGCCGTGATCGACACCATGTCCCTGCTGCGGCCGGAGGGCTTCACCCAGGCGGTGAAGCTCCTGACCGTGGCCGATACCCGGGCCGACCTGGCGCGGTTGCCGCTGGCGATGCCGGTGCAGTTCGTCTATGGCGAGCACGACATCGTCACGCCGCCGGCGTCGATCCTCGAGGTCGCATCGGTGCGACCGGACATCCCGGTGCATGTGATCGCCGGCGCCGGGCATGCCTGCTACATCGAACAGCCTGCGGCGTTCGACGCGATCCTGCGGTCGTTCATCGCGCGCTGCGCGGCGACGCCTGGCGCTGCCTGATCGGAAGGACGTCCTCGATCCACCGTCCTTGGTTGCCTGCATCACTGGATATGCATTTAACGTAACGGGCATTCCACCTTTTTGGAATCCAGTCGGATCCGACCGAGAACGCTTTCTTTGCCATAGCCCTGTAGAATGATTGGAAATGATTAAGGGGCAATCACGTGGCTGCTTCATCCGAGAATCGCGTCATCACCGCGCACGTGCCGACCGCGCTGGCGGACCATGTCGATGTCCTGGCCACGCGTCTGGACCGATCGCGGGGGTGGATCGTCAAGCAGGCATTGGCAGACTTCGTCGCGCTTGAGGAGCGGAGGCACCGACTGACGCTGGAAGCGCTTGCTGATGTGGATACTGGGCGCGTGGTCGATCAGACGAAGGTCGACGCGTGGCTCGATAGCCTGGATTCGCAGAATCCGCTGCCGCCCCCGGCGTGAAGGTCAGATGGACGCATTCGGCGATCCAGGACATCGCTCGACTGCACGCCTTTGTCGCACAACTGAACCCGGTCGTGGCTCGACGCATCGTCGCGCGCCTGAAGCAGGCACCGCGAATGCTCGAACAGGAACCACGGTTGGGTTCCCGGTTTCCAGCGTTCGCGCCCAGAGAGGTGCGTCGTCTGGTCCTCGACGATTACGAGGTCAGGTACGAAGTGGCTGACGACACGATCGTCATGCTGCGGATCTGGCATACGCGGGAAGATCGCCAGTGACGAGCGTTACTGCTCGATCCTGATATCCGCCCGCTTCACGATGTCCGCATAGCGCGCGCTTTCGGTACGCATGAACTCGCCGAACTGCGCGGGATCCATCGGCATCGGGTTCAGGCCCTGGCGCGCCATCGCCGTGCGGATCTCCGGCAAGGCCACGGTATCCACCAGCAGCCGCGAGATG
>JBIITW010000190.1:0-9292 GCA_044340265.1 Burkholderiales bacterium | reverse complement strand
CAGCAGCCCGACAGGCAACTGGTTTGTATCGACCAACGTGAGCAGCGTGGACACCGCCACCTTCGCTCCCTTCAAGTTGGGCGCGTCGGATTTCAACCAGGCTGTCGCCGTCACCAGCCGTCCGTTGTATATCGCCAACAACAACACCGGCACCAACGGGATCATTGGCAACTGGACCCAGTTCGTTTTCCGCCAGACCTTCGACCTGACGGGCTACGATCCGGCGTCTGCAGTGCTCAAGTTCAAGTGGGCGGCCGATGACTCCGGCGAGATTATCGCGACGCGTGGACAGTGGATTCCGCGGTTCAAGCTCAATGACGGTGTCGAAACGTTCTATCCAGGGTCTTCGCCCGGTGCCCGTGTCCCCACGTACAACCTGAGCCCGCTGGTGACCGTCAGCAGCGGATTCATCAGCGGCCTGAACACCATCGATTTCTTTGTTCAGGGCAATGGCGTGACTGACGGGTTTGCGCTGGAGACCGTAAGCTTCACGGCCAACATCCCAGTGCCCGCTCCGCTGCTGCTGCTGGGCACCGGCATCGTGGGTCTGCTCGGAGTTGCGCGCAGGAGGAAGTGACCAGCCGGGCGCCCGCCGACCGTGCGGCGGTGTCGGCGGTGTCGGCGGCGTCCGCGGTACCCCGTCAAGCATCGCGTGCACCCCGGATGCGTCGCACACGATCGCGCGAGTGCCCCAAAGCGGATTCACGATGCAACGCCCGTGCAGCTGGCGACGGCTGGTTCCGCTCTTGATTCAAAGGGAAAGGCAGTTGGCTGCACCGTCAATGCACTGCAAGTCGATCGGTTTTGGCGTGCGCATGGAGCCAGCCATCATGGACCCGTGCAGCCTGCGCGAAATACCGAGCATCCATGCGACCCGCTGCCATTGTTTCTGATCACGCAGCGGTGCTGAATCGGTCAGCATCGTCTGTGGGCGAATAGCACCTTCAAACACCTCCGCCAGCCCCTACGCGCTGCAGCCGGCCGCCTGGCGCCGACGCACCGCAGGCCGCCATCGCCCTTGATCGGCTGGAGGCAACGCGCGTCGATTGCGAATCGCGAATCGGTATAGCGATCGTCGTCGCCCGATGTTGAACAGGGCCGTCGCACAACGGGACGGTGACAGGTGGCGCGGGCGGTCAGTGCATGTTCGGCGCCCCCCGGTCCCGGATCGCGCATGCCCGACGCGCGGCGCCGGCGATGGACGCGTCAGGCGATCGTCGCCGCTGCCGCAATGATCTCTCCTGGCGTCCTTGCCTGATTGAGCCGTGCGATGGCTTCCCGGGCGGGCATGTTCAGGAAATCGGCGATCTCGCTATCTCCTTGCAGTATCGAGAGGAGCCTGACACGCACATCGGCGAGCGACAGATCGGGCCCAGGCTGTCGCACAAGTCGAACCGGAATCTGTCGCCAGGGAAGCAAGCGATCGCGCAGTGTCACGTCGCGAAGCGGGATCACGTCGATGATGGTGCAGGACGTCCCTGAGCCGTCATAGCAGATCGCGTTGCGGAAACTGTCGATGGCCGTCTTGGTCATCATCCATGCCTCGGCCAGCGCATTGGAATGCACCGAGAAGCCACCAGGCCCGATGAGCAAGAACGGCGTTTGCAGGTCCGCCGCCCCCTGCCCAGCGCCAGCGCCCTCATCCGGAAAGACCGCGAAGCCTTGCCCGATCAAAGGAAGCTCGGACGCGTCGATTTCGTCCATCTCATCGACAAACACCCGCCCGCCCCTGTCCGCCCAACCTCGCTCGGCGAGTTCCGTGTGGAACGCGTCCAGGACATCGCACCGCGCCCGCTCGGCGTCGGCGGCCTCGACCGGGCGGTTGACGTAAAAGCCGATCGGGCCGTCCCGTCCCTCGAGGATACCCAGGAAGCCCTCGCCACGAATGAGACATCGGAAATGAGCCATGGTGCCCTCCGCTCACGCAGCCGGCCGGGACATGCGGCGCCTGATCAGCATGACGATCAGGACCGCGACGCCAAGCAGCATCCCCAGGAGGCCAGGCATGGCCATGCTCATGGCCGCCCAGTACAGGGTCTCGAACGCATACTGGCCGAAACCGCTGCATGGGGATGTCTCGCCAAGCCAGCCGCCGCATTGCCCCGAGTAAGTTGGAAGCCACACCAGGACGACCGAGACAAAGGCGGCGATGAAAGGGCCGATCAGCGCCAGCGCGGGCAAGAGCCACGCCGCCCGTCCCGACGGTTGCCGCAAGAGTACGCGCCGGACGGCAACGGGCGGAGTCAGGACGAGCAGCGCGGAGATCACCAGGATCAGCAGCGGGATGACGGTACTCACGATATCCATTCCTTCCTCGCCGGTATCCATCCCGCCCCGCGGGAGGTGTCCGTCAGCGGCTCCACACCTGGGGACGGCCGTGGTGCCGGTGGGGCGCCGCTCAGCGGCCGGACTTGACGTCGCCGGTGATGTCGCGAACCACCTGCGTCCGCCCGGTGGCACTGTCCAACACCTGGTGCGGGATGCGCGAGAAGTCGATCTGCTTCAGGTCCAGCCTCTGCACCTGCCGATTGGCCATCGTGTGGAAGTAGAGCACGCGGTTCTTGAGGTCGGTCGCCGTCGTGATCTGGGTCGCGCCGGGGATGTCCTTGGCGTGCTCGGCGACCGGGCCGAGCGAGCCGAGCGGGATGTTGAAGCTGTCGAGGATGCGGAACGACTCGCCCACCGCGTCCTCGGCCGTAGCCAAGGGCCGCACCGAGGCCGTCAAGGCCACGGCCCGCACGAAGCGCGAAGGCGGCGTGAAGTCACCGGGCAGACCCAACAGGCCCGAGCCTGCGCCCAGCGGCGTGAGCTTGATGCGGTCCAGGCTAACCGGGGCCCGCGCGCCCTGGCTCAGCCCGAGGTAGTTGCGCAGGTTGGTCACGTGCCAGTCGTACGTGGGCGAGTTGGTGATGACACCCAGCACCGTCTCGTGCACCCGGACCCGGCCGCCCTCGGTGATCTCGATCACGATCGACGCGCCGCTCGGGTCGGCCACCTTCCAGTGGAAGGGCAGAGCCGCACCGCCGAATCGGGGGTCGTCGACGTTGACCACGCGCACGTCACTGAGGCGGACACGCACCTCATCCACGGTCTTGAAGGACGACAGCATCCAGCGCATCAGGTCGCCCACGCTCAGCGAGCGGGCGGCCTGTGCCTTGTCGTAGGGGGCGAAGTCGGCGAAGCCGGGAAAGTAGTACATGCCGACGTACAGGCCCGCTTCGTTCACCCCGTCGGGGCCATAGTCCTGACCATAGGCCCGCAGCGAAACAAAACCGTAGCGGCCCTTCCAGCGCAGGCCGTTGAGACCCTCCGGGGTCTGTGCGGTGAAGGCGTGGTTCCGCGGAAACAGCACCAGGCTGTCGTGCCGCGCGTCGCTCATCGCCCACTCGACCGTGCGCGCAACCACCACGGCCCCATCGGCCGCGCGCAGCGTGATCCCTGTGCAGGCCAAGGCGCCGCTCGCGGCGAGGAGGGTCAGGAGCGCACAGCAGCGCGAAATACGGTTGGTGTATCGAATCATCGGGGGTCCGTTGCGCAGAAGAGGCCGGAAAGGGGAGGTTAGCACCAGTGCCATCGCGCCAGTGCCACCCGGCAGCGCCACCTGTACAAGCGTTGCCGATCGGCAACGGCGGAATGATCCGAGCCTACTCGCCGCGCGCGATCCAGGCAGCGGCCTTCTCCGCGATCATCAGGGTCGGCGCATTGGTGTTGCCGCTGGTGATCACCGGCATCACGCCGGCGTCGACCACCCGCAGGCCGTGCACGCCACGCACCCGCAGGTGCGGATCGACCACCGCCATCGGGTCGTCCGTCCGGCCCATCTTCGTGGTGCCGACCGGGTGGAAGATAGTGGTCGCGATGTCGCCGGCCAGCCGGGCAAGCTCTTCGTCGCCCTGGTACTGCGGACCGGGCCTGAACTCTTCGGGCCTGAAGGGCGCCAGCGCGCGCTGGCCCACGATTCGGCGCGTCAGGCGCAGGGAGTCCACCGCCACCTGGCGGTCTTCGCGGGTGGCGAGGTAGTTGGGCGCGATCGCCGGCGGCTCGTCGAAGCGGTTGCTCCTGATGTGCACCGTGCCGCGGCTGGTCGGGTTCAGGTTGCACACGCTGGCGGTGAAGGCGTCGAAGTCGTGCAGCGGCTCGCCGAAGGCATCCAGCGAGAGGGGCTGCACGTGGTACTGCAGGTTCGGGTAGGGCTGGCTGGCGTCGGAGCGCGTGAAGGCGCCCAGTTGCGAGGGTGCCATGCTCATAGGGCCGGTGCGGCGCAGCGCGTATTCCAGGCCCATGCGGGCCTTGCCCCACAGCGAACTGGCCATGGTGTTGAGCGTGACATTGCGCCGGCCATCGGCCCGGACCTTGTAGACCGCGCGGATCTGCAGGTGGTCCTGCAGGTTGGCGCCGACACCGGGCAGGTCCCGCCTGACTTCGATGCCGTGCCTTTGCAGCAGCGCGGCCGGGCCCAGGCCCGACAGTTGCAGGAGATGCGGCGAACCCACGCTGCCCGCGCACAGGATCACCTCGCCCGGCAGGCCGCCCGGGTTTGCCCGGGAATCGCGCGCGACATGGGCCTGCACTTTCTCGCCCCCTGTCCACACCTCGACGCCGGTGCATCGCTGGCTTCCGTCCGCCTGCCTCTCGAGCAGGAGTTGGCAGACCTGCGCGCGGGTCCACATCTCGAAGTTCGGGCGGCCAAGGCAGGTCGGCCGCAGGAAAGCCCTGGCCGTGTTCCAGCGCCAGCCGCCCTTCTGGTTGACCTCGAAATAGGCCACGCCCTCGTTGTCGCCGCCGTTGAAGTCCTCCGTGGCCGGGATGCCGGCCTGTTGCGCAGCCTGGGCGAAGGCATCCAGGATGTCCCAGCGCAGGCGCTGCTTCTCCACGCGCCATTCGCCGCCCATCCTTCCGGCCAGCCCCTGGCTGCCCGAATGCTGGCTGCGGTGGCCGTGCAGGCGCCTGAAGTCCTCGTCCACCGGGCCACGGTCCGGGTCGAGCCTGTAGTGGTCTTCATGCATCCTGAAGGCGGCCAGCACGCTGTCCCAGCGCCAGGCGTCGTCGCCGGTGAGTTCGGCCCAGCGCTCGTAGTCGCGGGCCTGGCCGCGCATGTAGATCATGCCGTTGATGCTCGACGAGCCGCCCAGCGTCTTGCCGCGCGGGTAGCGCAGCGAGCGCCCGTTCAGGCCCGGATCGGCTTCGGTCTGGAACAGCCAGTCGGTGCGCGGGTTGCCGATGCAGTAGAGGTAGCCGACCGGGATGTGGATCCAGTGGTAGTCGTCCCGCCCGCCGGCTTCGATCATCAGCACGCGCTTGCCGGCATCGGCACTCAGGCGATTGGCCAGCAGGCAGCCGGCGGTGCCGCCGCCGATGATGATGTAGTCGAAGGTGTTCTCATGCATGGTGTCTCGATGCCCCTGGCCTTGCTGCCTGGCTCGAACGTGTTTCGGAGCCCGAAATCCGTGCGATATGCCGTCTCGTTCCAATGTGACATCTCCGGTACGATCATTTGCCTTACCAAGGTGTCCATGAAACCGGCAGCAGCCCAGCGACCAGCCCTTTGCGCGAAGCGGTAGTTCGTCAATACTGTCGAATCGAATGCAGTGGGTGTGGACCAGGGAATCGCTGCGATTGCTCCCCGTGCCGTGCCGCTCGCCATCAAGAGACTCGTTGCGAACCCATGAATATTGATCGAACTCGCCGCACTCTGCTTGCCTTGGGAGGCGGGATCTTTTCCTCCCCGAGCGCTGCTTGGTTCAGGAGCACCGCCATTGATGTGCGACTTTCGGTCACTGACGAGCAAGGCCGCGCGATACCGCACGTGACGATCTGGATGTATCTCCGGCCCGTCAAAAGCTCATTGGCGCTCGACTTTGAAGACTTGAGGAGAATCACGAGACGCTACGGTGATTCGTTTGATTATGCGACACCGTCTAACACGATCGTTCCTATGCAAGTGGTACTACCGCTAGCCGATGCACACGGGCGGTTGAGTTACCAATTGGACTACCAGTTTTATGAAGGTTCCGCCGCCCGCCGACCTGCGGCGATGTCGGTCGGCTTTGCAGCGATGAAGCGCGGACACCTTCCAGCGTTTGCCGACTTCTCCATCACTAACGAGTCGAGAATCCAGACCAAACTCGTACTAGCGCGCGACCCAGCCTCGCCGTCACCCCTTCCATCCTATCTCGCGGAGTACGACCGCGTGCGTTTCGAACTATCGG
The DNA here is from genome assembly GCA_044340265.1 of Burkholderiales bacterium. Classification (GTDB taxonomy): domain Bacteria; phylum Pseudomonadota; class Gammaproteobacteria; order Burkholderiales; family CAIKXV01; genus CAIKXV01. The sequence continues at coordinate 3,083 of JBIITW010000190.1, read as the reverse complement.
ACACCAGTCGTAACGAGGAGATTTCCGGCTCAAGTCACGAGCGGATAGAGGGGCTACGCGGAGCGTTCTTGGCAGCGGCGGACCAAGCGCTGGCCGCTGGCGATCGTCGCGCAGCTGGGCGCATCTATGCAAGGATGCAGTTCATGCCGGTCGTACGCTTTGTCAGCGGTCGGCCCGCAGGCTTCGCTCAATCGGATCGGTACTCAGAGCAATCGTGGGGTTACCTGGTGAAGGCCTTTGAGACTGCACCTGGTGACCCTTACATAGCAGCAGAGCGACTTTTCAGGGACGGAGCCCTTCGTTTTGGTGGCAAACTCTACGATCCGCAGACAGCCACCCCGGAAAGGCGGAAGGACTTCGAAGTGTTTTTTTCCGAGATACGCCGGCTGATGGTGAACGAGGGTGACCGAATCTGGCCAACTTTCCATGTTCTTTTTGCGCTTTGGCATCGCAAGGCAAGCGATCTGCAGCAGAGACAACAGGTACGGCCACTTCTAGAGCAGCTTTATCGATGGGAGCCCAAGTTTCAGACACTCAAGGATTTGCTCAAGCTAGCGACTTGACGGGCGCACGCGCCTGCTAGCTCACCAAAGCGTGCCCCACGCGTTCGGGCAGCTTTTCCGGAAAGCTGACTACATACGTTTGAGGATTGACGCAACCGCACTTGAGCATTGGCCTTCATGGGTCCACGACTGCCATCTCGTCGAGAAAGCTCGCGTGCATTCGCTTCCTTTTCGTGCTGCCCCGCCCCGAATCGCCGACCATGCGCTCTCCCCTCTCCGGTGTCGTCCCACTGCTGACGGCGATCCTGCTGACCGCCTGTGCCACCCCGGTCGAGTGGTCGCAGATCCCGTCGAGCCCGAGCTGCTGCACCTCGCTCGCCTCGCTGCCGTTTTCGCCGCTACCGAGCGATGAACTGACCACCGTCTCGATCGGCCCGGCGCCCTGGTTCCCGTTCGGCCGCGGCGAGGAGAGCCCGTTCGTGGCATTCAGCCTGCCGGTCTCCGCGCGCACGCAGGTGCTGCGGATCGACACGTTCCCGCAGATGATGGGCGGGGCGCGGGTGTTCGTCCCGTCCGTGCTCTGGCTCGACGAACGGCACGCGCCGATCGGGCCGGGGGTGAGCCCCACACTGCGGCAGGCCAGCGACCTCCTGCGTGGCAGCCACTTCCGGGTCGAGATGCCCGTGCCATCCGGGGCGCGGCATGCGGTGGTTTACTCCGCCGCGGTCGTGCGCGATCGCACCTTCCTGATGCACATTCCGGCATCGGTACAGTCAGTGCCGATCGGCAACGGCGGGATGATCTACCTGCCGGTGGCCGCCCGCGTGCAACCTGTCGTGGCGAGTCCGACCGGTACGCTGCGCGTGCTGCTGGAGTCGCGGTCCTGAGGGCGGCGGCAGTGGAGCGGTGGCCTTGGCTTGCTGTTGCCGGACCTTGGGTTCAGACGACGAAGGAAGCCGAGAACCGTTGAAGACACTCCCCTTCGGCGCGGCGTGATGATCACCGAGCGCGCCGCCCTGCCGGTACGCTTGCCGCGAAGGGTCCTGCGCAATGACGTCGAACGCCACCCGGAGTCTTCAGCCGTGCGCGCAATGCGCGCACGGCTCGATCTCGATGCCGAACTCGGGGATCGAGCACCACGTGCGTGGTGCCGTCGCGCCAGCCGATCCACACTTCAACCTAAGCCGTCCTTACCGGTGGCGCCAGCGCCAACCTGGTCGCCTGGCGGGCGAAGGCCTTGTCAAACGTCATCACGGCTTCCTCGCCCTGGCTGAGTGCCAGATGCAGCGCATCCGCAAAGTTCATGCCGCGAGCATAGGCGTGCAGGGCCTGGTGCAAGGCGTCAGCTTGACCCGACTTGAAGTTCGGCAGCCCCAGAAGCAACTCCAGCCCGCGCGACACATTCGCAGCCGAACAATCATTCGCTTCAAGTACCCATACCAGTTCCAGGAAGACCGTCACGGGTGCCGTGAAGACCTGGTCCGTTGCCAGTAGTGCCTTGACGCGCGCATGCTGCGCAGCGTCATCCTTCAGCAGCAGGCGCGCCAGCAGATTGGTGTCCAGCGCGATCATGGCGCGTTGCGCGCCTTCAACCTTGCCCGTATGGCCGCGCGGGTCTGAGCCTCGGTCAGCGTCTTGCGCGCGGGGCGCGCCAGGAACCCTGCCACTTCGTCCAGTGAAGAGGGCGGACGGGCCTCGACCGGCTTGAGGTGAAGTTCCCCGTCGGCATAACGGACGGCAAAGATGGCACCGGCTTTCGCACCCATGTGGTCGCGAACAGCCTTGGGGATGACCAATTGCCCCTTGCTTGAGAGTGTGACGGTTTCCATGATCAGCTTTCCGGTCGCCAGATAAGTAAGGCGAATGGTAAGACTTTGGGCACCAGGGTTCAAGGTGCCGGGCCTCCCCGTGGAAACACGGGGACGTCGCCGACACCGTCTGCAGCGCCGGGTCATCGCCGTCCCGAAATCCGGCGTTCGCTGCAATCGCAACGCACGCTGCATCTGACTCGATTGATGTGGCGGCGCAGCCCGTGCTCGTCATCCCGCGCCTGGCCGTGGATTACTGCAGGCCGAAGGTATAGCGGCTGCCCACGTTCGAATACACCACGCGATCCGGCATCTGCTGGCGCAGCATGTCGATGAAGCGCTCGCCGGTGCAATGCATCGGCACGATCACGTCGGGATTGATCGCCTGCAGTTCCTTCAGCGTGTGCTGCAGGTAATCCACCGGCGCAGGGCCCAGATGGAAGCCGCCCATCACGGCGTGTACCTTGTCGGTGTTGGCGGCCTTCATCGCGCTCCTCACGGTATTGATGATGCCGGTGTGACCGCAGGATGAAATCACCACCAGGCCCTTGCCCCTGACGATGTAGCAGGTGGCGTGTTCGTCGGGATGGGTGTCCTTGACCAGGTTTCCCGCGCGCTCCGCCGGCGTGAAATGGTCATCCACCACCAGCGAGCCACCGGTCACGGTCTCGAAGGAACTGCGCTCGATGTAGCCCGAGGTGAAGGCGCCATCCAGCGCCTGCGGCTGCGGGCAGCACACCGGCAGAACCTTCTGCGCCTCCAGCGCCGCGCG
>JBIITW010000189.1:0-9302 GCA_044340265.1 Burkholderiales bacterium | reverse complement strand
ATATGGAGATAGCCGGTCGGGCTGGGAGCGAATCGGGTACGTATCGTGGTCATGGTCTGGCCTGGGCTCATTCAATGCGCACTTTTGCGCCGTCGATCACCTTCTTCCAGCGTGCGGTCTCGCTGCGGATGCGCTCGGCGAACTGGGCCTGCGTGGATCCCACGACCTGGGCGCCCTGGCTCAGGAAGAACTCGCGCACCCTGGGCTGCTTGAGCACCGCCACCGTGTCGGCGTGCAGCCTGCCGAGGATATCCTGCGGCACGGCGGCCGGCGCCCACAAGCCCAGCCACACCACCGCCTCGAACGCACCGAGGCCGAGTTCGGCTGCCGTGGGCACGTCCGGCAGCACCGGCGAGCGCACCGGCGCTGCGACCGCGAGGGCGCGCAGCTTGCCCGCCTTCACCATCGGCAGCGCGGTCAGCACCACGTCGAACATCATCGAGATGTGCCCGCCCAGCAGGTCGTTGGTGGCGAAGGCAGAACCCTTGTAGGGCACATGCTGCATGCGGATGCCGGTGACCGCCTGCAGCATCTCGCCGGCCAGATGGTTGTTGGTGCCGTTGCCGTTCGATCCGAAGGTGAGTTCGCCCGGACGCTTCTTCGCCAGCGCGACAAGCTCCTTCAGCGTCTTCACCGGCAGCGCCGAGTTGATCACCAGCACGTTGGGCGTGTTGGCGATCTCGGTGATCGCGGAGAAATCCTTGACCGGGTCGTACCCCGGCTTCGCATACAGGCTGGGCGCGATGGCGTGCGTGCTGACCGAACCGATGGTCAGCGTGTAACCGTCGGGCAGCGCACGCGCGCCCAGTTCGGTGCCGATGGTCCCACCCGCCCCCGGACGATTGTCGACCACCACCGGCTGCCCCCAGGTCTCGGACAGGCGCTGTCCCACCTGCCGGGCTGCAAGGTCGGTCACGCCCGCCGCGGGGAACGGCACGATGATGCGCACCGGCTTTGCCGGGTAGCGCTCCTGCGCCCAGGCGGTGCCGGTGGACAGGAGCAATCCGGACATCACGCCTGCGGCACAGGGCCGGATGGCGCGTGCCGTGGCAGTGAAGGAATGGAAAAACGCGCGATCGGGCATCCGGTGGGCTCCGCATGATGCATTGCAAAGGAGCCCGATTCTAGACGATGCGCATGCACCGTCCGATTGACCAGCGCCTGCATGCCGTGATTAAATCCGCCTCCCGATGCATTCGGGCGGTTAGCTCAGCGGTAGAGCACTGCCTTCACACGGCAGGGGCCACTGGTTCGATCCCAGTACCGCCCACCAACAGCCACAGCACTCCCCGCTGCCTGTTATCCCGGCGTCCTCAGAACTTCGCCTGCACCCCGAGCGTGAACATGCGCGGCATGCCCGGCGACACCCAGGTGCTCTGGAACGAGTTCGTGTAGTAGGTGCGATCGAACACGTTGTCGATGTCGAGCGACAGGCGCAGCGTCGGGTTCACCCGCCAGTAGGCGACGATCTTCGCCAGTGCATACGCGGGCAGATCGAACTCCGGCGTGCCGGCCGCCGCGTCCGCCGCGGTGCGGGACTGCCCGAGGCGCCTGCCGGAGTAGGTCACCCCGCCACCCAGGCCATAGCGTCCGCCTGCGCCCACCAGGCCCTCGTGCACCAGCAGCACGCTGGCGTTGACCTTCGGGATGTTCAGCAGCCGCGAGCCGACCTGCAGCGTGTTGTCGCGCGCGACGCTGGCATCGATGTAGGAGAAGCTCGCGTTGACCCGCCACGAACGGTTGAGCATGCCGGTCATGTCGAAGTCCATGCCCCTGCTCTGCACTTCGCCTGCGGCGACCGAGAAGCCCGCGTTCGCCGGATCTCCGGTGAGCACGTTCTTCTTGCGGATGTCGTAGAACGCGAGCGTCGCCCCGAGCGAACGGCTGGCGTTCTCCCACTTGCTGCCCGCCTCGAAGGCAGTGCCCGACTCCGGATCGAACGCCGAGCCGGCTGCGCTGGCCCCCGTGTTCGGCCGGAACGACTTGCCTGCGTTGGCGAACATCGTCCACTGCGCGTTCGGCAGGTAGCTGATGCCGACCCGCGGCGAGGTCGCCCCGGGACTCTGGTCGGTGCGCACATTCGTGCGCCGGTTGAGCAGTGACTGTTCATAGTTGTCGAAGCGCAGGCCGGCCAGCACACGCCAGTGCTGGCCGATCGACACCGTGTCCTGCACGTAGAACGCGACGCTGGTCTGCTCCTCGCGGGTGCTCGTGTTCGGCAGCAGTCCCGGCTGCGGCTGGCCATAGACCGGATTGAAGATGTTGATCGCGTACGGCGAGGCGTTGCTCGGATTCACGCGCAGCATCAGCTGGTCGACATCGAATCTGTAGGTGGCGATACCCGCCAGCAGTTCGTGCTGCACGCCGCCCGCCTGGAATCGACCGATCACCTCGCCCTGCATCGACACGTCCTCGGACGAATAGTCCCGGAATCGACGCTGCCGGCGCAGCGTCTGCAGGTCGGGCTGCAGGGCCGGCTGGGCCTCGGTGGAGAAGCCGCGCAGCGATCCGCGCTTGTAGGCGAATGCGAACCGGCTCGTCCACTCGGCATTGAGGTCATGTTCGACCACGACCTGGTGGGTGTCGTTCTCTATCCGCACATCACCGTCCACCGGCTCGCCGAGGAACCGCGACCGGGGCACCGCACCCAGGCGGTTGTTGACCGCCACCACGCCGCGATCCAGTGGCGTGCGATGGCGAAGGAACTCGCCCGTGTAGTCGATGCGTGTCGCGTTGGACACGCGCCAGGTCAGCGCCGGTGCGACCAGCCAGCGCTGCGTCTGGACGAAGTCGCGGAAGCTCTCCCGGTCTTCCAGCGCCACGTTCAGGCGATACGCGACGTTCTGGCCCAGGGGCCCGGTCGAATCAAGTGCCGTCCGGTAGAAATCGTAGCTGCCGACATAGGCTTCCATCGAATGGGCTGGCTTCCAGAGCGGCCGCTTGGTCACGATGTTCAGCGTGCCGCCCGGCTCGCTGGTGCCGTAGAGCGATGCGGCCGGTCCCTTGAGGAACTCGATGCGTTCGACGTTGGCGGTGTCGCGCGGTGCGTTGAATCCACGGTTGCTCGAGAACCCGTTCAGCAGGAGCGGCATGCCGTTGTTGATGTCCCCGGCCAGCCCGCGGATCGCGATGTTGTCCCACAAGCCACCGAAGCTGTTCTGCCGCGACACGCCTCCGACGAAATCGAGCGTATCGTCGATGCGGGTGGCGCCGAGGTCATCCAGGGTCTGGCGCGACATCACGCGCACGGCCTGCGGCAGCTCGCGCAGCGGCAGGTCGGTGCGCGTCCCGCTCGCCTCCTCCGCATGGTATGCACCCGACTGGCGCCGGCCGACCACCTCGATCGCAGGCAGCTCCCTCGATGCGGAGGCAGGGGCCGCCGCTGCAACCACTGGCGCAGCCGCCGGTTGCGCGACCGGTGCTTGCGCAGCCGCTGGTTGCGCGACCGACTGCGCTGCAGCCGGGACGCTCCACGCGCCGTAGAGCGCGATCGCGAGCAGGGTGGGACGAAGCGGACGACGGGTCAGACGGGCCAAGTGAGATGCCTCCAGGAAAGGTGGGCAAGCAGGAGCCCCGCCCTTCAGGCGAACGGGGTACGTGAAGCAATCGTGCGGCCGTGCGGTCGAGCGGTCGCAAGGCCGGGCGCCGTGCGCGATCGCGCCGGCAGTGAACTTCGCGGGCAGGCGGCTACCGGGGCGCGTGTCCGAGCGCAAACGAGCGCGCCGATCGATCCCCTTCCCATCCAGCCTCCCCCAGTCGTCCTCCCACATCGGCGGCGATGCGCCAATGATGCAACTGGGTGGCGATTATAGGGAGCGCCTGCTGCAAAGGCAATCCTGTTGCATGAGCAACAGGATCGCGGGGGCTGGCTCAGATCCTGAGCGCCTTCCCGTCGTTCAACGCGAGCCAGCCGCGCACGATGCGATAGGTGGCCCAGATGCCGAGCGCGAAGAGCCCGATGGCCCAGGTGACGAAGCCGACCAGCACCAGCGTCAGCGGCAGCGAGACCATCACCACCAGCAGCGACCAGAGCACCGCGTACCAGAAAGTGCGAATCTGCCAGCGGAAATGCGACTCCAGCCAGGTGCCGGCGACGTCCCCGCGCTTCACGTAGTTGATGATCACCGCGATGATCGACGGCCAGCCGAACAGGAAGGCACCGATGATGGTCGCCGCACCGAAGGCGCCGATCACCAGCGACAACGCATGCAGGCCGTAGACGAAGTGGGTCAGCGTGACCAGCGGCGGCCGAGGCTCTGGCATGGCAGTGCTGGAGAGACGGGAGCTTTCTGGCAGCATGATCATCCTTCCGGGTAGGTCGCTCGCGCGGTTTCAGGGGCGCGCGGTGCGCATTCGCAGCCACGATACGCGCAGTGTACTCAGCGCGCGTTCCCGAGCAGTATCTGCAGGTCGCTCTCGAGGTCGGCAGCAGCGGCCTTGTCGGCGATATAGACCGGGATCCGGTGGTCGGTGGTGGATCCTGCAAGAAAGACCACGGAGACGATCCGCCCCTGCACGGCGACCGCCACGACCTGGCGCTGGTGCGCGAGCATCGCTTTCTGGATGGCAGCATGCGCGGATGGATCGACCTCCAGCCGCAGCAACTCTACGGTGCTTTCCGGATCGTGGCGCAGGCTCACCGAGCGCAGCGCAACCGGCGGCAGCAGCGGCTGCCGGGCGACGCAGTCCGGATCAGGATTGCCGCGGGCGACGCCCTTGTTCCAGTAATCCAGACGGGTACGCTCCTCCGCCGGGACGCCGGAAAAGCAGTGCAGGTGGAACGTGACCTGCAGCCTCGGGCCGGCGATCAGCGACGGCGCGGACTGCTGTGCAAACGCGCCACCGCCGTGCCAGCCGGCCAGGAAGACTGTCAGCAGCATGGCACGCGTTGCCCGCGTCAACACATGGCCTGTGGGTTTCAGGAGCGTCATGCAAGAGACTCGCGAGTTTCAGGAAGTGGCGAGCATAACGGTTCCCCGGCGATGTCAACCCTCCTTCAACGCCTCCCGGCTGCGGCTGAACGCCGGCAGCACCACCAGCAGTAGCAACAGGGCTGCGCAGACGAGGAACACCAGGCTGATCGGGCGCTGCAGGAACACCCAGGCGTCCCCGCCCGACACCAGCATCGCCCGCCGCAGGTTCTCCTCCATCCGGCTGCCGAGCACGAAGCCCAGCACCAGCGGGGCAGGCTCGCAGCCGAACTTCATGAACATCCAGCCCATCAGGCCGAAGCCGAGCATGAACAGGATCGACTGGGGCGAATTGGTCAGCGAATACACGCCGATGCAGCACAGCAGGAGGACGGTCGGGTACAGCAGCCGGTAGGGCACCTCGAGGATGCGGATCCAGATGCCGACGAGCGGCAGGTTCATGATCAGCAGCAGCACGTTGCCGATCCACATGCTGGCGATCAGACCCCAGAACAGCTCGGGCTGGTCGGTGACGACCTTCGAACTCGGCACGATGCCATGGATCATCATCGCACCCGCCATCATCGCCATCGTGGCGTTGGACGGCAGCCCCATGGTGAGCAACGGGATGAAGGATGTCTGCGACCCGGCGTTGTTCGCGCTTTCCGGCCCGGCGACGCCTTCGATCGCGCCTTTGCCGAAGCGCGACGGGTCCTTGGCAAGCTTCTTCTCGAGCGTGTAGGACGCAAACGAGCTCAGCATGCCGCCACTGCCCGGCAGCACGCCCAGCGCAGAGCCGATCAGCGTGCCGCGCCAGATGGCCGGCGAAGACTGCTTCCACTCGGCCCGGGTCAGGCCGGCCCGCCCGACGTTGGTGATCGCCGTCGGCTGGCCGGACCGGATGCGCCGTTCGAGGTTCGCCAGCACTTCGGCGACGCCGAACATGCCGGTGGCGAGGATCACGAAGTCGATGCCATCGGCAAGCATCGGCACGCCGAACACGTAGCGCTGGGCGCCGGTGCTGAGGTCGGTCCCGACCATCCCGAGGAACAGGCCGAGCAGCACCATGCCGATCGCGTTGAGCACCGAGCCGCTGGCCAGCACCACTGCCGCGACCAGGCCGAACACCATCAACGAGAAGTATTCGACCGACGTGAAGGTCTTGACGAAATCCGCGATGTAGATCGCCGCGCCCGCCACGATCAGGGTGGCCACCGTGCCGCCGATGAACGAGCCGATGGCCGCGACGGCGAGCGCCGCGCCGGCGCGACCGTTCTTCGCCATCTGGTGGCCGTCGAGACAGGTCACCACCGAGGACGCCTCCCCCGGCATGTTGAGCAGGATCGACGTGGTCGACCCTCCGTACTGCGAGCCGTAGAAGATGCCTGCGAGCATGATCAGCGCGGTGACCGGCTCGAGGTAGTAGGTGATCGGCAACAGCATCGCGATCGTGGTGACCGGGCCGAGCCCGGGCAGCACCCCGATCAGCGTGCCCACGAGCACGCCGATCAGGCAGAACAGGAGGTTGACCCAGCTGACCGCGACGGTGAAGCCGAGCCAGAGGTTGTCGATCAGGTCCATCTAGAAAGGCCAGGTGCGAAACGGTATGCGCAGCACGTACACGAACAGCACGACCGCCGCGACGGAAAGCCCGACCGACAGCATCACGACTTCCTTCCAGCGCAGCTTGGGCTCGATCAGGCAGGCCACAGCCACGGTGACCAGTGATGACAGGACCAGCCCGAGGCTGCCGATGGTCGCCGCGAACACGCCAAGCGTGGCGATGATGCCGAGCACCGCCCGCGGCGACACCGACTCGATCGCCGTGGTCCCGCGCAACAGCGACTGCAGCAGCACGATCGCACCGATCAGCACCATGCCCCAGCAGACCACGGAGGGCGCATAGCCCGGCCCCATCTCCTGCGTGCTGCCGACGGCGAGGTCCCGGCCGAACCACAGGCCGAGGCCGCCGAGGCAGATGAACATCAGGCCAGCGCCGAGCCCCTGCCCGGCGCGCGTGCGGGAAACCTGCACGGACTACTGCCGCTTGATGCCGTGTTCCTTCATGACCTTGCCCCATACCGCCACTTCCTTGCGGATGAAGTCGGTGTAGTTCTTGAGGTTCAATCCGGGGATGGGCTGGACGCCAAGTGCCGCGATGCCTGCGGATGCCTTCGGATCCTTGCCCGCTGCGGTGAATGCCTCGTTGACCCGCAGCACGATGTCCTGCGGGAGGTTCGCCGGGCCGGCGATCAGGAACCAGTTGGTGACCACGACGTCCGGGAAGCCGAGTTCACGCAGGGTGGGGATCTCGGGGAACTGCGGCGCGCGATCCTGCGAGGTGACCGCGATGCCGCGGATCTCGCCGCCCTTCAACCCGCCGACATGGGCGCCCAGCGTGTTCCACAGCGATGCGACTTCGCCGGACACGATGCTTGCCTGCGCTTCGGGCGCGCCCTTGAACGGCACATGCGTGAGCCGTACGCCGGCCTCGCCGGCGAACAGCGCGCCGGTGAGGTGGCCGACACTGCCGGTACCGCTGTTGGCGAACGTCTGCGGCGATTTCTTCGCGGCCGCAACGAAATCCTGGATCGTCTTGATCGGCGACTTGGCGCTCACCGCGACCAGGATCGGCGCCCCGCCGAACATGTACAGGTAGGTGAAGTCCTTCACCACGTCGTACGGGGGCTTCTCGAACAGCACCTGGGCGATCGCCGCCGGTCCGGTGGTGGTCACCAGCAGCGTGTAGCCGTCGGCCGGGGCCTGGGCCACCACCGCGCTGCCGATCGAGCCACCCGCACCGGGCCGGCTCTCGATCACCAGTTGGGTACCCAGGGTCTTCTCGACACGTTCCGTCGACAGCCGCATCAGCAGGTCGGAGGTGCCGCCCGGCGTGAACGGGTTGATGACCCGGATCGGACGCTCCGGCCACTTGCTCTGCGCGAACACCGGCGCGGCGAGCACGCACGACAGAGCGACCATCAACGACTTGCTGGCAAAACGCATGGACCTGCCTCCTGGAGTCTGGAATCGGTGCGGCGATCGGTTCGCCACTGCCGGTCAGGCATGAGCAAGGACCGTTCCAGTTGGTCCAGCAGGAGGCCGGCACGCGCATGCCATCGCCGACGGCCATCGGAAATCAGCGCCATCGCCCCATTCCAGTGCACCCCGCACCTCTGCGGTGCGAGCGCTCCGATCCGGTGCAGCCTGCGACGGTCCCCCGCCGATCAACCGCCGCGCACGGCCCCGAACAGGCCGGCCAGTGCCGGGTCCACGCCGCCCACCGCCCGCACGCCCGGCGACGAGTAGCTGCCCACCGTCGGCTTCGGCATCTTCATCCGGACCAGCGCCTCGGCCATCAGCGTGGCACAGCGGACGCCTTCCACCACCGGCACCGGCAGCAGCGCCTGCAGGTCGCGCTGCCAGCCTGCGGCCACCGCACCGGCCATCAGGATCACCTCGGCCCCGCGTTCGTCGATCGCCTTCTGCGCCAGGGCGGCCAGGGAACGCACGGCGCCCTGCGGATCGGCGAGCGCCGCCGTCGGCCCGGCATCGATCGCCTCGACGCCCACGCAGCGCGCGCCCAGCCCGTAGCTGTCGATGAGTTCGCCGTAGGTCGCGATATGCCGGCGGCCGAAGGTGACCACCGCGAACTTCGCGCCGACCGTGCACGCCATCAGCGCGCCGGCTTCGGTCATGCCGACCACCGGAATCGGCAGCAGCTCACGCAAGGCCGGCAGGCCGGTGTCCATCGACACGGCGATGACCACTGCATCGCAGCCGGGCGCATGCTTCGCCGCCAGTTCCAGCATGCCGTGCTGGGCGAGCGCATTCTCGCCACGGCTGCCGATCACCTGCGGACCGAAGGTGCCGGTGGCGCCGACCACCTCGGTGCCGGGCGATGCGACTTCGCGCGCCGCGTTCGCGCAGACGTCGGTGATCGCCTGCGTCATGTTGCCGTTGATCACGAGCAGTTTCATCGGGGGGGGACCGTATCGAGCCAGTGGCGTGCGATGTCCCGGCGATGGGCGAACCAGACCCCGGGGGCGTTCTTCACATGGTCGAGCAGCGCACGCAGCCCGGCCATGCGCCCTGCCCGCCCGATGATCCGGATGTGCAGGCCGATCGACAGCATCTTCGGCGCGTGCACCGACTCGGCATTGAGCCAGTCGAAGGCATCGATCGTGTAGTCGGCGAAGTCGCTGCCGCGCACGAAGGCATAGCTGTCGTGGAAGCGCATGTCGTTGGTGTCGAAGCAGTACGGCACCACCAGGTGCGGCTTGCCGTTCACCGGGACGTAGTACGGCAGGTCGTCGTTGTACGCATCGTTGTCGTACAGGAAGCCCTCCTGCGCGACCAGACGGCGCGTATTCACCGACGGCGACGAACGGG
>JBIITW010000188.1:0-9351 GCA_044340265.1 Burkholderiales bacterium | reverse complement strand
CCGAGGCCCCTTTTCCGGGTGGCCCCGGTGACGACGGCCACCTTGTGCGTCAGTTCGCTCATCTGCGGGTGATCTGGATCAATCAGTAACTCGTTGGCCAGGTACGCATCAGGTGCTGCCCGACGCCGTCGGTCATGCGCATGCGATGGACCTCGAGCATGCGGATCAGCCAGTCGCGGGTATCGCGCGGATCGATGACATCCTGCGCGGTATAGATCGCAGCCATGTCGTAGGGCGAAGTCCCCTTGGACATCCTGGCGACGGCTTCCCTGAATTTCTCCGGCTCCGCCTCCGGATCGACACCGAACACGACCTTCGCGCCAAAGTCCGGCTTCATGAAGCTGATTTCGGCGGTGACCCAGCACGCGAGTTCATCGGCGTTTCCGCCCGCGCCCATGTTCGAGACGGCGAGCCCGTAGCTTTTTCGAAGAATCACCGAAATCTTCGGCACGGTGACCAGCGTCATCGCATTGAGCCAGTTCATGACCTTGCCGGTGACGCCTTGCCGCTCGCCTTCCATGCCGATCAGGAATCCGGGCTGGTCGACCAGCAGCACGATGGGGATGTTGAAGGAATCGCACATCACGAAGAACGCCTGCACCTTGCGGCAGGCATCGCCATCGATGGCGCCGCCCTTGAACAGCGGATTGTTCGCGATGATCCCGACCGACTTGCCGTCCAGCCGGGCCAGCGCAGTGACCAGGCCCTTGCCGAAGCGCGCCTTCATCTCGAACATCGAGTCGCGGTCGACGATGCACCGGATCACCTTGCGCATGTCGTAGACCTGATTGTTCGATTCCGGCATCAGCTTCATCACGTCCCGGATGGCCTCGTCCGACCCCTCGGGCACAGGATGCTCCGGTGGCGGCTGCAGGTGGTTGCTCGGCAGGTATGAAAGGAAGGCCTTGATCGCATCCATCGCCTGCTCGTCGGTATCCACCACCTGGTCGACGATGCCGCTGACGTCGGCATGCACCCGCCAGCCGCCGAGTTCCTCGCCATCGCATTGCTTGCCGGTGGCCATCGAGATCAGCCGCGGGCTGGACACGGCCATGATCGCGCCCTTGCGCATCACGCAGAAATCCGACATCGAGCCGTACCACGCAGAGGAACCGTAGCAGTGGCCGAGCACGGCGGCCGCCCACGGCACTTCGCGCAGGCGCAGGTACTCCTGGGGATCGTCCTTGGATCCGATGGAGGCAGCGCCCATCACGTCGGGCATGCGAGCGCCGGTGGATTCGCCGAGGAACACCAGCGGGATGCCGCGCTTCTTCGCGACGGCCTTCATCTGTTTCAGCTTGCGGATGTTGATCTGCGCGCTGGATGCGCCCTTGACCGTGAAGTCGTTGGACACCACCGCCACTTCCCGCCCGTTGACCCGCCCATACCCGGCCACCTTGCCATCGGCGGGCGTGCTCTCCCTGTCCTCCGGCCGGCTGGACACGGCAAACAGGCCGGACTCGCTGAACGAACCCTCGTCGAACAGTCGGTCGATCCGCTCGCGGGCATTGAGCACGCCCTGTGCCTTGCGTTCGGCGAGTTTCTGCGTACCGCCCATGGCAAGCGCGCGCTTCTTGCGGGCGTCCAGTTCCTTGATCAGCGCTTCGAATGCCATGGCCTTGGTCCGCGTCCCTCGCTACCGCCTACAGCTTCACACCGAGCTTGCGCACAAGCTCGCCCCATTGCTTGATGCCACTGATCATCGATTCCCTCAACTGCTCGGGCGTGCCGCCTGCGGGCTCGGTCCCGTCCGCGGCAAACGCCGCCCTGACCTCGGGCATCACCAGCACGGCATTGATGTCGCGGTTGAGCTTGCCGATGACGGCGGCGGGCGTCTTCGCGGGTGCCATGACCGCGAACCAGGAGGCCGCCGAGTAGCCAGGCAGGCCCATTTCAGCCACGGTCGGGACATCGGGCAGCAATGACGATCGCTGCGCCGATGTGACGCCGAGCACACGCAGGCGTCCAGCCTTGATCTGCGGCATCGCGACCGGGATGGGCGCGAACGACAGCTGGATCTGACCGCTCATCACGTCCACGATGGCCAGGTTGGCGCCCTTGTACGGGATGTGCGCCATCTGGATGCCCGTCAAGGCCTTGAAGTGTTCGGCAAACAGGTGGTTCCAGGTACCGTTGCCGGCAGAGCCGTAGTTCAGCGCGCCCGGATTGGCCTTGGCGTATGCAACCAGGTCGCTGATGTTCTTCACCGGCAGGCCGGGGTTGACCACCAGCAAGCCGGGGGGCTGCGAAACCAGGACCACCGGGGCCAGGTCCTTCATCGGGTCATAGCCCAGTTTCGTGAACAGGCTGGGGCCCACGAGGATGTTGCCGAACGATGCCAGCGCGATCGTATGGCCATCCGCGGGTGCCTTGGACAGGATCTCGACACCCAGCGTGCCGCCGGCACCCGAACGGTTGTCGACGACGACCTGTTGATTCCAGATTTCGGACAGCTTCTGCGCGATCAGGCGGCCTTGCACATCGGTGTTGCCTCCGGGTGCGAACGGAACGATGAATCGCACTGGGCGTGTCGGATAGTTCTGCGCGGCCACCGGGGGAATGGCGATGAGCATCGCGGCGGCCAGCATGAACAGCTTGTGCAGCATATTTCCTCCTCCAGCAGGGTCGCCGGCATACGGTGTGCCGGCGCTCGTTCGCGCTCTAGTAACTGGTCGGCCAGTTGCGCAGCAGGTGTTCACCGACGCCGTTCTTCATCCCCCTGCGATGCACTTCCAGCGTACGGATAAGCCAATCGCGTGTATCGCGCGGATCCAGTACATGCTGCGCCTCGTAGAGCTCGGCCAGGCCCCATGCCGAGGTATCGCGCTCGACTTCCGCCTTCAGCCTGGCGAACCTTTCCGGGTCGTCCTGCTGCCTGACGCCGTGCAGGACGTTGACCGAGACAGCGGGATCCATGAAGCCGAGATCGGCCATCGGCCACACGGCGACTTCGTCCGCCCCCTTGCCGCCGGCCATGTTGATATAGGCCTGGCCGTAGTTCTTGCGCATGATCACGGTCAGCTTGGGGACGGTGACCAGCGACAGCGCGTTCATCCAGTTGATGACCTTGCCCGGCATGCCGCGCATCTCGCCTTCGACACCGATCAGGAAACCCGGTACGTCGACCAGGAACACCAGCGGCACGTTGAAGGAATCGCACAACACCATGAAGCTGATGACCTTCTGCACCGCATCGGCATCCAGCGCGCCGCCTTTGAACATCGGATTATTGGCGATGAAGCCGGTGGTCTTGCCGTCCAGCCGCGCCAGTACCGTGGCGACCGACTTGCCGAAGCGCGCCTTGAGCTCGAAGGTCGAATCCCTGTCTGCGATGGCCTCGACGATCCTGCGCACGTCGTACACCTGGGCCCGCGATTCCGGCAGGAGGTCGAAGATGGTCTTGCAGGCCTCGTCCGAGCCGTCCGGAACCGGGACTTCCGGTGGCGCCTGCAGGTTGTGGCTGGGCAGGTAGGACAGGAACTGCCTGATCGCGTCCATCGCCTGCTGGTCGGTATCGACCGCCATGTCTGCGAGGCCGGAAACGCCCGTCAGGAGTTTCCAGCCACCGAGGTCTTCGGCTTCGATGGTCGTGTTGATCGCGATCGAAGTCACCTTGGGACTGGCGATGGCCATGATCGCGCCCTTGCGCATCACGACGAAATCCGACATCGCGGAATACCACGTCGAGGATCCATAGCACTGGCCGAGCAGTGCCGAACACCACGGCGACTCCCGCAGGCGCTGGTACTCGGTGGGGTCCTGGGCAATGATCGCCCGGCCGGCGGAGCCCATCCGGTCCGGCATGCGCGCGCCGGAGGATTCTCCAAGCATCACCAGCGGCAGGCCGCGCTTGCTCGCGACCTGCTTCACATGCTTGATCTTCTTCATGTTGATCACCGCCGAGGACGCGCCCAGCACGGTGAAGTCATTCGAGACCAGGCCGATCTCGCGACCGGAGATCCTTGCGAAACCGGCGACCTTGCCGTCGGCGGGAGTCTTGTGCTTCACCTCCGGGCGCTTGCTGCGGGCAAAGCGGCCGGATTCGATGAACGAGCCCGGGTCGATGAGGTAGTCGATCCGCTCGCGGGCGTTCAGATGCCCTTCGGCCTTGCGCTTCTCCAGCTTCTCCACCCCACCCATCGCGAGTGCTTCCGCGGTCTTCTGGTGGAATTCCTCGATCAGTTTCTCGAACGCCACGGCCACTCCCAAGGTGTCAGCACTGGATCACCGAATCACAGTAGTACATTCCGCAACGGCCTTCAACCGGGCACAAGGCCTCTTCGCGAAAGGAACCGTTCGTACGACTGCAGCGCAGACAAGGCGTGCCCGGCATTGGTCATCTCGTCATAGACGGGAATGCCCAGCGCCACCGCCTTGTCCCGGAACGCGCGTTTGCGTGCCTCGACCACCGGTTCACCATCGGACCGCAGCACCAGGACGAAATGCGACTGCCCGGGCTGCTTCGCCTGGACACGCAGGGCAGCCTCGACGAGGTTGTCCAGAACTTCCGGCCGAGTGCGGCCTGCAAAGACCGAAAGGTTCAGATGCATAACCACGGCATCCGGCGTTCCCCGGGCGCAGACGATGTCGAGGATCCGTTCGGCAACGCGTCCATCATCCTGTTGCAGCGTGCCCACCGGACAGTCCACCGGATTGGTGATGCTGGTGCCCGGCGGCAACTGCAGTGCGGCCAGTGCATCGATGACCGGTCGTGCGAAAGGCGTGACGTCCAGGCCCAGGCGCGCGTAGTAGTCCGTCGCCAGCACGCTCGTGCCGCCACCGTTGCCGAACAGCACCACCTTTTCCGTCGGAGACTGCGGGCGTGGAGCCAGGGTCTGGAAGATCAGCAGCGTGTCGATGAGCTTGTCCAACGTGTCGACCAGCACGCTGCCGGTCTGCCGTGCCAGCGCAACCCACGCGCGATCGTCACCCGCCAGCGATCCGGTATGCGACGCCGCTGCCGCAAGCCCCTGCTGCGTGCGCCCGCCCTTGAGGATCACCACCGGCTTGACCGCCCTCGCATGGCGCAGGATGTCGAACAGGCGCCGGCCATCACGGGCCGCTTCGATGTAGAGACCGATCACCCTCGTGTGCGGGTCGGCGATATAGAACTCGAGCAGGTCGGCAGGCGTGACATCGGCGCAGTTGCCGAGGGTCACCAGTCCGGAGAACTTCAGGCCGCGCGACAGACCCCGGCGGATGATGTCGACACCGAGCCCGCCGCTTTGCGACACGACACCGATCGGTCCGACTTCCCGCGGGCCGATTTCGGTGAAGGTCACCCGTCCGCGCGGCGTGTAGATGCCCAGGCAGTTCGGTCCGAGCAGGCGCATGCCGCCGGCGCGCGCAGCCTCGACCAGTTCGGCCTGCAGGTGCCTGCCTTCCTCGACTTCGCCGAAGCCGCTGGATATCACCTGCGCGAAACGTACATGGCCCCTGGCCGCGGACAACATCGCAGGGATCTGCGCAGCCGACACCGCGATGTAGGCGTAGTCGACCGGCCTGGGTGTATCCGCGAGGGTCCTGTATGCGGGCAAGCCGTCGATCTCCTCGGCCGCAGGGTGAATCGGATAGATGTCGCCGGCAAAGCCGAACTCGCGAATCCGGCGAATGAACACGTTGGGCAGCGCATTACCCTTGCTCGAGGCACCGACGACGGCGACGGTCTTCGGCGCGAAGAGGGGGGCGAATTCTTCTAGGATGGTCATTGCGCGCGGTCAGCCCAGGATGAAACGTGCGTCGACTGCGATGGCCGCCGTATCGGAAACGATCAGCGGATTGATGTCCGCTTCGCAGATGTCCGCCGCATGCTGCATCAGCAATCCCTGGTCGCCTCCCACGTTCAGCAGTACCTCGATGATGGCGTCGATCGATGCCGGCGTGGTGCCGCGTGCCCCCTGCAGCATCGCCGCACCCTTCAACTCGGCGAGCATTTCCTCGGCGTCGATCCGGGTGATCGGGCACAGGCGGAAGGACACGTCCTTCAGGACTTCCACGAAGATGCCGCCCAGGCCCACCATGATGAGCGGGCCGAATTGCGGATCCCGCAGCCCGCCGACCACCAGTTCATGTCCGGCAGGCGCCATTTCCTCGATCAGGAATCCTTCGATACGGGCGCCCTTGATCCTGGGGTCATCGAGCATGCCCCGGATGGCGCTCTCCACCTCGACGGCGGAACGCAGATGCAGCTTCACCCCGCCGACGTCGCTCTTGTGCAGGATGTCCGGCGACATCACCTTGACCACGACGGGCGTCTTCAGCGCGTGCATCACCGCATCGACGTCCTCCACACGCGTGACGACCCGGGATCGGGGTACGGTGACACCGTACGAGGACAACAGCTGTTTTCCGGCACGCTCGTCGATCGCATGGCGCCCGGCGCGGCGCGCTGCGGTGAACGGATCTTCATCCATGGATTCCATGACGTGACGCCTCTGCCTGCGACGCTTGGCCGATGAGCCGATGTGCACTGCGCAGCACGACTCTACACGAGGAAGAACACCGGCGCGCCCTGCTGTTCGAATCGCTCACGCCCCCAACAGTCGCTTGCCCAGCACCGCCTGCATGTCCCGCCGGCCATCGACGATCAGGTAGACCACCACCCGGCCGCCGATCACGCGACAGACCACCCGCCAGGGCTTGAACACCGCCTGCCGATAGTCCCGGATGCCCAGCGCGGCGAGTTCCTTCGGATATGCGCCGCGCTCGGGAAACCGCGCGAGTCCGTCCACGACGTCCATCAGCCGGTCGAGCAGGCGACCCGCACTGGCCGGGCTGTCGACTTCGCAGAGATAGCCGTGGATGGACTCGAGATCCTGCTCCGCGCCTCGCGTGAGCAGGACCTGGTACGGCCCGGACCCGCGCGACATCAGGCCCCGGCTGGCTTGGCCCGCAGTCGCGCGACCACATCGGCGACCGGCTTGACCCGCCCGGCGTCGACGTCCTGCTGGCCGAGCGCGAGGAGCTTCAGCAGCGCGAGCGTCTCCTGCGTCTCCTCGAACGACGCAACGTCCTGCAACACCGCCCGCGCCTCACCGTTCTGCGTGATGACCAGCGGCTTGCGCTCCTCTGCGAGGTGGGCGAGCACCTCGGCGGCGTTGGCCTTGAGGTAACTGATGGGCTTCACCTGGGTCGAGTAGCGCACGGTCATGCTCCGTCGGATGGATCGGACTGAATATAGACCTTTTTCGGTCTCTTTCGGACACTCAGGGCTCCTGATCGCCCAGAACCAGCTGTCCCTGCGGATCGACCGGCGGCCAGCTGCCTGTGCTCGTCCGCTGTTCGAACCAGCGGTGCATCGCTGCGTCATCGACCGAATACTCTCCACGAGCGGACTTCCAGACCAGCGCTGGCGTACGCGCGCGCAGCGACTCCAGCGCGCGTTGGACCATCTGTGGCGTCACGCGGCCCGTCGTCCGGTCAACGTAGAAGCGCAGCGCGTCACTGTCGTAGGCCCGGAAGCGCGGTCCCTGTTCGAGCAGTCGCCACAATACCGCCTGCTCCAGCGGACGCAGGGCCAGATACTCGGACTCCATCAGCGCCTCGTCGGCCTGCTGGCGCTGTCGCGCAGCCTGAAGCACCGCCTGCTCGAAGCGGGTTCCTTCCAGTCCGGACAACGGACTCAATGCGTTGCTGAGCGCATCCATGAAGAACTGCGGCCGCTGGCCGAAGCCCTCGAAGGCGTGCATGAGCGCAGCGCGATCGATCGGCTCGAGTTGCGGCCGTTGCTGCGCGATCAGCCTGGCCACGTGATCGATGAAATCCTGCCCAAGCGAAGGCATGCGCGAGATCTGCGAGCCGTAGAACGGGGCGCCATTGGTGTTGACCAGGCGCAGCAGCTTGTCCCGATCGGACCCGGACATCACGAGCATCAGGTTCACCTCGCCCGGACGATTGAGCTGGTCTCGTGCGGATTTCAACGCGGACAGGGTGGCTTCTCCCGCGTCGCTGGTGAGTGCGTGCTGTGCCTCATCCACGATCAAGGCAACAGGTGCCCTGGCGGCTTCGTGCAGCGCGCGCAAGGCATCCGGCAGCGTCACGCCATCGGCCTTGCCGATGCGGGCGAGGTCGATCTTGAGCGCACCGGCGATCGTGACACTATCGACCCCGGCGGCCCTGGCTGCGCGCTTCACGACACCGAGACGCGGCGCCAGCACGCGGGCGATGGCATCCGCGATCAACGATGCCGGGTCCCGTCGCTGGTCGGACCAGAGGTCCACGTAGACGACCACCGCACCGGCAACTTCGAGCGCCGGCACGAGATCGACCTGAAGGAACGTGGACTTGCCCGTGCGCCGCGGCGCAGCCAGGAACAGGCCGTTTTGCGCGTCCCCGAACAGCGTCTGTCCTCGCAGCGCCGCCACGAGGTCGCGAGCCAGCGTATCGCGCGGGAAGTGGATCACGTTTATCTCTGTTTATCTTCAAACCGATAATTTATCGCTTTGTCGATAAAAGTCAATAAATGAACTGTCCTTCGTCGCCGCTCATGCCGACCATCGCGCACAGCGAATTGGATGTGCGCGCATCACGTCAATACTGAGTTCCGCCGAAGCCGTCACAGTCGGGTACCGGCGTGGTGTCACGCTCGGTCTCCAGCGCCTCGGGCAGCGCCAGCAGATAGTTTGCAAGATTGGGCATTTCCAGCGGATACAGGCGCGCGCCGTCTGCCACCGGAACGATCATCGCGCAGGGGCGGCCATGCCGGCTGACAAGTGTCGGCCGCCCGTTCTCGGCCGCGGTCACAAGGGCCGAAAAGCCGGCCTTGGCGTCACTGATCTGCACGATGTCCACAACCATTCCTTTTGCGACTGCATGAGGTCAAGTTACGGGCGGGGGACTCTGAAGACAAGCGGCAATCCGGCATCCAACGCTGCGAAACCAGTCCATGAAGGCACTTTCCGAGCACGTTTCAAGCACCAGACCCAGCGAAGCTCGTGCCGGTCAGCTCATCCGTCCGACTCCACGAAGTTCTCCACACGGAGTTCCGCCTCCCCCTCCCACCGATACGCCACCAGCCGCCCCGACCTCGGCACCGAGTAGTCGCAGCAGGCGACCCGCGGCGACTGCAGCACGCGCGGCCCGTCCATCCAGTAGTGGCCGATGAACACCGGCGCGCCCTCGACCTCGCCGAAGCCGTCGCAGTCGGGTACCGGCGTGCGGTCGCACAGCCGCGCCCGGGCTTCGTCCGAGACGAAGGCCGTCGCGCGCCAGCTGCTGCCCGTGGGCAGCCACCAGCGCAGCCGTACCTCGCTGCGCTCGACCCCGCTGTGATCGACGAAGGTCAGGCCGTCGGGCAGGGTCGCCTCCAGTCCCTTGGTCACGCCCTCCATCGCCAGCCACTCCGGCGAACCC
>JBIITW010000187.1:0-9484 GCA_044340265.1 Burkholderiales bacterium | reverse complement strand
TCAAGACCTGACCCCCTCTTGTTCCTCTTGTTGTCACTTCGCCGGGATGAAGGGCAGCAGGATGTGTGACGGGTAGATGCCGCCGGCGTGGAGGGTGTTCTCGGCGCCCGCGTTGTAGTCGGCGTGGTAGTGCGTGTACGGCGCGGAACCGATGCCGTCGCGCGGCTGGATGTCGACGCGCAGCCGGTGGCCCTTCTGCAGCACGATGCAGGTCGGCCAGATCTCGACATTGCATTCGACGACCTCGCCGGGCGTCAGCCATAGCCGCTCGTCATGCGCATGGTACGGACGATGCGGCGTGGACAGCGCGGGATCGAGCTTGCGGTGCGATGCGCGCAGCCAGCCCTTGGTCAGCGGCACCGGCTGGCCGTGCTGGCCGACTTCGTTCACGTCCTTGCCGTCGGGGCCCACGTTGCGCAGCGTGAGCATCAGGTCCATGTCCTCGCTGGTGCTCGACACGTACAGCGTCATCGACAGCGGACCGGTGATCTCCGTGTCCTCGGCCATCGGCTCGGTCTGCACCGATACGCCGAGCCTGCCGCCACCGCCATGGGTGGTCGACAGCGACGAGCCCGAGGCCACGCCGGCCGCGGTGACGCCGCTCGCCGGATAGCTCACCGACGTCTCCTTCACCGGCAGCGTGTCCACCATCAGGCCTTCGACATCAGCCGAGTCATGCGATTGCCCGCGGTCGAAGCGCAGGTACATCTTCTTCCACTGGGTGCGCGCGAGCGGCCACTCGTTCTCGAAGCGGAAGGCGTACGGTTTCGGGCTGCCGCCGGTGCGGATCTCGAGCTTCACCGGCGGCTCGTCCATGATGCCGGTGTCGTTGCCCTTCAGCCAGTGGTCGAAGAATCGCAGCTGGTCGAGCCGGCCCTCTTCCGAGTGGAACGGATGGAAATGGGTGCCGGTGTGCACGCGCAGCTTCTTGTGCTTCGACTTCGCGCGCGTGAAGCCTTCCGTGTTGCCGCGCAGGTGCAGCGCGAAGCCACCCCAGTTGCCGACGCTGTACAGCGGGACCTCGGTGGCGTCCCAGTCGGCGCTGCACAGGCGCCAGAACATCGAGTCCAGGTCGTTGCGCATCATCGTGTAGAGCATGTCCGGCTGGAACGAATCCGGGTTGTAGCTGCGTGGCCGGCCGAGCAGGTGGTGCGCGGTATGCGTGGCCACCCAGTTGGCGATGAAGCCCAGCGCGAAGATGCCGCCGTGGTAGCCCTGGTCGCGGTACTGGTCTGCACGCCCCTCCCACGGGATGATCGCCTTCAGCGACGGCGGCCGCAGCTTGGCGACCCGCCACTGCGAACTCGCATGGTACGAGATGCCGCAGGTGCCGATGCTGCCGGAGCACCAGTCGCGTTTCGCGATCCACTCGATGGCGTCATGGAAGTCGAGCGCCTCCTGGTACGAGCTGGGCTCGCAGCGGCCGTGGGACCGGCCGGTGCCGCGTGAATCGACGCGCACGCAGGCGTAGCCACGCGGGCACCACCAGAGCGGGTTCACCGTCTCCCAGTTCATGTAAGGATTGGCTTCCTCCTCGAGGTCGGCAGGCGGAATCCAGAGCTTGTCCTTCTGGTAGACGCTGATGTTCATGATCGCCGGCACCTTGCCCGGGATCGCCGGCCGGAACACGTCGCACGAAAGGATCGTGCCGTCGCGCATCGGCACCTGCACGTCCTTCTCGACGATCAGCTCGCACTGCACCGGCTGCGACACCTTCTTCGAGACATCCCCGTTCACCGCCCCCGCTGCTGCCATGTCGATGCTCCTCCCGTTCGCTGTGTCTGCTGCGTTCCAAACGTTGCCGGACCCGGCTCAGTCGAGCCGGATCTGGTTGTCCTTGATGATCCGCGCCCAGCGCGTCACTTCCGAGCGCACGAACGCATCGAATTCCTCGGGCGTGCGGCTCACCGCGACCGGCACGGCGACCTTCGCATACGCTTCGACGATGGCCGGCCGCTGCAGCACCTCGACCGTCGCCTGGTGCAGGCGGTTCACGATGGCGCGTGGCGTGCGCGCCGGCACGAACAGCCCGTTCCAGTTGTCGCTGCCGACGCCGGCAAGCCCGAGTTCGGTGAAGGTGGGCACGTCCGGCAGGTCGGACAGGCGCCTGGGCGCGGTGGTCGCGAACGCCTTCATCCGGCCGGCCTTGACCTGCGGGGTGGTCGATGCGGCGTTGGCGAGCGAGAAGTGGATCTCGCCGCTGATGATGCTGGCTGCCGAAGAGCCGGCTCCCTTGGACGGGATGTTGACCATCTTGATGCCGGTCCGGCTCGACAGGTCGAGCATGTCGAGGTGCGAATAGCCCCCGAGCGGTGTCGAGTAGTTCAGCTGCCCGGGCCGGGCACGCGCATACGCCAGCAGTTCCTTGAACGTCGCCGGCGGAAAGCCTGCACCCGACACCAGCAGGTTCGGGATCGCCGCCAGCAGCGTGACGCCTGCCAGTTCCTTCAGCGGATCGAACTTGAGCGTACCCGCGTAGAGGATCGGGTTGATCGACGCGGTCGAGACGTTGCTGACCAGCACGGTGTGCCCGTCGGGCTGCGCGCGCGCCACGATCTCCATCGCGATGTTGCCGGCCGCCCCCGACCGGTTGTCGACGATCACCGAATGCCCGAGCGCCTCGCCAAGCGTCGGGGCCAGCAACCGGGCCACGATGTCGGTGCCGCCGCCGGGCGCGAACGGCACCACCAGCCGCACCGGCCGCTGTGGCCAGTCGACCTTCTGTCCTTTCTGCTGTGCATGGGCGGGCGGCGCCGGCATCGCCCCGATGACCACCAGCAAGAAGGCAGCAACCAGGGCATGCATGCCCGACCCACCCTGCGGCACGCAAACGCGCCGCGACATCGTCTTGTCCATGGACCGACTCCTCCTGCGCCCTGCCGGCGGCCTTTCGTCGAAGGCCATGCCACGGCTGGCGATCTCCAGATGTATCCGCATCCACTCGCGCCGTCAACTCCACCCGTGCAGCGCTCGGCCCTGAGTTGGGCGTGCCGACGCAGTGATAAACTCAAGCCCGATCAATGCAAGTCGAGCGCCGCCCCGGTTGTTCCCCGACGGCCCCGCGCCCCGCTTCGCATCGCCCGGGCCGGCCACCGCCAAGCCCTACCCGAAGAGGACCCCTGATGAACTTCGACCTGTCGGAAGACCAGCAGCTTTTCCAGGATGCCGTGCGCGGCTTCGCAGAGCGCCACCTGCGCGCAGACGCACTGAAGCGCGCGCATGCGCCGGAACATCCCGCCGATGTCGGCCGGCTGATGTCGGAGCAGGGCCTGATGGGCATCACCATCCCCGAGGCAGACGGTGGCCAGGGCGGCACGCTGCTCGACGCGGTGATCGCGATCCAGGAGGTGGCCAAGGTCTGCCCGCGCAGCGCGGACGTGATCCAGGCCGGCAACTTCGGCCCGATCCGCGTGTTCGCCGAGTACGGCACGACGGCCCAGAAAGAGAAGTATCTCAAGCCGCTGCTGCGCGGCGAGACGGTGATCTGCCTGGGCATGACAGAACCCGAAGCGGGCTCCGCGGTCACCGACCTGAAGACCTCGGCGAAGCCCGACGGCGACGGCTACCGGATCAACGGCACCAAGGTCTTCAACACCCATGGTCCCTATGCCGATGTCTACCTCGTCTACGTGCGCTACGCGCCGGGCGTGGGCGGCATCGGTTCCGTGCTGATCGAGCGCGGTGCGCCTGGCTTCCGCATCGGCAAGACCTCGAAGTTCCTCTCCGGCGAGGAGTGGGCCCAGCTCTATTTCGAGAATGTCTACGTGCCGCCGGAAAACGTGCTGCTCAAGGAAGGCGGCTTCAAGAAGCAGATCGCCGGCTTCAACGTCGAACGCATGGGCAACTGCGCACGCTCGCTCGCCTACGGCCAGCTGGCCTTCGAGACCGCTCGCCAGTGGGCGATGGACCGCAAGCAGTTCGGCCGACCGCTGTGCGAGTTCCAGGGCCTGCAGTGGCAGTTCGCCGAACTCAAGATGCGCCTCGATGCAGCCCAGCTGCTGCTCTACCGTGCGGCGCTGTCCGGTGGTGAATCCGGCATCCCGACCCAGATGGACACCGCGATCGCCAAGCACACCTGCAACCAGGTCGGCTTCGACGCCTGCAACTTCGCGATGCAGGTGATGGGCGGCATGGGCTACAGCGACGAATCGCTGATCGAATACATGTTCCGCAAGACCCGCGGCTGGATGATCGCCGGCGGCTCGCTCGAGATCCTGAAGCAGCGCATCGCCGAAGGCGTGTTCGGCCGCAGCTTCGACCAGCGCCCGCCGAAGGCGGGTTGATCGGCACGCTGATGAACGAACTCTCGAAGGCCCTTTTCCACCCCCGGCGCATCGCCCTGGTCGGGGCATCCGGCGACGCATCGAAGAACACCGCGCGCCCGCAGCGTTTCCTGCGCAAGCACGGCTACACCGGCACCATCCTGCCGATCAATCCGGGGCGCCCCGAGATCCTCGGCGAACCTGCGTTCCCGACGCTTGAAGCCGCCAGCGCATCGCTCGGCGGAGAACGCATCGACCATGTGTTCATCATGACGCCGGCGGCCTCGGTGCTCGCGCTGGTCCATGACTGCGTGCGCCTCAAGGTGCCGGTGGCCACGCTGTTCAGCGACGGCTTCGCCGAGCGCGGCGAAGAGGGGCGCGCGCTGCAGGAAGAGATCGTCGCGGTGGCCCGTGCGGGCGGCGTGCGCCTGATCGGCCCGAATGCGATCGGCGTCATCGACACCCATGCGAACTGCCCGATCACGGTCAACGCGACCTTCGAGGGTGATGAACTCCTGCGCGGCAACCTGGCGATCATCTCCCAGAGCGGCAGCATGATGGGCTCGGTGATGTCGCGCGCCCAGGCACGCGGCTTCGGCTTCTCCCGGCTGGTCTCGGTCGGCAACGAATGCGACATCGGCGTCGGCGAACTGGTCGACCTGATGGTCGACGATCCGAACACCCACGCGATCCTGCTGTTCCTCGAGACCTTCCGCGACGCGCCGGTGCTTGCCGCCGCCGCGCGCCGCGCCCATGCGGCCGGCAAGCCGGTGATCGCCTACAAGCTGGGCCGATCGGAAATCGGCCAGGTACTCGCCGCCTCGCATACCGGCGCGATGACCGGTGCGGACGACACGGCCGGCGCCTTCTTCCGGGCCAACGGCATCGTCCGGGTAGGCACCCTCGAAGCGCTGCTCGAGACCGCACAGCTGCTGGTCCGGTTTCCCCTTTCGCAACGGGCGCAGACTGCCCGGCGCCGGGTCAGCGTGGTCACCACCACCGGCGGTGGCGCCGCGACGGTGGTCGACCAGCTCGGGCTTTATGGCATCGAGATCGTCCCGCCCACCGATGACGTGATCCGCCAGCTGGCGGAAAAGAAGATCCATGTCGGCAAGTCGCCGATGATCGACCTCACCCTCGCGGGCACGAAGAAGGAAATCTACAGCGCAGTGCTCGATGCGGTGCTCGCATCGGACAACAGCGACGCGGTCCTCGCGGTGGTGGGCTCCAGCGCGCAGTTCCATCCGCACATCGCAGTCGAGCCGATCGTCGGCGCCCGGCCGGTGAAGCCGCTGGTCACGTTCATCGCGCCCGCGGCGGACACTTCGCTCGACCTGCTGCGCGCGGGCGGCGTGCCCGCGTTCCGCACGCCGGAGAGCTGCGCAGATGCCATCCGCTGCTATTTCGACTGGCAGCCGCCGGTCGAACGCAGCATGGCTGCGCCGGACAACCTCGGCCAGGTCGACCGGCTCGTCGCAGCGGCTGCGGGTGCACCGCTCAACGAACGCGATGCCACGGCCGTGTTCTCCGCGCTGGGCATCCCGGCAGCGCCTTCGCACGTCCTGACCGCGCCGGACGAGGAATCGACCATCGTCTACCCGGTGGTGGCCAAGGTCCTGTCTCGCGACGTGCTGCACAAGACCGAAGCTGGCGGCGTGGTGCTGGGCATCCCGGATGCCGCCCGGCTCAAGGACGCCTACGGCCGGATCCTGGACAACGTGCGCGCGAAGCAGCCTGATGCACGCATCGACGGGGTGCTGGTCCAGAAGATGGAGCGAGGGCTGGCAGAGGTGATCCTCGGCTACCGCGACGATCCGCTGGTCGGTCCGATGGTGATCGTGGGCGCCGGCGGGACGCTGGCCGAGATCTACAAGGACTACGCGATCCGCAGCGCACCGGTCGACCTGGCCGAGGCGCACCGGATGATCGCCGAGGTGAAAGCGCTGGCGCTGGTACGCGGCTATCGCGGACTGCCGCCAGGGGACATCGACGCGCTGGCCGTTGCAGTCGTCGCCTTCTCGACGCTCGCCCTGCTTCCGGGACGGGTCGTCGCCGAGGCGGAGATCAACCCGCTGCTGGTGAAGCCGGTCGGCGAAGGCGTGGTCGCGGTGGACGGACTGCTCGTGGCGCGCTGAGCGTACCCGTGCGAACCGGGCCGTGGCGCGCGGCCCGCCATTCATTCACCCGATCGACGCATCTGTTTGGTAGGATCGCACGTACGGATCATTGCATTCGCACGCGGCGAGAGGACGAACGGGCATCGAGATGGCAGCACTCCTGAAGCGCGGCCCAGAAGAAGTGCAACGCTGGGTGGACGACCTGCGCATGCGCCTGTTCGATCCTGTCGTGCACCATGTGCTGCCACCGCTGGCTGCCGTGCAGGTCGATCGGCCAGCCGCCGACTTCATCTCCCTGGTCGAGAGCAAGTCTCCACCGCGCGACGACCAGGACCTGCTGGCCCTGTTCGCAGTCGCCCGCGCCGGCATACGGCTTTCGCATGTCGTCACGTCTCCGTGGTACTTCGCCTTCGCGCGCGACATCGGACGCCGAGCCCGATGGTCCGCGCGGCTGCTGGCATCGCGCAAGCCGCTGGCCGCAGGTGACGAAGCGCGCGCACGCGCCGACTTCGCAGTGCTGGCGGGAACGCTGTTCGACGCTTCCGAGTTCTTCAGCGTGCATGACATCCTCGAGACGCATGCGATCGTCTCGGGGCTGCAGGCGTCGATGGCCCGGCCGAGCGGCCTCGCGCTCTATCACCTGGCGCTGGAGCTTTACCGGGAAAGGCCGGAAAGCCTGCGCCTGCTGTCGCGGCTGGCGACGCTGTTCGACATCGAACTCGCCGTGGTCCTGGCGCCACGACTGTGCGCGGCCGCCCTGCGGTTTCCGTTTCCGGCGATCGCGCTGGGCGACCTGATCGCGTCGCTGGAGCAGAACCGGCACAAGGTCGACCGTCTGGCCGGCATGAGCGCCGAGCGTTTCTTTTCTGCCTGCCGGCTCGATGCATCCAGTGCCGCGCGGTCGGCACGCGAGCAGGCGGCCAACGCACCGTTCCTCGAGGCCGACGCCTGGGACGAGTCGATCCGGGCCTACTTCGACCGCTACGAGGCCCTGGCCAGCGACGAAGCACGGCTGCAGGCGGCGATCCAACCGATGCAGCCTGCGCCGCCGCCCGCCTCGCTGGACGGCCCGCCGCTGTTCCAGCCGATGTGGCTGATGTTCTCCGACGGACAGGTCGCAGACCTGCGCGCCGAACCCGGCACCCTCACCGACCATGCACGGTGGGTCGCCGATGCGCTCGGGCTGCTTGACGGCCTGGCATGGCTCGGCAAGGCGCCAGACACCGACTGATCCTGCGCAGGGCGATTGCATTGTCGGCCGGTTCGTCACTTCCCCTTCATCATCCACCGAGACAACAAGAGAGCCCACGCCATGATCACCCGTCGCGACTTCCTGATCGGCAGCACCGCCTTCGCCTCCGCCTATGCTGCCGCCACCATGATGCCGTTGCGGGCCCAGGGCGCCCCGAACTTCGGCATGCCGACGCCGCCTGGTGTCGGCTTCCGTCGGATGAAGCTCGGCGACTTCGAACTCGTCGCGCTGAACGACGGCATCCTGCGCCGGCCGCTCGGTGAAGAGTTCGTTCGCAATGCGCCGTTCGCCCAGGTGCAGGAAACCCTGCGCGTACAGAACCTTCCGACCGAATACATCGATGTCCCGTACACGCCGTTCCTGGTCGTGGCCGGCAACCGGCGCATCCTGATGGACACCGGCTTCGCCGACAACGGCCCCGCGATGACCGGCCGCCTGCTGGCCAACATGGCCGCGGCCGGCTTCAAGCCGGAAGACATCGACACCGTGCTGATCAGCCATTACCACGGCGACCATATCAGCGGCCTGCGCAACAAGGCGGGGCAACTGACCTTCCCGCGCGCCAGGATACTGGTGCCGTCGGTCGAGCATGCGTTCTGGATGGACGACGAGCGCATGGCCGCCGCGCCGGCCGGGATGAAGGCAGGCTTCGCCACCGCACGCCGGGTGTTCACCGGGCTCACCGCAGACCAGCTCTCGACCTTCACGCCCGGCGGAGAGGTCGCCCCCGGCATCACCTCTATCCCCGCCTACGGCCATACGCCCGGGCACACCCTCTACTCGGTTCGCTCGGGCAGCCAGCGTTTCCTGTTCGTGGCCGACCTCACCAACGTGCCGCAGCTGTTCGCGCGCAACCCCGACTGGGCGGTGGTGTTCGACATGAACGCCGACCACGCGCGCGACACGCGGCGCAAGGTGTTCGAGATGATCGTGAAGGAAAACATGCTCGCTGGCGGCTACCACTTCCCGTTCCCCGCCTTCGGCACGATCAGCACGCTCGGCAACGGCTACGAGTTCAAGCCGGTCGCCTGAGCGCCGCGAACCGGCTGCGGCCTTACTTGATCCGGCGGGCAGCGGCACCATCTGACCTGCATGTCCCTGCGCCGCCGGAGCCCTCGATGACCGATCCGCTGCATCTCCCCTGCCCGCATTGCCAGGCCATCAACCGGATGCCTGCCGCGCGGCTGGGACAGGCGCCGCGCTGCGGTCAGTGCCACCAGCCGCTGTTCGTCGGCAAGCCGGTCGCGCTCACCGCCGAGACCTTCGACCGTCATCTTTCGCGCAGCGACATCCCGCTGCTGGTCGACTTCTGGGCGCCCTGGTGCGGTCCGTGCCGGATGATGGCGCCGCAGTTCGAGCAGGCCGCCACCAGGCTCGAACCCGGCATCCGGCTGGCGAAGGTGGACACCGAAGCGCAACCCGCGCTCGGCACCCGGTTCGGCATCCGCAGCATCCCGACGCTCGCGCTGTTCAGCGGAGGCCGCGAGATCGCGCGGCAGCCGGGCGCGATGGGGCTGCAGGACATCCTGCGCTGGGTCGAGGCACACCGGCCGCGCGCGGGCTGACCGGCTTCAGCTTCACCTGTCGTGCTGGGACGCGGGCATCGGGTTGCCGCTCCACCTGTCGTGCTGGGACGCGGGCATCGGGTTGCCGGCGTCGCTCATGTCCCCCGCCGTCGGGCTCGCGCCCGACGGCTCCTCCTTTACTTCGCGCCGCCGGCAACCCGATACCCGCGTCTGTTCCACCCGCGTACGGTATCCAGAGGACCGGGCGCAGGCACGCTCACGTGCAGACGCCGGACGTCAGTACCGCTTCGCCCCGCGGACAGCACCTGCGCTGACCGAGGCGGCGGG
>JBIITW010000186.1:0-9489 GCA_044340265.1 Burkholderiales bacterium | reverse complement strand
GTTTCACGTGAAACAACACGCACATCGAAATGAAATTGCCGAACACGGGATCACTCCCCTACAATCCGTCCCCCTGCATGCCGGAGGCTCGGGCCCCAGACCATCGTCAGATGGCCCGGCACCGCGCCCGACGGCGACTGAGTGACCTCGCATATGTGGTATCCGACCGAATATGACGTGATCGTGGTCGGTGGCGGCCATGCCGGCACCGAGGCTGCGCTCTCGGCTGCGCGATCCGGTCGTTCGACTC
The DNA here is from genome assembly GCA_044340265.1 of Burkholderiales bacterium. GTDB lineage: Bacteria > Pseudomonadota > Gammaproteobacteria > Burkholderiales > CAIKXV01 > CAIKXV01. The sequence goes on along the minus strand of JBIITW010000186.1, from coordinate 9,239 downwards.
TGCTGTTGACCCACAATGTCGAAACCCTGGGTCAGATGTCGTGCAACCCGTCGATCGGCGGTATCGGCAAAGGTCACCTGGTCAAGGAAATCGACGCCATGGGCGGCGTGATGGCCCAGGCCGCAGATAAAGCCGGAATCCAGTTCCGCATCCTGAACTCGCGCAAGGGTCCGGCCGTACGCGCAACCCGAGCCCAGGCCGATCGTGTCCTGTACCGCGCTGCGATTCGCCGCCGGATCGAGAATCAGCCCAATCTCGCGGTGTTCCAGCAGCCCGTGGATGACCTGATCCTGGAAAGGGGACGAATCGCCGGGGCGGTCACGCAATCCGGCATCCGATTCCGCGCCCGCGCCGTCGTCCTGACCACCGGCACCTTTCTTTCCGGCCTCATCCACATCGGCATGTCCAACCATGCAGCCGGGCGCGCGGGCGATCCGCCCTCATTGCGCCTCGCAGACAAGCTGCGCGAGCTCAAACTGCCGCTGGGCCGCCTGAAGACTGGAACGCCCCCTCGGCTGGACGCGCGGACCATCGATTTCTCGGTCCTGGAAACACAACCCGGGGATCAGCCGGTTCCCGTGTTCTCGTTCCTGGGATCTCATGAACAGCATCCGCGCCAGATACCCTGCTGGATCACGCATACCAACAGCCGTACACACGACGTGATCCGGGCCAACCTGGATCGCTCGCCGATGTTCGCTGGCGTGATCGAGGGCGTCGGCCCGCGCTACTGCCCATCCATCGAAGACAAGATCACCCGCTTTGCGGGGCGCGACAGCCACCAGATCTTTCTCGAGCCGGAAGGCCTGACGGTCAACGAGATCTATCCGCAAGGCATGTCGACCAGCCTGCCGTTCGATGTGCAGGTGGATTTCATGCGTTCGATCAGGGGCTTGGAGAATGTCCACATCGTCCGGCCCGGGTATGCGATCGAATACGATTATGTCGATCCACGTGCGCTGAGCGCGGCGCTGGAGTTGAAGGACATCCCCGGCCTGTTCCTGGCTGGCCAGATCAATGGCACCACCGGCTATGAAGAAGCCGCCGCGCAGGGTCTCGTCGCGGGCATCAACGCTGCCCGGTCCGCTGCCGGAGAAGCACCCTGGCACCCGCGACGTGATGAGGCGTACATGGGTGTGCTGGTCGATGACCTGATCACGCGGGGTGTGACCGAGCCTTACCGCATGTTCACAAGCCGTGCAGAGTACCGACTGTCCCTGCGGGAAGACAACGCCGACATGCGCTTGACACCGACAGGGCGTGCGCTTGGCCTGGTTGACGATTTCCGTTGGCAGCGATTCGAACAGAAAAGAGAGTCGATCGCGCTTGAAACGGAACGGCTGAAGGCGACCTGGATCAATCCTAGAATCACAGCACAGGCCGATGTAGAGCGAATTCTGGGACAGTCTATCGAGCGTGAGTATTCACTGACACAGCTCCTCAGTCGGCCGGACGTTTCCTACCGGGCGCTGATGACCCTGCCCGGGGTCGGTCCCGGCGTGAATGACGAAGCCGTCGCCGAACAGATAGAAATCGCCTCGAAGTACGCCGGATATATCGGTCGTCAGGCCGATGAAATAGCACGCCAGGACCAGCTCGAGACGACGCTCCTCCCGGCCGATTTCGACTATCTTGCGTTGAACGGGCTGTCCATCGAAGCACGCCAGCGTCTTACCGCACAGCGTCCGCAGACACTCGCACAGGCGGCGCGGATGCCTGGAATAACGCCGGCGGCAGTATCGCTGCTATGGGTACACCTGAAACGGCGCAGCCGCCGCAGCGATCCTGACCCGAAAATTGCCGTGGAATCATCTGCCTGATCCGGCAACCGTCCCGGCGACACGCGCCGGCGGCGATCATCGCCCGCCACCGAACCTCAGCGAACAGAAAATACAGGTAGATACGCATGCCGCAGACCACCCTGGACACCGGACTTTCCGCGCTCGGCCTCGAACTGCCGGCGTCGGCGAGGCAGCAGCTGCTCGACTATGTCGCACTCATCGCCAAATGGAACCAGGTGCACAACCTGACCGCGATCCGCGAGCCGGTGAAGATGGTCACGCATCACCTGCTCGACAGCCTGGCGTTGCTGAAGGTGATCGATGGCCCGATGAAGCGATTGGTCGATGTCGGCAGCGGCGCCGGATTGCCCGGTATTCCGCTCGCCATCGCCCGACCCGAATGGCAGGTCACCCTGCTCGACAGCAATCACAAGAAAGGCGTCTTCCTGCAGCAGGCCGTCAGCGAACTGGGCCTATCGAATGCGACGGTGGTCGTCGACCGGGTGGAGGCGTTCCGGCCCGAAGGCGGCTTCGACTGCGTGGTGTCGCGTGCGTTCTCGGACCTGCCCGAATTCGCCGAGTTGTCTCGCCACCTGCGCGGCCCGGGTGGCGCGCTGCTCGCGATGAAGGGGGTATATCCGTATGAAGAAGTGCTGCAGCTCTCGCCCGACATCGGCACCGTCGAGGTGATCCGGCTGGAAGTGCCCGGCGTCGATGCAGAACGCCATCTCGTCTCGATCGGCGCGGCCTGATGCCGCGCATCCTCGCCATCGCCAACCAGAAGGGTGGCGTCGGCAAGACCACGACCAGCGTGAACCTGGGTGCGAGCCTGGCTGCGGCGAAGCGCCGCGTCCTGATGGTCGACCTCGACCCGCAGGGCAACGCCACCATGGGCAGCGGCATCGACAAGTCGAACCTTGCCTATTCCGTCTACGACGTCCTGCTGGGTGTCGTGCCTGCAGCAGCGGCGCGGGTGCGCTCGGATTCCTGCGGATACGACGTGCTTCCGACCAACCGCAACCTTGCCGGGGCCGAGATCGAACTGGTCGCGATGCCCGAACGCGAGGCGCGGCTTAAGAATGCACTGGCCGTGATCGCCGATGGCTACGACTACATCCTGATCGATTGTCCGCCGGCGCTCAGCCTGTTGACCGTCAACGCGTTCGTCGCGGCCGATGCAGTGATGATCCCGATGCAATGCGAGTACTACGCGCTGGAAGGCTTGTCCGACCTGGTCGAAACGATCAAGCGGGTCCGCGCCAACCTGAACCCGAAGCTGGAGATCGAAGGCCTGCTGCGCACGATGTACGACCCGCGAAATACGCTGTCGGTCCAGGTATCGCAGCAGCTCACCCGGCACTTCGGCAGCAAGGTCTACCGCACCGTCATCCCGCGAAACGTACGGCTGGCCGAGGCTCCGAGCTACGGCCGACCGGTCCTCGAATTCGACCGGCAGTCCAAGGGCGCGCTCGCCTACCTGGCACTGGCCGGTGAAATGCTCAATCGGGCGGCTCTCACATGATGGCAAAGAAGAAAGGGCTCGGTCGCGGCCTGGACGTATTGCTCGGTGGTGGTTCGACGGATTCCTTCGATGCCCCCGCGAAGCCGGCAGGTGACAGCCCACGCGAGCTGCCGATCGGTGCATTGCTTCCCGGCAAGTACCAGCCGCGGACGCGGATGGACGAGGCCGCGCTGGCCGAGCTGGCGGAATCGATACGCGAGCAGGGCATCCTGCAACCGATCCTGGTGCGGCCGGTCGGCGAGGGTCGCTACGAGATCATCGCGGGCGAACGTCGTTGGCGCGCATCGCGGCTGGCCGGGCTGACCCAGGTCCCGGTGTTGATCCGGACGATTCCGGATGAATCGGCGCTGGCCATGGCGTTGATCGAGAACATCCAGCGCGAGGATCTGAACGCGCTCGAGGAAGCGCATGGCATCCAGCGGCTGATCGACGAGTTCGGGATGACGCACGAACTGGCTGCGAAGGCCCTCGGTCGTTCCCGCACGGCGGTATCCAACCTGCTGCGACTGCGCGCCCTCAGTGCGCCGGTGCAGGAGCTGCTCTACGCGGGTGCGATCGAGATGGGTCATGCGCGCGCGCTGCTGGCCCTCGAGCCGGCGATGCAGATCGCGCTGGCCAACAAGGTCGCGTCACAGAAGCTGTCGGTGCGCGAGACCGAGCGCGAAGTCGCGCGCCTGCAGGCGCCCGCAGAACCCGACACCGGCCGGCCACGAGCAGCGGCGCAGGACCCGGACGTCGCGCGGTTGCAGGAGCGTCTGGCGCAGGCGCTGGGCACCGGCGTGCGACTGAAAGTGGGGCCTCGCCATACCGGCCGCATGGAGATCGTCTGGCATTCCCTTGAACACCTGGATGAACTGACGCGCCGGCTAGGCCTGCCACCCGACTGACCCGGTGCGCGGCAAGTCTGGAGGGCCGCGGCGCGGGATGAGCAGAAGTTGCCGCTCATGCACGAATGCTGGATAGTCACGAGCGCCACGAACCGGAATACGAGATCGGCCAGCGGTTTCACCGCAAGGCCGACCAGAAGTCCGACCGAGACGTTATCAAGGAGGAGCAATGCGAATTTCCAGGTTGAGCAGCCTGCTGGCCATCGCCACGCTGTCGTCGACGCCGGTCATGGCGCAGGAATTTCCCGCGAAGCCTATCCGCATCGTCGTGCCTACGGCACCAGCAGGTTCGCCTGACGTACTTGCCCGGCTGCTGGCCGAGCGCCTGCGCGAGCGCTGGGGCCAGCCGGTGGTGATCGAGAACCGTGCCGGCGCCGGCCAGATGATCGGCGCCGAGATCGTCGCCAAGGCGCCCGCCGACGGATACACGCTGCTGTTGCCCACCGGCACCTACACGACCAGCGTCGCCGTGCGCCCCTCGTTGCCGTTCGATCCTGCGCGCGACCTCACCGGCGTCGCCATGGTGGGGCAGGGGCCGCTGATGCTGGTGGTGCATCCTTCGCTGCCCGCGCGAAACATGAAGGAACTGATCGCGCTGGCCAAGGCCCGGCCGGGCGAACTGAACTATGCGACGGCGGGCACCGGAAGCATCATCCACTTCGCGGCCGAGGCACTCGCCGCGGCAGCGGGAATCGACATCGCGCATGTGCCGTACAAGAGCGCGACACCGGCGGTGACCGACCTGGTGGGCGGCCATGTACAGATGATGATCGTGAGCCTGCCTTCGGTGTGGCCGCAGGTGAAGGCGGGGCGGCTGCGCGCGCTTGCGCTGAGCACCGCGAAGCGGTCTTCGTTCGCGCCCGAGATGCCGATCATCGCCGACACCGTGCCCGGCTACGAAGCGGGGCAGTGGTGGGGCATGCTGGCGCCGGGCAAGACGCCGCCGGACGTGGTGCGCAAGCTGAACAGCGAGTTGAACCGCATCCTTGTCTCGGACGACATGCGGCCGCGGCTGGCCGACCAGGGCGCCGAACCGGTGCTGATGACACCGGAGGCGTTCACCGAGTACGTGCGTGCCGAGATCGTCAAATGGCGTCGGATCGCGCAGGACCGTAACATCAAGCCCTGACTTCCAGGAGCATCGCAATGACCACAGCAGCAGCGGCACCCCAGGGCCCTTCGATTCCCAACCCGGCGAAGGATCGACTGCTCGCCGGCGACGTCGTGCTTGGAATGAACGTGCGCATCGTGCGTTCGGGCGACATCGCGCGCCTGGCCAAGACCACCGGCCACGACTTCATCTTCATCGACATGCAGCACTCGTTGTATACGGTCGAGACGATCGGCCACATCGCGCAGGTTGCGCTGGCGATCGGCGTCACGCCGATGGTGCGCGTGCGCAGCGTCGACGATCCGGACACCTCGGTGCTGCTCGACAACGGTGTCACCGGCATCGTGTTCCCAGACGTCAGCAGTGCCGCGGAGGCGCGCCGCGCTGTCGACCGCTGCCGTTTCCCGCCGGTGGGCCGGCGCTCGGTCGGCGGCGGCTATCCGATGTTCGACTACCGTCCGACCTCGACCGCCGATGCCGTGCCGGTGCTCGATCGTGCAGTTCTTACCGTATGCATGATCGAGACGCGCGAGGGACTCGAGAACGTCGAGGAGATCGCTGCCGTGGACGGCTTCGACGTGCTGCATGTGGGGTCGAACGACCTGCTCGCGGCGATAGGCCTTCCCGGCCAGTTCGGCTGTCCGCAGCACCTGGCCGCACTCGACCGGGTGATCGCGGCGGCGAAGGCGAACGGCAAGATCGCCGGCGTCGGTGGTGACCGCAACCTGGCGCGCCAGGTCGAGTTCATCAAGAAGGGCATGCGCTTCGTGACCACCAACAGCGAGGTCGCGTTCATGCTCGCCGAAGGCACGCGCGTCACCACCGAGCTGCGCAAGGCACTGGTCTAGACGCTCCCGCTCAGAACCCGAACAGCGCCTTCGGGTTGTCGACCAGGATCCTGTGCCGGGTCGCCTCGTCCGGGGCCCAGCGCAGGAGCAGGTTGAACAGCTGGTTGCTGCCGACCTTGTCGGCGAACGACAGGTGCGGATAGTCGCTGCCCCAGATGATCCGATCGGGGGCGGCGGCGATCAGCGCCCGGGCGATCGCGTCGGCGTCGGTGAAGCCCGGCGCCTCGGACATCCGGTACACGCCGGTCAGCTTGACCCAGCAACGTCCGGGGCCATCCTTCAGCAGGCCGAGGAAATCCTTGAAGCCTTCCTGCTCCGGACCGTCCTTGGCGAGGAACAGGCCCATGTGCGCCACCGTGTACTGGCAGCGCAGCCGGCGCAGCGTGGGCAGCAGCTCCCGGGTGCACCAACCCGGTGTGAGAAAGTCGATCTGCCAGCCGCGGGGGGCGAGCTTCTCGTCGAGCTGCTCGATGCGCGGCAGCAGCGTGCGCGTGAAGCCTGCCTCGAACGGCTTGATCGGGCGCACGTTGAGCCGTACGCCGCGCACGCCCAGGGCATGCAGGCGATCGAGTTCGGCTTCGGAGACCGATTCGTCGACATCGACGATGCCGCGGCAGGGCAGCGACATCTGCGCCATCGCATCGAGCATGCAGGTGTTGTCGCGACCGTAGGCACTGGGTTGCACGAACACGAAGCGTTCGAAACCGTTCGCGCTGGCATGCGCGAGGAAATCCTCGAGCGGGGCGAGCGGGGGGGCGTAGCGCAGGTCTTCGCCGTACGAATAACGCTCGGCCGGGCCGAACACGTGGAAGTGGGCGTCGCAGGCACCGGCCGGCGCGCGGAACCGGGCGGGCTCGTCGTGGTAAAGGGTCATGACTTCCTCGATCTTCGTCAGGGTACCTGCGCAGGGCGCAGGCGTTGGACAAGGCGGCCTGCGGCCCGCGAGGGCCGGCAGCCGCCCGGGCGATCAGCGCGGTTGCGGCTTCGGTTGCGGCCGGCGCGTGATCGAATGCTCGGCGCCGCGCCCGAGCTCGGGCGGTACGGGCCGCCATGCCATCGTGCGCACTTCGCCGAACTCGTGCGGCAGCCGCTGCCAGCGCTCGCCGCCGTCGGTGCTGCGAAAAAGCTGGCCCAGGTTGGTGCAGAGGAACCTCAGCTGCGGCTGCGCCGGATCGGCGGCGATGCACCATGGCGTGCTGTTCAGCACGCCCGGCAGTTCGACCACCTGCCAGTCGAGGCCACCGTTGCGGCTGCGCCAGAGTCGTCCGGTACTGCCCGGCGGGCCGTTGCCATTGGTCAGCCACAGCGTGCGCAGGTCGGTCGGGTCGGCGGCGATCGCGCGCGTGTATTGCCACGGCGAATCGAGCGGGCGCAGCACCCAGGTCTCGCCGTTGTCGCGGCTCAGGTGCAGCCCGTAATTGGTCGTCGCCAGCAGCAGCTTTGCCCCGCGATCATCGCGTGACACGGCGATCCCGTGCACATCGGAAGATGCCAGGCCCTGCTCGAGCTGCGTCCAGGTCTCGCCACGGTCGGTGCTGCGGAAGATGCCGCCGATCTCCACGCCGGCCCACACCGTGTCGGTATCGATCGGGTCGAACAGGATCTGGGTGACCCGCGTAGGGCCCATCACGATCTCGGAAAACGGCCGCAGGCCTGGGGCTGGCAGCGCGTGCCAGCTGAGTCCGGCGTCTTCCGAACACCAGAAGCCAGCGGGTCGCGTGCCGCAGATCATCCGTGCCGGATCGCGCGGGTCGATCGCGACCGACCAGATGTCCCGCATCGGGGATTCGATCGGCGACCAGCGCCGGGTGGTCTCGTCGAACCTGAACAACCCGTGATCGGTACCCGCAAAGAGGAACTGCGGCGTGTCCGGATGCGAGGCAAGGCTCCAGACCCGCGCTTCGAGGTACATCCCGGAATGGCTGTTCGGATGAACCCAGGTTTCACCGAGGTCGTCGGAGAACCAGGCCGAGTGGCCAGCCGTGCCGACATAGACCTGCACGCCCTCGCGTGCGATCACGTCAGGGTCAGGCAGCGACATCCGCCTGCGCCTGCATGCGCTGCATGACCTGCCAGCCAGTGGCATGGATCGATGAAGAAACCGGACAACCGAAACGCTCGCGCAGGCCGTCGAGGATCGACTGCGTGGGCAGTTGCGAGCAGCCGATGAACAGCGCGTCGCAACCGGCGCCCGCTCCTTCCATCAGTTCGACGGCGCGTGCTTCGACCTGCCCGGCGGTGATGCGGCCGAGTTCAGCGACCCCGGCAGCCCTGAAGGTCGACAGGCAGTGCACGGAGATCGAGGCGTCGCCGAGGAAGCGCGCGAGGTCTTCGTTGACACTGTCGCTGTAAGGCGTCACCAGGGCGATCCGGCGCGCGTCGTGCGCGCGAAGCCAGGCGATCATCGAGCCAGCCGTGGTCACGGCCGGTGCGGCCGACACCCGTTCGAGCCGCTGCGCGATCGCGGCGTCGCGCGCGGGGCCGGCCAGGATGCCGGCGGCCGTGCAGCCATAGACGGTCACGTCCGCCGTGCCGTCGAACGCTTCGGCGAGATGCATCGCCTGGTCGACATAGGGATCGAGATCGGCCAGGGTGAGCAGCCCTGGCGACCGGGAAATGCCCACCCGCTGCACGGTCGAGGCGTCCGGCAGCCAGCCGGGCAGCTCCACCTGCATCGTCGTGTTGTTTTCCGGCACCAGCAGGCCGACGCGCAGCGGCGACAGATGCATGTGCGGGGATCTCCTGAGCGTGCGTTCGTTGGCGAGACAGCGGTATACGCGCAAACGAGTATGGCACAATGCGCCCGCCGTCGTTTCTAGCGGCGGGCGCCGCCCTTGTGCGCCGCCGCAAGCTGACGTTGACAACGGCGCCGGCGGCGGGTCACAATCAAGGGCTTTGTTGCACCGGCTGTAGCACCGGCTTGAGCGACAACCTCCAGGCGCACGGCCGACCGGCAACCAGATGTACCAGAGATGATGTCTGCTCCATCCGGTTTCGTTGCGATCATCGGTCTGCAGGCAGCGCTGGTGGTTTTCGCTGCCATCGGTATCGGTATGTTTCTCGGCGCTCCCGCGGCCTGGTCGACGCTGG
>JBIITW010000023.1:0-32567 GCA_044340265.1 Burkholderiales bacterium | reverse complement strand
GAGCACGGCCGGTGGCGCCCGGCAGCCGGGCGAGCAGGTGGGCGGCGGTGACGATCGGGCCGAGCGGACCGCGCAATTCATGGGCGAGCATCGCCAGCTGGTCTTCCCGGTGCAGACTGGCCGCGGCAGCGTCTCCGGTGCATTGCGCACAATCCTCGCCGTTGACGGTGAACCCGCGCTGCCGCGCGGCAGTCGCCGGGGCTTCGCCCGGGCGGATTTCTGTCGGCCGGGAGCCGGGCAGTCGCGCTCGGAGGATGCTCGACCGCGGGAAACCGCGCATTCCGTTCATGGCAGCATCTCCGAGTAAGTGAGCCGGTCGGCTGCATAGCAGCTGCAGGCCACCGTCTCCATTCCCCTGCGGTCGAGCACGGTCAGTTCACCGCGCGTGTAGCGGATCAGCCCGTCCCTCTGCAGCACGGCAGCGGCCATCGAGACGCCCGAGCGGCGTACGCCGAGCATGCAGGCGAGGAACTCGTGGGTCATCTCGAAGCGGCTGCCATGCGCGCGGTCCTGGCTCATCAGCAGCCAGCGCGCAAGGCGGGGGGCCACTTGATGGAAACGCTGGCAGCCGGAGGAGCGTGCGAGCTGCACGTTGCGCACATGCGCGTAGCTGGACAACGCCTGGCGCAACGGCGGGCTGGCTTCGAGTTCGATGCGGAAGCTGCTCGCATCGATGCGCCACGCAGTACCCGGGCCCTGGACCAGCACGTCGAACGGTGCACTGGGCACGCCGAGCATGAGTTCAAGCCCGAGCACGCCCTCGCTGCCGATCATGCCGACCTCGAGTCCCGGGTGGTGGTCGATCGTACAGATCAGCGAGACGAAGGAACGGACCGGAAAATACACATGCGTCGTCACGGCTCCACGCAGGCAGAGCTGCGCGGACAGCGGCAGTTCGACCGACTCGCAGGCCGCCTGCAGCCTGGCCCTGTCCCGCCGCGGCAGTCTTTCCATCAGGTGGTTCACGATCGTTGCCATGTGTGCGCCCTTCCAGTCGTGGCCAGTCTGCGCCGGTCGCTGGCGCATGACGGTGCGTCAGCGCACATAGGAAAGCCAGTGCGCCCGTTGCCCGCGAACCGCCGGGCGGAACACGATCAGCAGGCCGGCTCGTCGGGCAGCAACCGGTCGTATTCCCGCTTGACCACCGCGTAGCATTCACAGGTACGCTGCTCCAGTCCGGCGCGGTCGAGCACGCGCACGCGTCCGCGGGCATAGCGGATCAGTCCGGCCGACTGCAACTTCAGGGCCGCGGCAGTGACGCCCTCGCGCCGGACACCGAGCATGTTTCCGATCAGCTCCTGCGTCATCAGCAGTTCGCTGCCATCCAGCCGATCGAGGCTGAGCAGCAGCCACCGGCACAGCTGCTGGTCGAGCGTATGGTGCCGGTTGCAGACCGCCGTCTGCCCCATCTGGGTGATCAGTGCCTGGGTATAGCGCAACAGCAGGTGCAGCAGCGGGCCGGCTTCGTTGAACGCATCCTTTATCGTGCGCGCCTGCACGCGATAGGCGTCACCCGCGCTCTGCACGACTGCCCGGCTCGACGTGGACTCCCCACCCATGAACAGCGAGATGCCGACCACGCCCTCGTTACCTACCACCGCGATCTCCGCCGACGCGCCATTCTCCATCACGTACAAGAGGGACACGATCGACGTGGTGGGAAAGTAGACATGGCTCTGGACGCCGCCGGACTCGGACAGCACCTGGCCGAGCGTGAGCTTCACGTACTCGAGCCGGGGTTTCCAGCCTTGCCATTCCTCGGGCGGCAGCGCAGCAAGCAATCGGTTACGCAGGGGATCGCTCATTGGCAGCATCTGCGCTCCTTTATGACGCAGCCGACGCGTCTCTGCGGGAAGTCTGCGCCTGCCTGCCGGCTTCTGTATGTGCGCTATCACACATAACGGCAACGACGGGCCCGGATCCGAGCCCGCCCCGTCAACTCGCCGGCGCCAGCGTGAACTGCACGGCACCCGCCTGGTTGCTCGACAACCGGAGGTCGTAGCCGTGCTCGATCGCCAGCTGCGCCACCTGGTACAGGCCGACACCCAGGCCGTTGCGCGAAGCTACCGGCTCGGCCAGCAGCCGCTCGGCGATCGCCGGTTCGATCGCCGTCCCGGTGTCGATCACCGACAGGCGCACGCCGTCCAGCGTCGCCAGTTCGACCCGCACGCCCACGCGCGCGTCGAGCTGGCGCTTGACCAGCGCATTCTGCAGCAGGTTGTCCGCCGCGCTGTCGAACAGTTCCTGCGGAAGAAGCACGCCGTCAAGCCTGCCCTGGCTGGACAGGAGCACGCCGTCCTGCGCCGCACGGCGATGCAGGGACTGCCACCATTGCGCGGCGTCGACCATCGTCATCGTGCGCAACTGGGGCCGCGCGAGCTTCTCGAGCGTGCGCTCGAGCCGCTGCGCGATCTGCGGCAACTGCCGGCGCATCAGCTTCTGCAGTTCCGCGGCACGCGCACCGTCGCTCGACTCGGCCGCCGCGCACAGGGCCTGCAGCGACTGCAGCAGGTTCTTCACGTCATGGGTGAGCCGTGCGCCGGTCTCGTGGATCGCGTGGGCATAGGCATGCTTGCGCTCGCGCTGCTCGCGCCGCTTGGCATCGTAGAAGTCGCCGAGCAGTTGCGCCAGCAGCGCCGCATGCAGGTTCAGCGCAGGGGTCGGCTGCATCGATGTATACAGCTCGAGGGACAGGCCGCGCGCAGACAGTTCGATCCGGTGGCGCGCAGTGACGCCGAGGGTGCCTGCGCTGTCGGCGGCGCTCCACTGGACCCCCGAGACCCATGGCAGGCGCGACAGTTCGGCGATCGCGCCCTGAAGGAACCGTTCCGGGTCGCGCTGGTGTTCGGCGAGCAGCGCAAGACTGCGCATCCAGTTCTCGAACGGCAAGCCGACGGACAGCAGGTGCCACGACATGATCTGGCTCAGGCCGCCGAATCCCCCGCGCGGGTTCCACAGCCACGACAGCGCGACCAGCAGGGCCGCGATCGCGATCAATGCCTGCGCGAGTGCGAACAGATAGTTTTCTTCGCCCTGCACCGAACCGAGCACCAGGCTGCCCAGGACCAGCACCCCGACGAGCAGCAACAGCAGGATCGAATACACCAGGTCGACCACCACCGGGCTGCGCCCGGAATCCAGCGCGTCCGCTCGCACCGGGACTGCCGGGCGGATCAGCCCCACGGCGAGCGCGACCAGTGGCAGCAGGAACTGCACCACTGCGGTCAGCAGGCCCGGCAGCGCAGCGGCCGTGCCCAGCCGGGGGACCACCCAGAGCAGGAGCAGGCCGAGCAGGAAGAACGACGCGAGCAACGTACTCGCGCGTTCGCGCGGCTCGCCGGTACCCGGCACCCGGCCGGCGATCAGTGCAAACAGCACGCAGATCCAGAGCGCAGCCAGCCACCAGTCGACCAGCAGCGCGAACCCGGCGCCGGCCGCGACCAGGGCAATGGCCGGGAACGGATCGATCTCACGGCGCGCACGCCAGAGGGGCTGCCAGATCAGGAACAGCCCGATATGCGTCAGCCACATCGCGCGCGCCCACCAGGCATCGATGTCCCAGGCGATCGCCGCATGCAACGCCAGCAGCATCAGCGCGAGAACCCACTGCGGCTGGGCGCCCGCCCGCCGGAACCAGCGGTCGCCCGCAGGTACGCCACCCGCGCTCAAGACGCCGCCTCGCCGCTGCCTGCGCGGGAGGCCGCGCGCAGCCATGCCGCGCGGCACGGGATCGATCGCGGTAACCTCGCGACCGAGCCCCCCGATCCTTGCTTCCCGCGCTGAACGATGTCCGCTCCAGGCAACCTCGAAACCCCAGCCATGACCGGCGCGGCCAGCCGCGGGCCGCGCCGCGCGCAATTGCAGGCAGTGGTGCGTTTCACGGTGCTGGAGGCATGGCGATCGAAGTTGCCGTGGCTTTTGCTGGCGACGCTCGCCTGTGCGCTCATCGCGAGCCAGCTTGCCGCAGGGCTGGCGATCACCGAGGGGAGCCGGTTCCGCGCGGCCCTGCTCGCCGGCGGCGTGCGGTTCGCTTGGGTGTTCATCTTCGCAGTCTATGTCATCGGCAGCCTGACCCGCGAGTTGAACGAACGCGGCTTCGAGGTGGCCCTGTCGCTCGAACTCGACCGCAGCACCTGGGTGATCGGCAAGCTGGTCGGCTTCCTGCTGCCGGCGTTTGCAGCTGCACTGCTGCTGTTGCCGATCCTGGCGTGGGTGGCACCACCGGCCGCCGCTGCGGCCTGGTGCCTCTCGTTCGCGCTCGAGCTGGCGATCGTGATCGCAGCCGCGCTGTTCTTCACGCTCAACCTGGCCAGCGTGCCGGCCGCGGCCGTGCTGACGGCGGGCTTCTACCTGCTCGCCCGGGCGATCGATGCCCTGGTCCTGATCGCCTCGTCATCGCCGCTGCTGGTGGCGGGTGCCTGGCGGGACTTCGCGCGATTCGCGGTCGACGCGCTGGCCTGGCTGCTGCCCGGGCTCGGCCGCTTTGCGCAGGGCGGCTGGCTCACCGGCCAGGCGCCGGATGCATCCCTGCTCGGGCTGATGGGACTGCAATGTGCCGTGTACGTGGTCCTGCTCTGCACCGCGGCACTGGTCGATTTCCATCGTCGAGACCTGTGAACCGGTGAACCTGCGACCCTGGACGGACTGGACATCGGCGCAGCGTCCGTGGTCGGCGGTACCGCCGCGATTGCGCATCGCCTTTGCGCTCGCCCTCGCCATCCAGTTTGCGGTGCATGCCATCGCGCCGGCGCCGCAGGCACGCGCGGTGGACCTGCCGGCACCGCCAGCGCTTGCGGCGATGCAGCTGGCAGCCCTGGGCGACCGCCTGCCGACAACCCAGGTCACGACCCTCTATCTTCAGTCGTTCGACAACCAGCCGGGCGTCAGCATCCCGTTTGCAGAACTCGACTATGACCGCGTCGTCAGCTGGCTCGCCATGCTGTCCGACCTCGATCCGGACAGCCAGTATCCGTTCCTGCTTGCCTCGCATGTGTACGCCTCGGTGCCGGACCGGGAGCGGCAGCGGCGGATGCTCGCGTTCGTGCATGACCGTTTCGACGCCGACCCGGTGCGCCGCTGGCGCTGGCTCGCACATGCTGCCATCGTTGCGCGGCATCGGCTGGACGACCTGCCCCTGGCGATCCGCTATGCCCGGGTGCTCACCGAGCGGGCGACCGACCCTTCGGTGCCGGGCTGGGCGCGGCAGATGTCGGTGCTGCTGCTGGCCGATACCGGGGAGATCGAGGCAGCGAAGATCCTGCTCGGAGGGCTGCTCGATGCGGGCGCGATCAACGACGCGCAGGAGCTCCAGTTCCTGCTGCAACGAATGGAAGGCGCCAGCCGTCGCTGAAGCCTCGACACAAACGACGATACTTCGACGAAATGCCACTGCAGATCCCATGAAAGTGTGAGACAAACGGCACGGCAATCACACGCCGTCGCGCTCGTGAGGCCGGGAATTCGCCCGTTTCGCGGGTTTCCGCACAGCGCCGATGCGGATTAGTTCACGGATCCTGCAGGCCGTCATGCCTGTCGCGCCCGGGCGCGATCCGGCATGGCCCTTGCTGAGTCAAACCCATCGAATCATCGCCATCGAGGCAACACACCCCATGCGCAGACAACAAGGCGGCTTCACCCTGATCGAGATCGCGATCGTGCTGGTCATCATCGGCCTGCTGCTCGGCGGCGTGCTGAAGGGCCAGGAACTGATCACCAGTGCGCGCGTGCGCAACCTCATCTCGGCGCAGGACGGCGTGAAAGCGGCCTTCTTCGGCTTCCAGGATCGCTTCCGCGCATTCCCCGGCGACTACAGCCAGGGGTCGCAGAACATCGCGAACATGACCACCACCTGCAACGGCGGCAACGGCAATGGCGATGGCGTCATCAACAACTCCCCGCAGGTGCAGGAATCGATCCTCGCCTGGGAACACCTGTCGAAGGCCGGGTTCATCACCGGCACCTTCGACTGCAATACCGCCGAATCCCTGGCCACCACGCCGACCAATCCGTACAACGTGTTCCTGCAACTGGTGTTCGACGGCGTCTACGGGCAGACCGGCGCCAGTGCCGTGCGACACAATCTCAAGACCGGCGCGCAGATCCCGGTCGAGATCATCGCCGAGGTCGACCGCAAGATCGACGACGGCCGCCCGTTCTCCGGCTCGTTCCAGTTTTCGTCCTATCGCGGCAACGCGGCCACGGCGCCACAGGTCGGCGGCGCAGCGGCCCCGTCCTGCGCAAACACCGTCGGCACGCCGCAGGGCACCTGGAACTCGACGGTCGGCGAATCCAACTGCGGCGGTGCGGTCATCTTCTGACGGCGATCGCCAGCCGGCGTCACACGCCCTGCAGCAAACGGATCTCCGCCGCGGCCACCGCGGGAGCGTCGCCCCGCAGCACGACGATGTCGCCTTCGCGCAACTCCGTTTCGGGTGCAGGACTGAGTTCGCGCACGCCCCGGCGGCGTATCGCGCTGACATCGGCGAGCAGTTCATCGAGCCCGATGTCGCCCAGCCGCCGCCCGATCGCGCGTGAGCCACGCACCAGCACGACCGAATGCAGGAACACATCGTCCGTGCCTTCGCCGGCCTGGTCGCTGGCGCCATGGAAGAAGCCTCGAAACATGCCGTAGCGCTCCTCGCGCGCGCTGCGGATGCGGCGCAGGACCCGGTTCAGCGGCACGCCGAGCACCATCAGCGCGTGCGAGGCGAGCATCAGGCTGCCTTCCATGATCTCGGCGACCACTTCGGCCGCGCCGGCCGCCTTCAGCCGCTCGATGTCGGTGTCGTCGACCGTGCGCACGATCACCGGCAGTTCGGGACGGATCTCGTGCACCACCTCGAGGATGCGCAGCGCGGAATGCACGTCCGAGTAACTGATCACCAGCGCACGCGCGCGCGACAGGCCGGCCGCCTGCAGCACCTCGCGCCGGGCGGCGTCACCGAACACCACGTGTTCGCCCGCCGCCGCAGCCTCGCGTACCCGCACCGGATCGAGGTCGAGCGCGAAGAACGGCACCTGCTCGGCTTCGAGCAGCCGCGCCAGGTTCTGCCCGCTGCGGCCATAGCCGCAGATGATCACATGGCGGTCGGCGACCATCGTCTGCGACGCGATCTGGGTGAGCTGCATCGCCCGGCTCATCCAGTCGGAGCCCCGCCAGCGGCGCACCAGCCGCTCGCTGTGCTCGATGATGAACGGTGCGGCGATCATCGACAGCACCATGGCGGCAAGCACCGGCTGCATCACGGCCTCCGACAGCGTGCCCTGGCCGAGCGCGAGCGTGAGCAGCACGAAGCCGAACTCGCCGGCCGGCGACAGCGCCAATGCCACGCGCAGCGAGACGCCCGAATCAGTGCGCGATGCGGCCATCACGCCGAGCAGCACCAGCGCCTTGACCGCGAGGATGGCCACCAGGACGGCGCTCACCAGCAACAGGTTGTGCACGATCCAGACCAGGTCCACCAGCATGCCGACCGTGATGAAGAACAGCCCGAGCAGGATGTCGCGAAACGGCTTGATGTCCTCCTCGACCTGGAACCGGTACTCGGTCTCGGAGATCAGCACGCCGGCGACGAACGCGCCCAGCGCGAGCGACAGTCCCATGCTGGAGGTGAGGTAGGACAACCCGAGCGTGATCAGCAGCACGTTGAGCACGAACAGCTCGGAGGACTTCTGCCGCGCCACCAGGTGGAACCAGCGGCGCATCAGCGGCTGGCCCACCTTGAGCAGCACGAACAGCGTCACCGCGATCTTCGCAGTGGCCAGCGCCAGGCTCGCCGGCAGGTCTCCCGCCGGCGCGGTCAGTGCCGGCACCAGCACCAGCATCGGCACCACCGCGAGGTCCTGGAACAGCAGCACGCCGATGATCCGGCGCCCGTGTTCCGAATTCAGCTCCAGCCGCTCGGCCAGCGTCTTGGCCAGGATGGCGGTGGACGACATCGCCAGCGCACAGCCGAGCACCACCGCGGCCTGCCAGCCGATCGCCCCGCCAGCGAACAGCCCGATGCCGATCGCCGACGCGGTCACCACCAGGGCGGTCACCCCGACCTGCGCGCCGCCCAGGCCCAGCACCAGGCCGCGCATCGCGATCAGCCTGGGCAGGCTGAACTCGAGTCCGATGGTGAACATCAGGAACACGATGCCGAACTCGGCAAGATGGGCGACGGCCTCCGAATCGGGGACCCAGCCCAGGGCGTGGGGTCCGACTGCGATGCCCACGATCAGGTAGCCGAGCAGCGGCGGCAGCCTGATCGAGCGGCAGATGGCCACCACCACGACGGCCGCCGCGAGCAGGGTCAGAACGAATTGAAGGGTACTGTCCATGCGGCTGCGGCGGAGGCCGGGCGATTGTTCGGCGATGGTAACATCGGGTCGAGATGAAACCGCCCGTCGCTTCGCCCCACGAACAGATTCGCGCGGCCGATGCCGCCTCGGCCGCACCGGCACATGCCTCATCGCAGGCGCTCGTGCTGGCGCGGCGGGTGCTCGAGATCGAGTCGGCCGCCGTCGCCGCACTGGCCACGAGGCTGGACCAGCGCTTCCTGCATGCACTCGACCTGATCCTTGCCTGCCGCGGCCGCGTGGTGGTCAGCGGCATCGGGAAATCGGGGCATATCGCCCGCAAGATCGCATCGACCATGGCCAGCACCGGAACGCCGGCGTTCTTCGTGCATCCGGCCGAGGCGATGCACGGCGACCTCGGCATGATCACCCGCGACGACGTGCTCATCGCGCTGTCCTACTCGGGCGAGACAGACGAACTGCTGCGCATCGTGCCGGTCATCAAGCGCCAGGGGGCGCCGCTGATCGTCATCACCGGCAATCCGGGCTCCGCGCTGGCGCGCGAAGCCGATGCCCTGCTCGATGCAAGCGTCGCGGAAGAAGCCTGCCCGCTCGGCCTTGCGCCCACGGCGAGCACCACGGCCGCGCTTGCGTTCGGCGACGCGCTGGCCGTGGCGCTGCTCGATGCGCGCGGCTTCGGGCCTGAGGATTTCGCCCGCTCGCACCCCGGGGGCAAGCTCGGCCTGAGGCTGCTCACCCATGTAGGCGACGTGATGCGCACCGGCGATGCACTGCCGCTGGTCGCGCCCACGGCGACGTTGTCCGAGGTCATCGTCGAGATCAGCCGCAAGGGCATGGGGCTGGCCGTGGTGGTCGATGACGCTCGGCGGCTGCTCGGCGTGTTCACCGACGGTGACCTGCGCCGCGTGATCGATCGCGTGGCCGACCTGCGCAGCATCACCGTCGATACGGTGATGAGCCGGTCGCCCCGGTCGATCGACGCCCAGGCGCTGGCGGTGGAGGGCGTGGCGCTGATGGAGCAGCACCGGATCAACCAGCTTCCTGTCGTCGATTCCGGCAACTGCGTGGTCGGCGCGCTCAACATGCACGACCTGTTCGCCGCAGGCGTGGTGTGAACGACATCCGGCAGCCACCCCTGGCGGACCGCTGGAAGCAGATCCGGCTCGCCGTGTTCGATGTCGACGGCGTGCTGACCGACGGCACGCTCGCGCTCGCGGCTGCAGCCACCACCGTCGAGACCAAGACCTTTCATGTGCTCGACGGCCACGGCGTCAAGCAGATTGCGCGCGCCGGCGTGATCGTGGCCTGGATCTCCGGGCGCGATTCACCGATCGTCGCCGCGCGCGCGCGTGAACTGGGCGTGACCCGGCTGCACCAGGGCGTCGGCGACAAGCTGCCGGTGCTGCAGGCGATGCTCGACGAACTGGGCATCGGTTTCGACCACGTGCTCTGCATCGGCGACGACCTGGCCGACCTGCCGCTGATGCGCCGCTGCGCGATCGCATTCACCGTGCCCCACGCGCCAGCGGCGGTCAAGCTTCAGGCCGACGCGGTCACCCGGCTGCCCGGAGGCGGCGGTGCGGTGCGCGATCTGTGCGACCGGCTGCTGCACGGCATCGGCCGGCACGACCTGCTCGACGAGCCGGAGCGATGAGCGCCGGCTGCGCCCGCGCGACGGGTAGCGCGCGATGATGAGCGACCGCCTGGCGCTGGCCTTCCCGGTGTTCGTGGTGGTGCTGCTCACCGCGCTCAGCTTCTGGCTGGACGCGGTCGTACGCACCACGCCGCCGGTCGAGAAGGAACGGCGGCACGACCCGGACTTCATCGTCGACAACTTCGTGGCCAGCCAGACCGGCGTCGACGGCCTGCTCAGGCACACGCTGCGTGCGACACGCATGAGCCATTTCCTGGACGACGACACGACCCATCTCGACAACCCGAGGCTGGTGCACTTCACGGACAAGCGGCTGGAGGTCACCGCCACCTCCGACCGGGCACAGCTGTCCAGTGACGGCGAGGTGATCCAGATGTCGGGCAACGTACGCCTCACCCGCGCCGCCGTTGCGGACCAGAGCGAGCTGGTGATGCTGACCGACAGCCTGGTGGTCACCCCGGACAAGGGCTTTGCCCGCACCGACCAGGCGGTGGTGATTCGCAACGCAATGTCCCGCACCGATGCGGTTGGCCTAGAATTCGACTACAACTCGCGGCAGCTCGAACTGCTGCGCGACGTACGCACGACCTGGCAGCGATCCCCGACCGCCAGCCCCTGACCCGTCCGGCCGCCCCATCCCCCACCCATGCTGCCAGCCCAGATGCCCTCCCTCCGCACGCACGCCCTGCTGCTGGCACTGATCCTGTGCCTGCTGGCGCTTCCAGCGCGGGCGGAGAAGGGCGACCGCGACAAGCCGATCAACATCGAAGCCGACCGGGTGCAGGTCGACGACGTGAAGCAGGAGAGCATCTTCACCGGCAATGTGCAGATCACCCAGGGCACGCTGATCATCCGCGGCGACCGGGTGATCGTGCGCCAGGACAAGCAGGGCTTCAACTACGGCATCGCGTTCGGCGGCCCGAAGGCGCAGGCGTACTTTCGCCAGAAACGCGACGGCGTGGACGAGTTCGTCGAGGGATGGGCCGACCGGCTCGAGTATGACGGGCGCAAGGAGACGGTCCAGTTCTTCACCCGCGCCAGGCTGCTGCGCGGTGCCGACGAGGTACGCGGCGATTTCATGGTCTACGAGATGCAGACCGAGGTGTTCCGCGTGGTGGGCGGCGGCAAGGGCGCAGCCACCGGCAACAACCCCGATGGGCGGGTGCGCGCGGTGATCCAGCCCAAGCCGAAGGAAGACCCCGAGAAGGCCGCAGCCGGCACTGCAGCGGACAAGCAGAAGCCGTCGGCGTCCTCGGTGAACATAAAGTCCGCGCCGTCGATCGCCAACCCGCGTGAGTGATTGACCCCGGTGGCTCGCACGATTCCGCTCCCCGCGCCCGATGGATCGCATCGATGAGCGTGCTGCGCGTCGATCGGCTGCAGAAGCGCTACCGCTCGCGCAAGGTCGTGAAGGAAGTCTCGCTCGAGGTGGCGAGCGGCGAGGTGATCGGCCTGCTCGGACCCAACGGCGCCGGCAAGACCACCTGCTTCTACATGATCGTCGGGCTGGTCGCGGTCGATGCAGGCGACATCTTCATCGATGACGAGCGCCTCACCCGCCTGGCGATCCACAGGCGGGCGCGCCTGGGCCTGTCCTACCTGCCACAGGAGGCTTCCATCTTCCGGCGCCTGTCGGTGGCCGACAACGTGCGCGCGGTGCTCCAGTTGCGCGACCTGTCTCCCGCCGATGTCGAGACGCGGCTGGCGGAACTGCTCGAAGAACTGCATATCTCGCACCTCGCCGGCAATCCGTCGCTCAGTCTGTCCGGCGGCGAACGTCGCCGTTGCGAGATCGCGCGCGCGCTGGCGACCGACCCGCGCTTCATCCTGCTCGACGAGCCGTTCGCCGGCGTCGACCCGATCGCGGTGATCGACATCCAGAAGATCATCGGCTTCCTGCGCGCAAAGGGCATCGGCGTGCTGATCACCGACCACAACGTGCGCGAGACGCTCGGCATCTGCGACCGCGCCTACATCATCAACGATGGCACCGTACTTGCTTCCGGAAAGCCGGAAGAAATCGTCTATAATGAAACGGTCCGCAAGGTTTACCTCGGGGAGCACTTCCGGCTGTAGTTCGGCCCCGCGCGAAGTCAGCCATGATCCCGAGAATTCCCCGCCCCTACATGCGTTGTACCTGCACCCCTGCCGCCATCCCGTGCGATGAGCAGCGCCCGCACGACGGCCGGAAGCGATGAAGAACGCCCTGCAGCTGAGGCTGTCCCAGCACCTGACGCTGACGCCGCAGCTGCAGCAGTCGATCCGCCTGCTGCAGCTCTCGACGCTCGACCTCAACCAGGAACTCGAGCGGTTCCTGCAGGAAAACCCGCTGCTGGAACGCGAGGATGACGGCGACCCGGCGCTCGAACCGCTGCCGGCCGGCATGCAGGGCGGCGAACAGCCCGGCGCGACCGTCGCCGAGCCCGATGCCGAGGCGCGCAGCGATGACCGGCCCACCGACCAGGCGGCCGAGCATGGCGACGGCTTCGAGTTCGACGGCCTGCCCGATTCGAACTGGTCGTCCGACGAAGGCAGCTTCGGCGCACGGGACAGCGACGAGGACAGCGAATACTCGCAGCAGGTGGCCAGTTCGCCGACGCTGCGCGAGCACCTGCTCGGACAGCTGTCGCTGACGCCACTGCCCGAGCGGGACAAGGTGATCATCGAGTTGCTGATCGAGGCGCTCGATGAGGACGGCTACCTGGCGCAGGACCTGTCCGAGATCGCGACCATCCTGCCGGAAGAGGCGATGGTCGAGATCGACGAGCTCGAGATCGCGCTCAAGCACCTGCAGCACTTCGATCCGCTGGGGGTCGGCGCGCGCACGCTGGGCGAATGCCTCGCCCTGCAGCTGCAGGCGATGCCGCCCACCGTGCCCTGCCGTACCGAGGCGCTGATCGTCGTGCGCGACCATCTCGCCGCGCTCGCTGCGCGCGATTTCACGCGGCTGCGGCGCACGCTGCGCTGCGACGAAGACCGCCTGCGCGGCGTGCAGGAACTGATCGGCAAGCTCAACCCGCGGCCGGGCGCGCCCTTCTCGACCGTCGACACGCGTTACGTGATCCCGGACGTGGTGGTGAAGAAGACGAAGGGGGCATGGGTGTCGTCGCTCAATCCGGACGCGATGCCCAGGCTGCGCATCAACCGCATGTACGCCGATATCCTGCGCCGCAACCGCGACGCTTCGCACAGCCAGCTGGCGAGCCAGCTGCAGGAAGCGAAGTGGCTGATCAAGAACGTGCAGCAGCGCTTCGAGACGATCCAGCGGGTGTCGCAGGCGATCGTCGACCGGCAGCGCCAGTTCTTCGAGCATGGCGAGGTGGCGATGCGGCCGCTGGTGCTGCGCGAGATCGCAGAGGTGCTCGACCTGCACGAGTCGACGGTGTCACGGGTGACCACGCAGAAGTTCATGCTGACCCCGCGCGGGATCTTCGAACTCAAGTATTTCTTCGGCAGCCATGTGTCCACCGAAAGCGGCGGCTCCTGCTCGGCGACGGCCATCCGCGCCCTGATCCGCCAGCTGGTCGGTTCGGAAGACACGCGCAAACCGCTGTCGGACAGCCAGATCGCGGATATCCTTGGGCAACAGGGGATCGTGGTCGCGCGGCGTACCATCGCCAAGTACCGTGAATCCCTGCAGATCCTTCCGGTCAACCTCCGGAAGACGATCTGAAGGCGCATGCCGGAGGCTGCGGCCTCCGGGGTGCCGGACGTGAAACGCACGACAGGGGGAGCGCATGAACATCCAGATCACCGGCCACCACGTGGAAGTCACCGCCGCGATACGCGACTACGTGAACAGCAAGCTCGAACGGGTCACGCGGCACTTCGACCATGTGATCGACATCAACGTCATCCTCTCGGTCGACAAGCTGAAGCAGAAGGTCGAGGCAACCGTTCACGTTCGCGGCAAGGACATCTTCGCGGAGAGCGACGACCAGAACATGTACGCTGCGATCGACAGCCTGGTCGACAAGCTCGACAGGTCGGTCATCCGGCACAAGGAAAAGCAGCAGGACCGGCGCGGCGCGACGCCCGTCCCCGCAGACGACGAATAGGCTTCACCGCGGGTCGTGCAGGCCCGCTTCATCGGGAACACACCCGCAGCATGCCCACCGAAACCAACCTGATTGCAGCCCTGCTGCCCGCCTCCAACGTCCTCGTCGATGCCGACCTGGGCAGCAAGAAGCGGGTGTTCGAACAAGTGGGGCTGCTCGTGGAGAACCACCATCGGGTCGCCCGCAGCACCGTGTTCGACAGCCTTTTCGCACGCGAGCGGCTCGGCTCCACCGGCCTCGGCCAGGGCGTGGCGATCCCCCATGGACGCATCAAGGGGCTGCGCGACGCGATCGGCGTATTCGTGCATACCCGATCGCCGATTCCGTTCGATGCACCCGACGGCCAGCCGGTGTCGCTGATCTTCGCGCTGCTGGTGCCGGAACGCGCGACCGACCTGCATCTCGAGATCCTCGCCCAGCTGGCGCAGATGTTCAGCGACCGCGGCATGCGCGAAAGGCTCGGCAGCGCGGACTCGGCCGACGCTGCCCACAACCTGTTCACCCAATGGTCTCCGAATGCCACGGGTCAGCACGACTCAGCTGTTTGAGGACACCCGCAACAAGCTGCAGCTCGCCTGGGCGGGAGGGCTCTCCTCGCCCGACAGCTGGCTGGACAGCGAGCACATAAACGCGTCGGCACAGGGGCTGATCGGCCACCTGAACGTGATCCACCCGAACTGGATCCAGGTGCTGTCGCCCACCGAGGTCCGGCACCTCGAAGAGCTCGGCCCCGAAGCCGCCGGCCAGGTGCTCGACAAGCTCGCGGCGAGCGAACTTGCCTGCCTGATCGTGTCCGATGGCCAGGCCGTGCCGACGAGGATCCTCGCACTGGCCGACTCGCGCCCGGTGCCGGTGCTGTCTACGCCGCTCACCAGCATCCAGGTGATGTGGATACTGCGCCCCTACCTGGCCCGGGCGCTGGCCGAGTACACCGAGGTGCACGGGGTGCTGCTCGACGTGCTCGATGTCGGCGTGATGATCACCGGCAAGAGCGGCGTCGGCAAGAGCGAACTCGCGCTCGAGCTGATAAGCCGTGGCCACGGCCTGATCGCCGATGACGTGGTCGAGCTGTTCCGCATAGCCCCCAACATCATCGAGGGACGCTGTCCGCCGCTGCTCAAGGATTTCCTCGAGGTGCGCGGCCTGGGCATGCTCAGCATCCGCACGATCTTCGGCGAGACCGCGATACGCATCAAGAAGAACCTGAAGCTGATCGTCGAACTGCAGCGTGCGAGTCCCGAGCAGATGGCAGGGCTCGACCGGTTGCCGCTGCGGCCGGAGAACGCAAACGTGCTCGGCGTGCCGGTGCGCAAGGTGATCCTGCCGGTTGCGGCCGGCCGCAACCTGGCGGTGCTGACCGAGGCGGCGGTGCGCAACTTCGTGCTCGAGTTGCGTGGCTTCGACAGCACGCAGGAGTTCATGCGGCGCCAGGAAGCCCTGATGTCCGGATCCGAGGCGCCCCGTTGACGCTGCCAGCCGACCCCGGAGCCGTGCCGCCGCATCCGCTCGATGATGCGGCGGTCGCTGCATCGCCGACCGACGGACGCCCCATGCAGATAACGCTCGTCACCGGCCTGTCGGGCTCGGGCAAGAGCGTCGCGCTGCACGTGCTTGAAGACCACGGCCTCTACTGCGTCGACAACCTGCCGGTGAGCGTGCTGCTGCCGCTGGTTGCCGATCTCGGGGCCAATGGCCAGCAGCGGGTGGCGATCGGCATCGATGTGCGAAGCGGCGAGACCCTGGGCTCGCTGCCCGCGGAAGTGGCGAGGCTCAAGGGTGCCGGTCATGACGTCCGGGTGATCTACCTCGAAGCGAATGACGACACGCTGGTCACCCGATTCTCCGAGACGCGCCGCCGCCATCCGTTGTCCGACGGATCACGCACCCTCGAGGAGTGCATCAAGCGCGAACGCGAGATCCTCGAAAGCGTGGGCGAACTCAGCCACCGCATCGACACCTCCCGCCTGTCTGCCAATTCGCTGCGCCAGCGCGTGCTCGAAGTGATCGGGATCGACCGTTCGCAGCTGACGCTGCTGTTCGAGTCGTTCGCGTTCAAGCACGGGCTGCCGAGGGATGCCGACCTCGTGTTCGACGTGCGTTGTCTGCCCAACCCGCACTACGTCCCGCGCCTGCGCCCGCTGACCGGCCGCGATCCCGAAGTGATCGCCTTCCTCGAAGCCGAACCCGAAGTGGGCAGGATGCTCGCCCATGTGCGCGGCTTCGTCGCCGACTGGCTGCCGTCCTATGTGCGCGACAACCGCAGCTACCTCACCGTGGCCATCGGCTGCACCGGCGGGCAGCACCGCTCGGTGTACATGGTCGAACAGCTGGTGCGCGCGTTCGAAGGCAGCGCGCGCGTGCTCAAGCGGCATCGGGAACTGCCGTGATCCGTGCCTGCCTGCCGCTGATCATGATCTGCCTCGCGCCATCATGGGCCGTGGCGCAGTCGATCCCGCCACCGGCAGCACCGGCAGCACCGGCCGCGCCGGGCAAGCCAGACAACAGCTGGGTGCGCATAAAGGCACCAGGCGCCGACGAACTCTGGTACGACCGCGAGAAGCTCGTGCTCTCCGGCGGCGACATCACGTTCTGGCGCAGGGTGAACTTCGCGGTGCCGCAGGTATTCAAGTCGTTCCAGGTGAGCACGGCACTGTTTCGTGAACAGCTCAATTGCGACGACCACACGATGCGCGTGCATGCGCATGTCTTTCGCGCCACCGACGGCACCATCGTCGAGCAGGCCAGCCATGCCGCCCCCGAAGCGGCGCCGGTGATACCCGATACGGTCGGAGACGCACTGTGGCGCGCGCTCTGTCCACTGGTGGCTGGCCAGCGTGCGGCGGACGAGCGGATCAAGACGATGCAGGAGCGGCTGGACAATCGCCGTCGCGAACTCGACCGCATGCGAGTCGAGGTAGAAGAGCTGGAGGCGTCGGTGACGCGCCTGCGTACCGAGTCGCGCGACCCGGCCCGTGAAGCCGTGCGCGAGGGCGTGCGCGAGCCCGCGCGGGAAACGCCACGCCAGCAAGGCAGACAGGGTCTCTGATGGAAATGCCGATCTTCCCGCTCGGTACGGTGCTGTTCCCGGGTGGCGTGCTGCCGTTGAAGATCTTCGAGCAGCGATACCTCGAAATGACCAAGGCCTGCCTGCGCGACGGCACGCCGTTCGGCGTCTGCCTGATCCGCGAAGGCAAGGAGGTCGGCACCCCGGCCGTTCCATCGGACATCGGCTGCATCGCACGGATACGCGAGTGGGACATGCCGCAGCTGGGCATCTTCCTGTTGATCAGCGAAGGCACGGCGCGCTTCCGCCTGGGCGAGACACGCGTCGACCGGTCCGGCCTGTTGATCGCCGAAGTGGAGCCCTTGCCGATGACCGAAGCGTCGCCGCCGCCCCCGGAGTTCGAGCGGTGCGTGTCGATGCTCAAGGTCATCGTCGAGAAGATCGGCGAAGACAAGCTGCCATCGCCTGCGCGATACGACGATCCGGCCTGGGTCGCCTACCGCCTCGCGGAATTCCTCCCGCTGGAATCCCCGGCCCGCCAGCGGCTGCTCGAGATGGACACCTCCGACCTGCTGATGGGCGTGGTGGCCAAGCTGCTGCGCCAGCAGGGACTGTCGATCTAGCTGTCCGGACGGTTCCCGTCCACCCCGTCCACCCGGTCCCGCGAGTCCTGCTTCCGCTGCTGCTGCAACGCGACCTGCGCGATCATGTAGGCCGACACCGGCGCCGAGACGAAGAGCAGCAGCGCCACCAGCACCTCGTGCAGGCTGACCTCGCGCTGCGCCAGCCAGGTCGAGAGCGAAGAGGCCACCAGGATCAACCCCACGCCGACCGTGGTCGCCTTGGTCGGCGCATGCATGCGCTGGAACACGTCGTCCAGCTTCAGCAATCCGATCGAACCGACCAGGGTGAAGCCCGCGCCGGCGACGATCATGAGGGACACCAGCACCTCCAGCAGGTAGTCGGTCATCGCAGCGCTCATTCCATCACGTCCCTGCGCAGCGCGAACTTCGCCAGCGCGACGGTTCCGACGAATCCGAGCAGCGCGATCAGGATGGCCGCTTCGAAATGCACCTGGTCGCCCCCGGAGATGCCGAGCAGGATGATCAGCGCGATGGCGTTCACGTAGAGCGCATCGAGCGCGACGATCCGGTCGGGCAGCGTAGGTCCGCGAAGCGCGCGCACCAGCACGAGCAGCATCGACAGGCAGATGAGCGCGATGCCGGTCAGGACTGCGTAGTCGAGCATGGGAAGATCTCCGCGAGCGGACGTTCGTACCGGGAATGGATGGCCGCGATCACGCCTTGCGGATCCGGCGCGTGCAGGCAGTGGATGGTCAGCGTGCGCATGTCCGCGCTGATCTCCGCGGAAAGCGTCCCTGGCGTCATGGTGCAGATGCCGGCGAGCGCGGCCACTGCCATCGGATCTTCCAGCGACACGGGAACTTCGATGAAGGTGGAGCGGATGCGCGACTTCGGCCCGAGGATCAGGATCGCGACCTCGATGTTCGACTTGACCACGTCGACCAGCACGACCACCCCCAGCAGGAAGGCCGACCGCGCAGCGTGCAGCCGCCACGCGACGCCACCGGGCCGAGCAAGGACCGGGTAATCCACCCTGCCGCAAAGCGCACGCGCGACGCGCGGCAGCATCACCCCCAGCAGCAGGCCGAACAGCACGTGCGCAGGGTGGACCGAGTTGTTCAGCAGCAGCCAGAACACGGTGACCGCCACCGACATCACCGGCGACGGCAGCATGCGCGACAGGGACGCGCCGGGCGCACGCGAGGACATCATGCGCCTCCCGTGCCGGCGGCCGGACGCACG
The DNA here is from genome assembly GCA_044340265.1 of Burkholderiales bacterium. GTDB lineage: Bacteria > Pseudomonadota > Gammaproteobacteria > Burkholderiales > CAIKXV01 > CAIKXV01. The sequence goes on along the minus strand of JBIITW010000023.1, from coordinate 13,724 downwards.
GATCCGTCGGGCACGCCGTGCGTACGCAGACGATCGGCACCCGGCCCGATCAGGTCGGGCGGACCGATGCTGTCGGGCCGGATCACGGTGTCGACATATCCCGCGGGCTGCAACAGCTGCGCCGCGGTTGCGTCCATGAAGGACTTCACCGGTCGCGCACCGACGGTCAGCAGCAACAGTGCGGCCGCGAGGAACCAGACCGGGCCGGTCGAGGCGCGCGCCATCCCCGCGGGCTCGTCCATCGCCGTTGCCTGGCCGGCCTCGCCCGGCCGCCAGAACAGCATGCTGCCCGATCGCGCCAGCGCGATCACCAGCATGAGGCTCGATGCAAAGACTGCAACCCATGAGCCCATCGCCCAGTTGCCGTCGGTCGCCCCCTGCAGGATGCCGACCTTGGCGATGAAGCCGCTGAGCGGTGGCAGGCCTGCCACCGCGATCGCAGCCAAGAAGAACAGCGGCGCAAGGTGCCAGGGCCGCAGCGTGGGGCCGGGCAGCAGGTCGCTGCCGAGCGCGCCGCGTTCATGGGCGATCTCGCCGGCCAGCAGGAACAGCAGCGCCACCGCGAAGGTGGAATGCACCATGTAGAACAGCGCGGCGGACAGTCCCTGCGCCGAGAAGACACCGGCGCCGATCAGCATCGACCCCACCGATGTCACCACCATGCAGGCCACCAGCTCGGCGAGGTTCCGGCAGGCCAGTGCGGCGATCGAGGCCATCACGAGGGTGACGATACCCAGGGGCACCAGCCATTCACCCACCAGGTCCGTCCCGACGCCTGCGTCCTCGCCGAAAATCAGCGTGCAGGTGCGCACGATCGAATAGATGCCGACCTTGGTCATCAGCGCGAACAGGCAGGCCACCGGCGGGGACGCGTTCGCGTAGCCGTCGCGCAGCCAGAAGCCCAGCGGCAGCACCGCCGCCTTGACGGCGAACACGACCAGCAGGATCAATCCGGCGCTTCGCACCAGCGATGCGTCCTCCGCCGGTGCAGCCGCCACCTGCAGCGAAAGATCGGCCATGTTCAACGTGCCGGTGACGCCGTAGAGCAGGCTGACCGCGAACAGGAACAGCGTCGAGGCAACCAGGTTGCAGACGATGTAGTGAAGCGTTGCGCGCTGCCTACGCTCACCGCCACCGTGCAGCATCATGCCGTAGGACGCGATCAGCAGCAGTTCGAAGAACACGAACAGGTTGAACAGGTCCCCGGTGAGGAAGGCTCCGTTCAACCCCATCAGCTGCAGCTGCAGCAGCGCATGGAAGTGGCGGCCACGCATGTCCCAGCCGCGCGCGGCAAACCATGCCGCCGCGACCGCGACCAGCGCGGTCAGCACCAGCATCAGCGCGGCCAGCCGGTCGAGCACGAGCACCACGCCGTAGGGCGCCGGCCAGTCGGCCACCGAATAGACCGCAGGCTCGCCGGTCCCAGACCAGCCGAGCAGGTACAGCGACGCGAGCAGCATCGACACGCAGGAGCTGATGGAGACGGCGCGACACGCCCCGGGGCGGCGCCGGTCACCGAGCGCAAGGATCAGTGCGGCCGACATCAGCGGCAGCACGACCGGGACGACCGGCAGATGGCCGAGCACCTGGATCATGGCTGCCCGCCACCGCGGCCATCGACATGGTCGGTGCCGCTGTCGTAGCCCATGCGCACCGACAGCGCCAGCAGCAGGGCCGTCATGCCGAATGCGATCACGATCGCGGTGAGCACCAGCGCCTGCGGCAGCGGATCGGCATAGCGCTCGACACCCTCGCGGATCACCGGCGCGGCGTCGACAGCCAGCCGGCCCATGGAGAATATGAACAGGTTCACCGAATACGAAAGCAGGGTCAGGCCGAGCATCACCGGGAAGGTCCGGGCACGCAGCAGCAGCCACACGCCCGCCGAGGCCAGCACGCCGATGCCGCTGGCGAGAAGCAGTTCCATCAGCCGCCCTCCCCGCGCATCGAGGGGGCTGCCGCAGCAGGCGCCGGTGGCTCGCTTGCCGACGCGCCCGAGGGGCCGGTCGTCACGCGGCCGATGGACGCGATCATCATCATCGTGCTGCCGACGACGGTGAGGTAGACCCCGACATCGAAGAACATGGCGGAAGCCAGCGGTATCTTGCCCAGCAGCGGCAGGTCGAAGTAGGCATAGGAACTGGTCAGGAAGGGGAAGCCGATCAGCGCCGCGCCGAGCCCGGTCAGGCCTGCGGCAAACATGCCGGCGGCGATCCAGCGATCGAAGCCTTCAACTGCCTGCGGCGCCGACGGGCCATGCACATCCGGCTGCGCACGGCCCGGCACCGCATCGCGTCCACCGGCCATGTACTGCACCAGCAGCGCGATCGCGGTCACCAGACCGGCGACGAACCCGCCGCCAGGCTCGTTGTGCCCGCGCAGGAACAGGTAGGCCGAGGCGGCGAGCGCGAACGGCAGGATCAGGCGCGCCAGTACCCGCAGCATCAGCGGCCGTGCCGCATGCGGGTCACCCGCCCGCGCGCGCCCGGGGGCGACGAAGCCGGCGAGCAGCGCCTGGATCGTCAGGCCGGCCACCGCCAGCACCAGGATCTCGACCAGCGTGTCGAAGCTGCGGAAGTCGACCAGGATGACGTTCACCACGTTGGAACCGCCGCCTTTCGGCACCGACTGCTCGAGGAAATAGGTCGAGATGCTGGACAGCGGCCGGGTGAGTGCGGCATAGGCCAGGGCGGTTACCCCGGCACCGGCAGCCAGCGCAAGCAGTGCGTCGCGCACATGGCGCGGCAGCGAGCCTTCCACCGGCGTGGTCGCCGGCAGATGGCGCAGCGCGACCATCAGCAGCACCACCGTGACCACCTCCACCGACAGCTGGGTCAGCGCCAGGTCCGGCGCCGAGAACATCACGAAGGTCAGGCTGACCAGCAGCCCGACCGCACCCAGCGCGACCAGGGACAGCAGCCGGCGCCGATGCAGGGCCACGGTCGCGACGGTCGCCGCGACCACGGCCAGCCACATCGCGATCGCCGCGCCATTGGACGGCAGCAGCATCTCGTCGCCGATCGAATAGTCGCCGAGGAAGAACGGCAATCCGCCCGCCACCAGCGCGACCGCGACCAGCAGCCACAGGTAGCGCTGAAGCGAGCCGTTCTGCACCAGGCCGGTGAGCAGGCGCGAAACGGAGACGGTGGTCTCGAGCAGGCGGTCGAACAAGCGCTTGGCGCTGATGCCGTCGTCCTGGTAGAGATGCAGGTTGTAGCCGTGCTGCAGGCCGAAGTAGATCGCGGCGCCGAGCAGCAGCGCCAGCGCGCTCATCGCCAGCGGCAGGTTGAAACCATGCCAGAGACTGAGGCTGTACTCGGGCACGTTGCCGAGCAGCACGCCCGATACCGCGATATCGAGCAGCGGCGCCACCACCAGGTTGGGCATCACGCCCACCAGCACGCAAAGCACCACCAGCAGTTCCACCGGCACCCGCATCCAGCGCGGCGGTTCGTGCGGCTTGCTCTCGAGGCCGACGGGCTCGCCATTGAAGAACACGTCGTGCACCAGGCGCAGCGAATAGGCGACGGCGAACGCCCCGGCGAGGGTGGCCATCACCGGGATCAGCCAGTCGGCCCAGGTCCCGGTGTCGATCACGAGCGTCTTGGCGAGCAGCATCTCCTTCGACAGGAAACCGTTCAGCAACGGCACCCCGGCCATCGCCGCCGCCGCCACCGCGACCAGGGTGGCGGTGATCGGCATGTATTTCGACAGCCCGTTCAGCCTGCGCAGGTCGCGCGTACCGGTCTCATGGTCGATGATGCCCGCCGCCATGAACAGGGATGCCTTGAACGTGGCGTGGTTGATGATGTGGAACACGCCGGCCACCACCGCCAGCGGCGTGTCCAGGCCGAACAGCAGGGTGATCAGCCCGAGGTGGCTGATCGTCGAATACGCCAGCAACCCCTTCAGGTCCTGCTGGAACAGCGCGACCCAGGCGGCGAACACCAGGGTGACCAGCCCCGCCCCGGTGACCAGCAGGAACCAGAGATCGTTGCCACCGAGCAGCGGGTACATGCGCGCCAGCAGGAACACGCCGGCCTTCACCATGGTCGCCGAATGCAGGTAGGCCGAGACCGGCGTCGGGGCAGCCATCGCATGCGGCAGCCAGAAGTGGAACGGAAACTGCGCGCTCTTGGTGAACGCGCCCAGCAGCACCAGGCACAGGGCGAGCGGGAACAGGGGATGACCCTGCAGCAGCTCGCGCTGGTAGAGCACTTCGGACAGCTCGAAGCTGCCCGTGATGTTGCCGATCAGCAGCACCCCGGCGAGCAGCGCCAGCCCGCCGGCGCCGGTGACCGTGAGCGCCATGCGCGCGCCCTGCCGCGCTTCGCTGCGGTCGCGCCAGAAGCCGATCAGCAGGAAGGACGAGAGGCTTGTGCATTCCCAGAACACGACCAGCAGCAGCAGGTTGTCGGAGAGCACCACGCCGAGCATCGAGCCCATGAACAGCAGCAGCAGGGTGAAGAAGCGCGAGGCGTCGTCCTGCGGCGACAGGTAGTAGTGCGCGTAGAGGGTCACCAGCAGGCCGATCGCGAGGATCAGCAATGCGAACAGGAAGCCGAATCCGTCCAGCATGAACGTGAAGTTCAGGCCGATCGCCGGCAGCCACTGCCCGCCAGCCTGCACCACGTTGCCCTCGAATACCGCCGGCGCATGCGACAGCAGCAGCACCAGCGACAGCGCCGGCGCGCAGGCGGCGAGCACGGCACAGCGCCGCCGATTGTTTCGACCGGCCAAGCGGGGCAGCGCCGCCATCAGGAAGGGCAGCAGTACGATGAAGATCAGGGTCAAGGGGCGGCAACCGGGGCAGTGGACGTCGTCTCGGTCTACTTCGCGGTATGCGGGACACGCGAGCCAGCGGATCCAGGAGATTCACGCGAAGCGAACGCGCCACGATCGGGTCACGCGAGATCATGGCGAGCAAGGCTCAGAAGCCTACCATCGTTGCCAGCGCGAGGGCGGGTGCGCGCCTTGCGGCCATGCTGATTTTCGCTGGATTTCGTCAGGCCGGGGACACAGACTCGACCCAGATCAGCTCGCAGGCGCCGGCACCCGTGTCGTCGCGCGTGGTCGAACTGCGCCAGCGCCAGCCGTCGGCCGCCACGGCTTCCACCAGGTAGCCGCGAACCGTCACCACCTGGCCCTTTCGTATCGCCTTCAGCGCGGCCTCGACCCGGTCATCGGCCGGGATCATGTGCATGTTCGCGCTCGATGTCTCGATCTCGCGCCGCGGGATCGGGAAGTCGTTGGTGCGCCAGAAATAGAAGCGCCCGCTCTGGCTTATCTGGATCCGCTCGAGCACCGCACTGTCGGACATCCGCCCCCAGCCCAGTGCAAGGTCGACCGGTGCCAGCTGGGCCTCGCGATCGATGCGGTAGTGCTCGGCTCCCAGGACCCGCGCCGAGATCTCGAAGCGCGCCAGTACCCGGATGCGATAGCCGTTGCGGGTGAACTCGCGATCACCGGATACCGGCGCCTGCACCGGCAGGTCGGCGGCGACGACGCCTGGCGGCAGCGAGACCTCGCGCCCGTTCCACCAGTTGAGCGCCCCGAACAGGATCAGGGCGACGAAAACAAGTCTCGGCCAGTTCATCACCGGATGCTAACAGGCAGAATGTCCCGGACGCCACCCCGGTCTATTTCACCAGCGTCACCGGACACGCCGCCAGATGCAGCACGCGCTGCGCGACCGAGCCCAGCAGCAACCCGGGGATGGTGCCGAGGCCACGCGTACCCATCACGATCTCGCTGACCGCGTGCAGCCGCGCATGCTCGGCGATGACTTGTGCCGCAGCACCCGACGCGGACTGGTAGGTGCAGGGGACGCCGGTCGGGTCGATCACCGCGCGCGCGGGCTCGAGCATCCCCGCGGATTCCACCGCCAGCACGCGCTCGATCTCCGCGGCGTCGACCAGTTCGCGCGTGTCCGCGCCCACCTCGTCGAGCACGCAGAGCACCTGCAGGCGCGTGCCGGCGCGCGCGCGCGCCAGTGCCAGCGCATGGTCGAGCGCCCGCCGGGCAGGCGGGGAATTGTCGAACGGCACCAGCACCTCGGACATGGCGGTTCCTCCTCTTGGGTGGACGATCATTGTAGGCTGGTGCGCAGCGACTCCAGCAGCACGCGCACCGGCGCCGGCAGCGCGACATCCTCCAGCCGGTCAAGTGCAACCCAGCGGCGCACCGGCTCGGCCGCCTCGACAGGCGCGGCGCCGCCCGGCGGATCCACGAGGTCCATGTGCACCAGCCGCGGTTCCAGCGTAAGGCGGAAATGGGTGAACGCATGTTCGACCGGCGCCAGCGCCTGCAGCGCGCCCTCGGTGGCTCGGATGCGCGCCTCGACCTGTGCGTCTATCGACTCGGGCAGGCTCCACAAACCGCCCCAGATGCCGGTGGCCGCGCGCCGCTCGAGCAGCACCCCGCGCGCCCGGTCGACGAGCAGCCAGACGGCGCTCGCCCGGCGTGGCATCTCGCGCTTCGGTCGCGCAGCGGGAATGGCGTCTACCCGACCGGACAGCCGGGCAGCACAATCAGGCGCAACCGGACACGCGCCACAACGGGGCCGGCTGCGCGCACAGGGCCCGGCGCCGAGATCCATCAGCGCCTGCGTGTACGTGGCGATATCCGGATCGCCATCGGCCACCGCCGGCAGCCGTGCCACCGAGACCTGCCACAGCGCGGCCAGCACCGCGGGTGCGCCGGGCCAGCCTTCGATCCCTGCATGGCGGGCGAGCACGCGCTTCACGTTGCCGTCGAGGATGGCCTGCCGCTGGCCGAACGCGAACGCGCAGATCGCGCCTGCGGTCGAGCGGCCGATGCCCGGCAGCGCGAGGATTTCATCGAACTGGCCGGGAAAACGGCCGCCGTGACGTTCCATCACCTGCGCCGCAGCCCGCTGCAGGCAGCGGGCGCGGGCGTAGTAGCCGAGGCCGCTCCACGCGGCCAGCACATCGTCGAGCGGCGCCGCCGCGAGCGAGGCGACATCAGGGAAACGTTCGAGGAAGCGAAGGTAGTAGGGAATCACCGTCGCCACCTGCGTCTGCTGCAGCATGATCTCGGACAGCCAGATCCGGTATGGATCCCGGGTGCCCTGCCAGGGCAGTCCGCTGCGCCCGGCGGTACGCTGCCAGGCAACCAGCCGAGCGGCGAAATCGCCGGCGCCCGGCGCGCCGGTGGCCCCCGCGGCGAGACCCGCAGCGAGACCCGCGGTTTCAGCGACGGCCTTGCGCTTCATCGTCCGAGCACGCCCTTCAGGATGTCTGCCGGCGACGGTCGCGCGGTCCCGGTTGCATCGCCCTTGCCGACGCCGAGGCGGTCGTGGAGAAGGTCGGTGGCCCGGCGCTGGACCTCCTGGCGCGCCGCACCGGCCACCATCGCCTGCAGGTCGAAATCGTACTGCGGTCGTGACAGCGGGCCGGTGATCCGGACCGGCACCGTGAGGCCGCGCAGTTCGGAGGCATCGCGACCGCCCTGCCCGCCAAGCGTACCCACGAGGGTCGGCCGCAGCAGGTAGTCGATGGTGCCACCGCCGATGTCGATCTCACCTTCCCCCCCGGCACGCAGCAAGGGAGATTTCAGTGCCAGGTCGCTGCTGCGCGCGATGCCGTCACGCACGGTGAAACTCGCCTTCATCTCCGAGAAGCCGGTGCGTGCGTTCGCCGCCGAGGCCCGCCCTTCGCGCCCGCTCGACTGCGCGATCCGGGAACGCGCCTCGCGCACCACGCCGGCGATGTCGACACCGCGCAGCGCCCCGTCGACCAGGCTCAGCGAGGCCGTGCCCGACAAGGCTCGGCGCAGGGCATCGATCGATTGCCCCTCGGCGGACAGGTCCACCCGGATGTCGCCGCGCCCTTCGAGCAATTCCAGCGCGGCGGCATCGGCGAGCAGCGGACCGACCTGCACGGCCGAAAGGTGCTGCCGGACCAGCACGCGCGGAAGCTTTCCCTGCACGAGGCTGAGGCCTCCCTCCAGCCGCCCCGAATACAGCGATGCGACGATCGGCGCGGCGTCCAGTCGCCCATCGGCAGCCTTCAGGTCGATGCGGACATTGGCGGCGCGCGCGCCGGCGGCACGCAGCGCGCCGATGCGCACCACTCCCGACAGCGCCAGGCCATCGAGGAAGCCGAAGTCGACCGGTTTCGCCGTCGACGTGCCGCGGCTCGCTGCGGGCGCAGCCCCCGACGTGGAAGAAGACGCGGTTGCAGAAGCGGGCGCCGAAGCCGGCGCGGGACGGTAGCGATCCAGGTCGAACTGATCGGCTTCGATGTCGAACACCCACGGCTCGCCGCCCGCGCGCCGGGCCAGCCGCGCGCGCAGCACCGTCTCGTTGAGCCGGCCCTCCGCGGTACCCGCAAACACGCCGCCCTCGCCACCTGCAGTGGCGGTGCCGTCGACCGCCAGCGTGACGTCGCGCGCGGGCGCGTCGAGCCCGAACATCGTGGCCTTCAGCGAATAGCGGCGCAGCTCGTGCCGTCCGCCCTGCAAGTCGGAAACGGCCTGTGCGCGCGCCGCTCCCTGCACGGTGCGCCCGCCCAGCCGGCCTTCGAGATCGGCCTTGACTTCGGGCGCTTCGAGACGCGCCAGGCCCGGGCCGTGCTCGGCAAGCTGCCCCTGCATTGCAACCGCCACCCGCAGGTTCAGCGTATCGGCGCCCGACCGATGGTCGGCGACCAGTGCGAGCGCGGCGCCCTTGAACACGCGGTCCACCGCCTGCAGCGACGGCAGGCTGAGTTCGGCCGACAGCGAGCGGCGTGCATCACCCTGGCGCAGGCCCAGCTTGAGATCCTCGATCTCCAGCGCGCGATCGGCACTGAACAGCCGCGTGGCTTCGAGCTTCAACTGGAGCGGTACGCCGCTGGCAGTACCGGTGACGGTCGCCAGCAGCGCGCCGACGCCGTGGCGCCTGCCCTGCAGGTCCACCAGCAGCCGCCCTCGCACCTGGGCGCGCAGCTCGATCTTCGGATCGCTCGCCTGCAGGACCGTCGACAGCGTGAACGGCTCGGTCGCGTTGCCACCGACGCGACCGGTGGACAGGTCCAGCGCCGACAGCGACAGCACCCGGCCGCTGCGCTCGTCGCGCGAGGTGAAACGTCCGTCCTCGATCACGATGCTCGAGATGTCGAGAGCGAAGGCCGATGCCTCGTCGTCCTGCGGCACGGGCGAACTACCTGCAGGATCCTGCGGCTTGCGGTCGCCCGGCTGCGCCAGGAGGTCGTCGATGTTGCGGCTGCCGTCCTTGCGCGTGACCAGCGTCGCACGCGGCCGGCTGATCGTGAGTTCGCGGATCACCACCCTGCCGCTGAGCAGCGGCAGCACGGCCAGCGACACCCGCAACTGCTCCGCTGCGGCGAACTCGTCCGGGCTGGCGCGCTCGGACAGACTCAAGCCGCCGACCGTGGCCCCGACATCCGGGAACCAGCTGATCCGCATGTCGCCATCGAGGGTCAGCGTGCGCTGGTAGCGCTGCTCGACCTGGGCGATCAGCGTCGGTTTCCATGCATTCGGATCGAAGGTGAAGGCGATCCATCCGACCAGCGAGATACCCAGTCCGGCCACCACGCCTGCGCAGACCAGCACCCGGCGAAGCCAGGGCCGGGGGCGGTGGACGGACGCTGCAGGTGCCGGCATGGGAACGCTCCGCGGCAGGGGGGAAGGACGGGTCGAGACGGGGCGATTCTAGCCGGAGCATCCGACCGCGCCGCGGTAACATCGTAAGAAGCCCACCTGATCAGGCCTGCCGATGACCGCCCCGCTCGACCGACCGATCCGCTCGGCGTACGCAACGATCGATCCCTATCGCACCCGCGATGGTTCGCTGATCCGTGAACTCATGCACCCCTCGGTGCACGGCAATCGCCTGCAGAGCCTGGCCGAGGCGATCGTACCCACAGGTGCCGCGACCCTGCTGCACCGGCACCGGCTGACCGAGGAAATCTATCATTTCACTTCAGGCCACGGCCGGATGCGCGTCGGCGATGAGGTGTTCGATGTCGCCCCCGGCGATACGGTCTGCATCCCGCCCGGCGCGGCGCACCACCTAGTGAACACGGGCAGCAGTGAAATGCGGCTGCTCTGCGCGTGTTCCCCGCCGTATGCGCACGAAGACACGGAACTGCTCGGCGAGGATCGGATGCCCGAGGCATGACGGTGGAGCGGGTGATGGGAATCGAACCCACGTCTAGAGCTTGGGAAGCTTTCGTTCTACCATTGAACTACACCCGCCTGCGGAGCCGATCTTACTTCGGTTTCAGCGCGCCGGGCGCATCGGACGACATCGACCCGCTGCAATCTGCCTGCGCTCGGCGAGCGATGCCGGTGGCACGCGGATGGCCGGCGGGCGATAAAATGCGGCCATGGCCCCACTGAACCCCTGCGGCCCGGCATCGTTGCCGGACGCCACCCTGCGCCTGACCGTCAACGGCGAAAGCCGGATGTTCCCGTCCCCGCTGACCTGCGCGGGGCTGGTCGACGCGCTTTCACTCACCGGTCGGCGGATCGCGCTGGAGCGCAACGGCGAGATCGTGCCGCGCAGCCGTCTGGCGGACACCCCGCTGGCCGATGCAGACACGATCGAGATCGTGGTCGCCGTCGGCGGCGGCTGACGCCTGCACACCGGGCATCCTGCCCACCGAACCTTCCGGAGTACATCCATGTCCACCTTGCCTGCGCCGTCCACCCTGCGGATCGGCGAACGCAGCTTCCAGTCGCGCCTGCTCGTCGGTACCGGCAAGTACCGGGACTTCGACGAGACCCGCCTGGCGATCGAAACCAGCGGCGCCGAGATCGTCACCGTGGCCATCCGGCGTACCAACATCGGCCAGAACCAGGGTGAACCCAGCCTGCTCGACGCCCTGCCGCCGACACGCTTCACCATGCTGCCGAACAGCGCTGGCTGCTACACCGCCGATGACGCAGTGCGCACGCTGCGCCTGGGGCGCGAACTGCTCGACGGCCATGCACTGTGCAAGCTCGAGGTGCTGGGCGATCCCCATACCCTGTACCCGAACATGGCCGAAACGATGCGCGCGGCGGAAACGCTGGTCCGGGACGGATTCGAGGTCATGGTCTACTGCAGCGACGATCCGATCATGGCGAAGCAGCTCGAGGAAATCGGCTGCGTCGCCGTGATGCCGCTCGCCAGCCTGATCGGCTCGGGCATGGGCATCCTGAATCCGTGGAACCTGCAGATCATCATCGGCAACGCGAAGGTGCCGGTGATCGTCGATGCCGGCGTGGGCACGGCATCGGATGCCGCCATCGCGATGGAACTGGGCTGCGACGGCGTACTGATGAACACCGCGATCGCGGCCGCACGACAGCCCGTCCTGATGGCCTCGGCGATGCGCAAGGCGGTCGAGGCCGGGCGCGAGGCTTTCCTCGCAGGCCGCATGCCGAAGAAGCTCTACAGCGCAGCGCCCAGTTCACCCACCGCAGGCCTGATCACCCCGGGCAGGCCCGCTTGAGCGGCACGCCCGCGGCAGCTGCCACTGGACAGGCGGCCTCGGCGCAAGCAGGCACGGACCCGGAAGACGCCGGATCGGCCGGGCCCGACGACGCGCTGCGCGCGCGCCATATCCGCAGCTTCGTGCTGCGCCAGGGCCGCATCACCCAGGCGCAGCAGCGCGCATACGATTCGCTGCTGCCGGCGTTCGGACTGCCCCATGCAACCGCACCGCTCGACGCCGCCGGCATCTTCGGGCGCAGGGCACCGCTGATCGTCGAGATCGGCTTCGGCATGGGCGAAGGCACGGCACAGATCGCCGCCGCGCACCCGGAAAACGACTACATCGGCATCGAGGTGCACAACCCGGGCGTGGGCAGCCTGCTCGACAAGATAGGCCGGACCGGCCTCACCAACGTGCGCATCGTGCAGCATGATGCCGTCGAGGTGATGCGCGACATGGTGCCTGCCGACAGCCTCGCCGGCGTGCACGTCTTCTTCCCCGACCCATGGCACAAGAAACGCCACCACAAGCGGCGGTTGCTGCAGTCGCCCTTCGTGGCGCTGCTGGCGTCGCGCATCTCGCCCGGAGGCTACCTGCATGTGGCGACCGACTGGGAAGACTATGCAGTGCAGATCCTGGCCGTTCTGGAGGCCGAACCGCTGCTGGCGAACACGGTGGCGCGCTATGCCCCGCGTCCCGACTACCGGCCGCTGACCCGCTTCGAACAGCGCGGCGTGCGCCTGGGCCATGAGGTGTTCGACCTGGTCTTCAGGCGCCGCTGAACCGGGGAACGACAAGGGCCGGGCCTGTTCCAGGCCCGGCCCTCGATCAGGCCGGCCTCACTGCACCGGCGAGAACGAAGACGGCATCACGATCTTGTTCTCCTGCGCGACATAGTTGAGCGCTTCGCGCCCGTCCTTCTTCGCCTTGGCGCTCGGCGGCCATGCGCCACCGGCCACTGCCTTCGCGCGGGTCTCCATCCGGTCGTTCATCGAGGCATAGGGCCAGATGTGCACGAACTTGTTCAGCGCACCCATGTCGGAGTACCACATCGCCAGGCAGGGCGACATCGTGGTGCGCTCCGGGATCGCCTTCTCCCAGTTGTCCATCAGCAGCGGCAGCTTGCCCGCCGGATAGGTGTAGGTACGCATCTCGAAGATCGGGCCGTACTTGCCCGGCTTGATCGGCGGCGAGAACGAGAACGGGATGAAGATCTCGGAGCGCATCGCGACGATGAAATCCTTGATGTCCGGCGGCCAGACCTTGTCGGCGACGGCAGCGGCCCGGATCCGGTCGCGCTCACCCATGTTCTCGTACGCCCAGATGTGGATGATCTGGTTCAGCGGGCCGATCTCGGTATGGAAGAACGCCGTGAGTTCCGAGTACTTCTTCCGCTTCTCGTAGGCCTCGCCGAAACGCCGCTCGACTTCCGCCTGCGAGCCGCCCTTGATGTCGTAGGTCCGCATTTCATAGATCATCTTTTCCTCCGGTTGGGGTGATCGTGGCCCGAGTCTAACCGGTCGAGGCGCGGTCGATGGAGCGCGGGATCGCAAGACTCGTCGGATGCCAGGGCGCCTGACGGCCGGCTCCCGGACCGCTCGACCTGGCAGCATGCGCCGGTGTTCCAGCGCCGCTGAACCGGCGTCCGAATTCAGTCGGGCAGGAACAGCGACACGAGATCGTTCAGGTAGCGCACCCCCTGCGCCGTCGGCCGCAGGCTCAGGTGGTCGCGCTGCAGCAGTCCGCGCGCCTCCGCGGCCGCGAGCGGCCCGCCGATGGCGGTCACCGGGAGCCCGGTACGTTCGGTGAACGATGCGACCGGCACGCCGTCGAGCAGCCGCAACGCGTTCAGCATGAATTCGAAACCGAGCTGTGCGCGCTCGACGTCGTGATGTGCGGAAATCGCATCGCCCTCGAGTGCCGCATCGATGAATCGCTGCGGCTGGCGATGGCGAACCTGCCGGAAGATGCGGTCGGGCAGCGACAGCTTGCCGTGGGCCCCGGCGCCGATGCCGAGGTAGTCGCCGAAAGTCCAGTAGTTGAGGTTGTGGCGTGCGCGCTGGCCGGGCTGCGCAAAGGCGGAAACCTCGTAGCGCTCGAGCCCCGCCTCGGCCAGCCGCGCATGCACCGCCTGCTCGATCCGGTCGGCGCAGTCCTCGTCCGGCAGCCGCGGCGGGTAGCGATGGAACCAGGTGTTCGGCTCCAGCGTGAGCTGGTAGGCGGATATGTGCCGCGCGCCCAGGTCGAGCGCGATCGACACGTCGGCCAGCGCCTGTTCCG
>JBIITW010000185.1:0-9574 GCA_044340265.1 Burkholderiales bacterium | reverse complement strand
TTCATCGTGGCCGGCGCGGCCGTGCTGCCGGTCGGGCCGTTCGCGCTGGCAAGGGTGGACGCAGCCGGAGCGATCGTGCTGCCGCTGGTGGCGTTCGTCGGCTGGGTGATCGCCGGGTACTCGCGCCGCTGCCTTGAAGGCGAACCGGGCCAGGTCCGCTATGCCGCGTGGCTGATGGCGACGCTCGCCGGCGTCGGCGGGGTGGTACTGTCCAATGACCTGCTCGCGCTTGCTGCCTGCTGGATGCTGGCCAGCGCCTCCCTGCAGCGGCTGCTGCTGTTCCACCCGGACCGGCCGGCGGCACGCATCGCCGCCCACAAGAAGCTGATCGCCAATCGGCTGTCGGAGCTTTTCCTGTTCACGGCGATCGCGCTGCTCTGGTGGACGTTCGGCACGCTGCGCATCGATGCACTGCTTGTGCACCCGGTGCTTGTCGATCCCGACGGCGCGCCGGTCGCGGTGCATGTCGCCATGCTGCTGGTGGTCGTCGCCGCATTGCTCAAGTGCGCGCTGCTGCCGTTCCATGGCTGGCTGATCCAGGTGATGGAGGCACCGACGCCGGTGTCTGCGCTGCTGCATGCCGGCGTGGTCAACCTGGGCGGCTTCGTCCTGATCCGCCTGTCCGTGCTGCTGGACGCCGTGCCCGCAGCACAGGTGGTGCTGGTGGTGGCGGGCACGGCCACTGCCGTACTGGCCGCGCTGGTCATGACCACCCGCATCAGCATCAAGGTGTCGCTCGCCTGGTCGACCTGTGCCCAGATGGGCTTCATGCTGATGCAGGTCGGGCTGGGCGCCTATTCGATGGCACTGCTGCACCTGGTCGCCCATTCCCTCTACAAGGCCCATGCCTTCCTGTCGGCGGGCGACACGGTGAGCCGCACGGCGGCGCTGGCCCTGGCCGATCGACCGTTGCGCACAGGCATCGGCGGGGCGATCGGTGCGGCCCTGGGCGCAGCACTCGCCGCGGCACTGCTGATGGCCGCGGCCCTGCACGCGTGGGCGTTGCTGTTCGATGCACCGCTGGCGATCGAGCCCGCGCACTGGGCGCTGGCGGCCGTCGCCTGCCTCGTGCTCACTCCACTGATGGTGAACCCTGCGCACCGGAGCTTCACGCAGCCGTTCCTGCTGCTGCTGTCGGCCTGCTCGGTCGCACTGGCCCATGCGGGCCTGCACCAGCTCGGCGCTTACTGGGTGCCCGGCCGCCCGGGTGATGCCGGACTGCTGCCCTGGCTGCTTGCCGCCACCGTGCTGGTCTCTTTCGCTGCCCTGTACCTGCTGCAGGCGACGCTGCGCTCTGCCCCGGGCGGCTTGCTCGCCCGCCGGCTTCACCCTTGGTTCTACGCTGGACTGTTCCTCGATGAACGCGTGACGAGGATCGGATTCTCCGCATGGGCCTTGCACCCCGAAGGGAGGCGCGCTTGAACGCACCGCTGGAGGCTGCCGTCGTACGCGCCCGGTCCATGGTGCATGCCATTGAAGGCGCTATCGTCCGTATCGCGCCAGCCTGGCCGCTGGACCGGCTGATCGCCGTCAATCCCTTCCAGGGGCATGCCGACCAGCCGATCGCCGAGGCACAGGCGAGGTTGCGCTGGCTGTGCGGCACCCGGCTGTCCATGCCGCGTACCTGGTATCGGGACGAGTGGCTCGCCGGACGGCTTGCCTGCGAAGACCTGCAGGCGGCGATCGACCCGTGGATCGAAGCCGGATGCACGGCGCCGCGCCTGCCCGACGGCCACGCACTGTCGCGCTCCGACACGATGCTCGACGCCTTGCTGCACGCGTTGGAGACAGCAGACAGCGACCTTCCGCCAGCCACGCTGCCTGCCCGGATGCCACTGGCCACGACAGTGGCCGAGGCGCCGCACCTGCCGGGCCAGCCGCTGCGCTGGACCGATCTCGTCGTGCACCAGGTCAGCCAGCACAATGCCGCCTTCTTCGACACGAGCCAGTCTGCCTGGCGGCCGCACACCAGTGATGGCCTGTACGCGAGCTGGCGCGCAGGGATGGCATTCGATCGCACGCTGCCTGCGCGTCCGGGGCGCCCCGCGTTGCGGGTCCACGCCGAAGCGCTGCCTGCCGATCCACTGGCCTTGATCACCGAGGTCGCCGATGCGCTGTGCATCGCCGATGGCGAGCTGGAGGAATGGTGCGAAGCCTTGCTGCTCGACATCGGCGGATGGGCGGCGTGGTGTGCATACCTGCGCCACCAGCGCGGACTCGATGGCAGCGCCTCGGCGTGCACCCGCGGTCGCCCTTTGGCAGCCCCGCCGCAGACTGATCCGCTGGTCGAACTGCTGGCTGTGCGGGCCGGGTGGGAATGGCTGCTGTTGCGCGACGACCCGATGCTTGCCGATCGATTGCGCGCAGCGCGGCTGGCAGCGGCCGCGCTGCGCTCGGCGCAGGACGGTGAACAGGATTGCATCGACTGGCTGCTGCAGTCGGCAGTCGAGCACGCCTACAGCCGGACGCTTTGCCAGGCGCTCGCGTCGCCACTCGATGCGTGCCGTCCCGGAAATGCGGAGCACGCTCCCGCCACCGCCCACGCAGTCGAGGTCGAGGTCGAGGTCCAGGCCATGTTCTGCATCGATGTACGCTCCGAACCCTATCGTCGGGCACTGGAAGCCACCGGTCCTGGCATCCGTACGCTCGGCTTTGCAGGGTTCTTCGGCCTGCCGGTGGCCTTCATCCCGCTGGGAACGCAGGTCGCGCTCGCGCAGGTCCCGGGTCTGCTTGCGCCTTCCTGTCGGGTGACCGAGACGACGGCACGCGCCGGCGAAAGCGGCGCCGCCGATCGATCCTCCGATGAACGGCTGGGCGCGCTGCGCCAGCGAAGGTTGCAGGCGCGGCATCGCTGGTCGGCGATGCGCACGGCCGCTGCCTCCACGTTCGGCTTCGTCGAGTCGCTCGGCCTCGCCTACGCAGGCAAGTTGCTCAAGGACAGCCTGCCGTCGACCGCCAGCCCGCCGGGTGTGCAGGACCACGGCCTGCACCACGCGGAATCGTCCCGCCTGCGCCTGCGACTGCAGGGCGAAGCTTCCGACGCCCCCGCGGGCGCCGACGACGTGACCCGGCGCGAGGTCGACCTGGCAGCCACGGTGCTCGGCGTGCTCGCGGCATCGGGACTCAAGGCCCCGTTCGCACCGTTGGTGCTGATCGCGGGCCATGGCAGCCGGACCCGCAACAACCCGCACGCGGCCGGGCTCGAATGCGGCGCCTGTGGCGGCCATGGTGGCGAGGTGAACGCGAGGCTGCTCGCCTCGCTGCTCAACGACCGACGCGTGCGCGGCGCACTGCGCACGCGCGGCCTGCCGATCGAAGACACCACCTGGTTCATCCCTGCAGTGCATGACACCACGACGGACGAGCTTGTGCTGTTCGAGGATGAACCTTCACCGCCGACGCACGAGGGTGCCCTTGAGCGGCTGCGGGTCCGTCTGCGGCAGGCCAGCGACATCGCCCGCGCGCGACGGGCGCCGTCGCTGTCCCCGGCGCTGGCCGGCATGGAGCCGACGAAGCTGCTGCGCGCGCTGCGACAGCGGGCGAACGACTGGGCACAGACCCGGCCCGAATGGGGCCTCGCCGGCAACGCCGCATTCATCGCCGCGCCGCGCGCGCGCACGGCACAGCTCGACCTCGAGGGCCGCGCCTTCCTGCACGACTATCACTGGGAAGATGATCCGACGTTCGCGGTGCTGGAGCTGATCATGAGCGCACCGCTGGTGGTCGCGCACTGGATCAACATGCAGTACTACGCATCGACCGTCGACAACCGCCGCTACGGCAGCGGCAACAAGCTGCTGCACAACGTGGTCGGCGGCACGCTGGGCGTGTTCGAAGGCAACGGTGGCGACCTGCGCATCGGCCTGCCCTGGCAGTCGCTGCATGACGGCGAACAGCTGCGCCATGCGCCACTCAGGCTGCATGCCTTCATCGATGCACCGGCTGCGGCGATCGAGGCCGTCCTCGCCCGGCAGCCCGGGGTTCGTGCACTGATCGACAACGGCTGGCTGCACCTGCTGCGGCTGGATGCGCCCGGCCGGCCACCGCAGCGCTACCAGGACGGCGCCTGGGCCGGGCAGGCAGCGCGGCAGGCGCCCCCGCTCAGCGCTGCTCCGGCTGGCCGACGATGAAGGTACCGACGGTAACCTCCTGTCCACGCCCGCTCAGGCGCAGCACGACCTCCTCGTCTTTCTGGCCCGGGGTACCGAAACCGGTCGACAACCGCATCATCAGCGTGGTGGCCGGCGCCATGATCTGCTGGTTGTGGCCGAAGAACTGCGCCTTGACGACATAGGTGCCGGGCTTCGCATCCCGCAACGAGAAGGCTTCCGGCCCATAGCCCCCGGTGAAGTCATTCGACATCCGGCCACCCTGAAAGGTCAACCGGCGGCCGTAGTACGCCCGTTCGCCGTTCGGGTCGATCACCCAGAGATCGATGTCGGTGTTGTCGGCATCCCACGACAGCACCACGCGAAGGTCGAGCGGCAGGTTGCGCAGCAGGCGCGGGTCGATCGCCCGAGTGTCCAGCGGCGGGCCCCCTGCTGCGGCCGAGCGCGCGACGATGGCATTGAGTTCGGCGAGCGCGATCAGTTCGATGTCCGGGAAGCGGTTGTTCCACGGCCGGGACACCACCTGCCAGAGCTGGTCGATCGCCTGCTGCGGCAGTCCGGCCTGCGCCTGCGCCAGGCCCAGGTCGCGCCAGGACTGCGGTTCGTCGGGGCTCAGCGCAAGCACCTTCTGCAGCACCGGCAGCGCGAGCGCGACCTGCCGCGCCTGCAGGAGGCGATAGGCGAGGATGCGCAGGACATGACGGTTGCCGAGGTCCATCTCCGCGAGGTTCGACAGCACCCGCTGCGCCAGCATCGGCTGGCCCCGATCGAACAGCAGGTCGGCGACATCGAGGAAGAACGCAGTGCTCGCCAGGTGCGAGGGACGCTCGTCGAGGTAGATCGCGTAGAGCGCTTCGTCCGGTGCCGCGCGCAGCCGCCTTGCGTATGGAGCATCCGGCACCCACCGGCTCAGGCGGATCGAAGCCTGGGCGCCTGCCGCGCTGCCCGCTGCGTTGGCGCTCGCACTGCCCGCGGGACCGGCGGCGGCATCAGCCGCGATCGCCGCGGGTGCCGGGGCGGCCGGCGCCCGCGACACGGCCGGAGGAGCCGACGCGGGGGACGGCCGGTCCGGGCGACGCGCCGACTCGGCCGCACGGGCGGAGCCTACCGCGGCACCCGATTGTGCGGGCCTCGTGCTGGCCACCGGCTTTGGCGGCTCGTCCTTCGGGAACACCCGTTCCCACCAGGCCTGTTCTTCCGCGAAGCGCGAGGCGATGCGGTCGAGATGGCGGCTGCGCGCCGCGAGATCGGTCTCGCGCTGGCGTGCGACCAGACGTTCATAGGCGGGTTTCAGCGAAGCCGGGGGCTCGATGCCATGGCGCGCATAGTCGGCGACTGCATCGAGCACGATCAGCGACGTCTCGGGCGTGGGCATCGAGAAACGGCTGCCGAGCCGGCGGATCTCGGCGCGGTTGCGTTCACCATCGGCCAGCAGCGCCGCCAGGCGCAGTGCGGCCCAGCGCTGCGCGGCAAGGCCGGCAAAGCCGGGGGTGCCCCGTGAAGCCTCGCGCGCCCCGCCATCGCCCGCACTGGAAACCGGTACGCGGCGGATCGACCGCACGCCGTCAGGGGCGATCACCTCGAGTTCGATGGTCGCCTCCGGTGTGAGCAGCCGGCCGGCAAACACGAAGCGGCCCTCTTCCGGGTGCATGCCGGCCTGGACCAGGTCGGTCGCGCCCTCGGCCCGGGCCGCGACCACCCGGGTGCGCTGGGTGCGCAGTTCGCGCACGGCGTCTGCCACCGAGCGGCGCTGCAGGTCGATCAGCATCGCGCCGGACGCTTCGGCTGCGTGCCTCAGCCGGACCGGATCGGCGGCGGTCGATGCCATCAGGGCGTACATCGGCACACGCAAAGCAGGCAGCGGGTCCGGCCCGAAGTTGCCGAGCCCGTCCGAGAACAGCAATGCGAACGTCGCCCCTTCCGGCAGGGTGATCGCGCCAAGGTTGGTCGCACCGTCATATACCGTTTTCTCGAGCACGCTGCGCAGCAGCCGCCAGTCACCCCCGGTGATCTCGAACCGCTCGGGCGCGGAAGCCACGTCCCGCAACTGCACGAGATGCACGACCACCTTTCCCAGGGCGCGCAAGTAACCGTCGAGCACGGCCAGCTCGCGCGCATGGTCACGGCTGGCGCCGGAGCCGGATGCATCCCAGACGATCGCGATCTCGGCGGGAGCCGGGCGGGCACGCTGCGCAGCGGGCAGCGGCACCTCGGCGTAGAAGTAGGTGTCGCCGCCGCTCTGCTGGGTCGAGACCTGCGTGCGTTGGCCGGCCGCAGGCAGCAGGACGCGCAGGTGCGGATCACGCGCCGCTGCCCGATCGAGCGTCAGCCGCGCGCTGCCGTCGCCGGACGCCGTCGCCGACAGGCGTTGCGCGCCCAGGCGCGCATCGATCGCGCGCGGATCGACGCCGGCAAAACGCAGGTCGACATCGAGTCGGCCGATCGACTGCCCGAACTGCAGCGGCAACTGATAGTCGAGCCGGTAGTCCGATCGCGACGATCCGCCCTCTGCCGTACGCGCGAGCGTCTCGCCGATCTCGAGCACGACGCGGCGCGAGCCGTTGGCCGGCAGCGGATAGACACGCAACCGGTAGTTGTTGCCTTCGGTCACTTCCAGCAGGGCAGGGTCGACGCGGGTGCGGATCACGTCCTCGAACACCTGCCGGCCGCGAGCCTTGTCCACCGGCACCGCCGGGCGCAGTTCACCCTCGATGTCGAGCGCAAACCCGGTCACCGATTGCCCGGGGCGCAATGGAAACTGCAGTTCTCCCTCCAGCACCCGGTCGTTCGGGTTGCGGAACTCCATCTCCACCCGGGTCCGGGCAGCCATGCCGACCACCTCGGCATCGACCCTCACGCGCACCACCTCGATCGGCAGCCGCGCCTCGGCTGCGACCAGACGCGGGCGGGGCGGCACTGGCCTGGCTACCGTCAGCGCGGGTTCGGGCAAGGGTGAAAGGGCCGGCTGCGCCCTTGCGTGCGGCGAACCCGCCGGCAGTGCCGGCAGCAACACGCAGGCGGACAGCGCGGACAGGAACAGGAACCGGCGCACGGGGCGGCGGGCGGAGGTGTCGGATCGTCGGGTTTTTTCCATGGTCCTGCTTGTAACGCAGCAGGACCGGAAAAGGGGTTACATGCGCGAGATCGCGCGCTGCCTAGAAGATGAGGCTGCCCAGCCCCAGCACCACGGCGAGCCCGATCAGGAAGATCACCAGCAGGATGATGAGCAGGATCTTCATTCGGACTTTCCCTTCGCCGCCGGATCTTCAACGCCAACGGGCGCCGGCTTGCCGGCGTCGGCGGCATCCCTCTGCTCGGGGGATGAACTCATCGGGGCTCCTTTGCGCACGCGTCCATGCACAAGGACTGGCAAGCATCGTTCCCGGCTCGCGCGCCCTCAGTCGAGCCGGATGCCCGCTGCCTTGACCGCCTTGCCGAACTTGGCCAGCTCACGCCTGAGGTAGGCAGCCAGGTGGTTCGCGTCTCCAGGCGTCAGTTCGAGGCCGACATTGTCGAAACCCTTCTTCACATCGGGCAGCCGCAGCGCCGACAGCACCCCTTCACCCAGGGCGTCGACGATATCGGTCGGCGTGCCCGCGGGCGCCATTGCTGCCACCCAGATCACGACCTCCACCGTGGGGAAGCCGGATTCGATTGCAGTCGGGATGTCGGGTGCCGTCGGGAAGCGCTGCGCGCCGGTCACCGCCAGGGCCCGCAGCCTGCCCGCGCGCACGAAGCTGATGCCGCCGGGCAGGGAAGAGAACATGAGCTGCGCCTGGCCGGTCATCACGCTGAGCTGCGCGTTGCTGGTCTGCGGCACATGCGTCATCGTCACGCCGGCAGCAGCCAGGAACATCTCCGCGCCGACATGCAGCGTGGAGCCATTGCCGGTCGAGGCGAAATTGAGTTCGCCCGGCCGGGCCCGTGCCAGCGCCTGCAGCTCCTTCAGCGACTTCACCGGCAGCGCGGGATGCACGACAGCCAGCAGCGGCGCCTGGCCGATCAGCGCGACCGGTGCGAAATCGCGCAGCGTGTCGTAGGACAGCTTCGAATACAGGTTGGGATTGAGCGCCAGCTCGGTGGACGATCCCATCAGCAGCGTATAGCCATCAGGCCTGGCGGCTGCAGCCAGGGCGGTGCCGATGGTGCCGCCCGCCCCGAGCCGGTTCTCGACCAGCACCTGCTGTCCCCAGCGCTCGGTGAACTTCTGGCCGATCACGCGCGCGGCCACGTCCGACACACCCCCGGCGGGGAACGGCACGATGAAGCGGATCGGACGGTTGGGGAACGGCTGGGCCTGTGCGGTGGCCGTGGGCGGCGACAGGCCGCACGCCGCCCAGAGGCCGAGGGCGGCAAGGAGCGCGGTGCGCGTGTGTCGTGCGGCCATGGCAATCGTCCCGGGCGCGTGGCAAGTTACCCTCAGTATTTTCCAAGCCCCTGCCGCCGTCAACCGTGATCACGGCAGCCACCTACCCGCAGGAGTACACATGCTGTTCCTGACCGAAAAGGACGTGATGGACGCGATGTCGGGCGGACAGCCCGCGCTCGAGTCCGTCGAGTTGATCGAAGAACTGATGCGCCAGCAGTCGGCCGGCAGCACCTTCCAGCTCAAGCGCTGCACGGTGACGCATCCGGATCATCCGGGCCACCTCTGGCACAACCTGCGCATCCTGCCCGGCATGGTCCCGGGAATGGGCACTGCGGCCGTTCGTGTCTATTCGGGCTTCCGCGGCACCAACCGCTCCGAGGTGATCTGCCTGTTCGACTGGGACACGATGGAGATGGTCTCGATCATCTCCGACTATCACCTGCATGCGATCCGTACTGCATCGCCCTATGGCGTCGCGGCGAAGCACCTGGCCAGGGCGGATGCCAGCTCGATCGGCATCATCGGCACCGGGCGCTATGCGCGAGCACTGACAGCCGCCACCTGTGCGGTCCGGCCGATCCGCAAGGTGAAGGCCTACAGCCGCAACCCGGACAACGTGCGCCACTTCTGCGCAGTGATGCAGGACGAGCTGGGCATCGAGGTCGAACCCGCCGCATCCGCACGCGAAGCCGTGCGCGGGACCGACGTGATGATCACCGCGACCTCTGGAAACGTCGTCGTCTTCGAAGCCGGCTGGCTCGAGCCGGGTGCCTTGCTGATGTCGCTGGCGCCTGGCGAGTTCGACCCTGAAACCATCCTGCGCTCGCGCGTGTTCGTCTCGAGCATCGAGCAGGTGGTCGGCGACGACCCGCCGCGCAAGCCGTTCTCGACGGTATTGGCCGACGGGAGGTTCCGCCCCGAGGACATCTGTGCGGAATTCTGCGACGTGGTGGCCGGAAAGAAGCCCGGCCGCAACGGCCCGGACGACATCATCCTCTACGAGTGTCCCGGCATGGGCATCCTCGATGCCGCGATCGGCCACTGGGTGTTCGGCCGCGCGAAGCAGAAGGGACTGGGCACCGAGCTGCCGTTCGGC
>JBIITW010000184.1:0-9588 GCA_044340265.1 Burkholderiales bacterium | reverse complement strand
GCCGCAGGACCTGCGGCGGCCAGCACACCGACGACGCAGGTCGTCGCGAACCCGAAGGCGGTAGCGACCGCAGCCCCGAACACTGCGGCAGGGCCCGCGGCAACAGCACCGGCAACGGTAATGGCCATGGCTGCGGCTGCACCGCAGTCCGGCATCGCTGCCCCGTCGGCGCCTGCGCCCTCGACACCGGCGACCGCGCCCGCAGCCCAGGCTGCGCCGGCAAACGCGGCAGCGTCCGGCATGCAGCGCCCGGCAACCGCGTCGTACCGCCCACCCGCCACGCCGGCCTCCGGCAGCGATGGCATCCGCGTCACCCGCGGCAGCGCTGCCAGTCCGGTCAATCCGGCGCTCGCCGATGCCTACGACCACCTGCAGGCGGGACGGATCGAATCAGCGCAGCGGCTGTACGAGCAGGTCGCCGCGGCCGATCCCCGCAACATCGACGCGCTGCTCGGGATGGGCGCGGTTGCACAACTGGGCAACCAGGTCGAAGTCGCCTCCCGCCTCTACATGCGGGTGCTCGAGATCGAGCCGCGCAATGCCCATGCGCAGGCAGCGCTGATCGGCCAGCTCGGCCGCGCGGACCCGGTCGCCGCCGAATCGCAGCTCAAGACCCTGATCGCACGCGAGCCCTCGCCCTTCCTGTTCTTCACGCTGGGCAACCTCTATGCCGACCAGAACCGCTGGGCGCAGGCACAGCAGGCCTATTTCCAGGCGCACCATCTGCAGCCGGGCAACGCCGACTATGCGTTCAACCTCGCGGTCGGCCTGGAGCGCATCGCGCAGCCGAGGCTGGCGATCGAGTACCTGCGCACCGCGATCCGGCTCGCCGAGGCCGGCGCGCGTGCAAACTTCGACATCGCCGCCGCACGCAAGCGGGTCGCGCTGCTCGAATCGAGCAACAGGGCACCCTGAGCATGGCCGACCTGCGCAGGAAACTCCGGCTCGGGGAACTGCTGGTGCAGCAGGGCCTGCTGTCGATCGACCAGCTGCGCATCGTGCTGACCGAGCAGAAGCGGCAGAACGTGCCGATCGGCCGGCTTCTGGTGCAGCTCGGGTTCGTGACCGAGGACGTGATCCGCGACGTGATGGCGCGCACCATCGGCCAGGAAAGCGTCGACCTGTCGCAGGTGGTGATCGACGCCGACGCCCTGAAGCTGGTGCCCGAGGAGTTCGCACGCCGCAACCGCGTGCTGCCGATCGCCTTCGACGAGGAAACACGCCTGCTGACCCTGGCCACCACCGACGTGTTCAAGGTGGTCGTGCTCGACCAGCTGCGCGCCAACCTCGGTGGCCGGGTCGAGATCCGCACCCTGCTCGCCACCGAGGCGCAGATCGAGGAGTCGATCGACAAGTTCTACGGCTTCGAGCTGTCCGTGGACGGCATCCTCGAGGAGATCGAAACCGGCGAGATCGACTACCAGAGCCTGCAGGCGGCCGAGGGCGAGTACACGCAGCCGGTGGTGCGACTGGTCGGAGCGCTGCTGGTCGATGCGGTCAAGCGCGGAGCCTCGGACATCCATTTCGAACCCGAGCACGCGTTCCTGCGCATCCGCTACCGGATCGACGGCGTGCTCGAGACCATCCGCAGCCTGCACAAGACCTACTGGCCCGGCATCGCGGTGCGCGTCAAGGTGATGAGCGGAATGAACATCGCCGAGACCCGGGCGCCGCAGGATGGCCGCGTGTCGATGAATCTGTCCGGCCGGCCGATCGACTTCCGCGTGTCGACGCAGCCGACGATCCACGGCGAGAACATCGTGCTGCGCGTGCTCGACCGCGAGAAGTCGATCATCAGCCTGGACCGGATGAACCTGGCCGACCGGCAGCGCGAGAAGCTGCTGCTGATGCTCGCACGGCCCGAGGGCATCCTGATCGTCACCGGCCCAACCGGCAGCGGCAAGACCACCACGCTGTACTCGCTGCTGTCGCAGGTCAACGACGAGACGGTCAACATCATGACCCTCGAGGATCCGGTCGAATATCCGGTCACGCTGATGCGCCAGACCTCGGTCAACGAGAGCGCAAAGATGGAATTCGCCAACGGCATCCGTTCCATCATGCGCCAGGATCCGGACATCATCCTGGTCGGCGAGGTGCGCGACCATGACACCGCCGAGATGGCCTTCCGCGCCGCGATGACCGGCCACCAGGTGTTCACCACGCTGCATACCAATTCGGCGCTGGGCTCGTTCCCCCGGCTGCTCGACATCGGCATACCGCCCGACATCATGGCCGGCAACATCATCGGCGTGATCGCGCAGCGGCTGGTGCGCGTGCTGTGCATGCACTGCCGCCAGCCGTACGTGCCCTCGATCGAGGAGCAGCGGCTGATCGGCCGCCCAGTGCAGCAGCTGTATCGGCCGGTCGGCTGCAGCCACTGCAACGGCAAGGGCTACAAGGGACGCACCGCGATCATGGAGATCCTCGTGATGGACGGTGAGATCGACGAGCTGGTCGCCCGGCGCGCGACCCTGCGCGAGCTGCGCACCGCCGCGATGGCGCGCGACTTCCAGCCGCTCGCCGACGAGGCGATCGAGCGCATCGTGGATGGCACCACCAGCCTGGTCGAAGTGGCGCGCACGGTCGACCTGACCGGCCGCTACAACTGACCGCCGCCGGCACCGGAACCGCCGGGCGATGGCAACCTTCCAATACAAGGCCGTAGACCGCACCGGGCGCGCCGCCCGCGGCTCGCTCGACGCGATGAACGACGTCGACCTCGAGCTGCGCCTGCGCCGCATGGGGCTCGACATGATCTCGTTCCGCGCGGTCGAGCCGCGCACCATCCAGTCGCTGGGCGCCGTGAAGCGCCAGGACGTGATCAACCTGGTGTTCGACCTGGAACAGATCAGCCGTGCCGGCATCCCGATGCTGGAAGGCCTGCGCGACCTGCGCGACGGCATGGAGAATCCGCGGCTGCGCGAGATCCTCACGTCGGTGGTCGAGGACATGGAAGGCGGACGGATGCTGTCGCAGTGCCTGGGCCAGCATCCGGCGATCTTCAACAACGTGTTCGTGAGCCTGGTGCGCGCCGGCGAACAGTCGGGCCAGATGACCGAGGTGCTCGAGAACCTCGGCACGACGCTGCGCATGCAGGACGAACTCGCGGCGCAGACGCGGCGCCTGCTGGTCTACCCGAGCGTGGTGCTGGTCGTGGTGCTGGTGGTGATGGCCTTCCTCTTCACCTACCTGGTGCCGCAGGTCACCGGACTGCTGCGCACGATGGGCATAGAGCTGCCGCTGCAGACGCGGCTGATGATCGCCGTGTCCGAGATCGTTCGCGGCTACTGGTACCTGCTGATCGGGGTACCGGCTCTCGCCGCCGGCGTGACGGTGTCACTGGTGCGTTCCAACGAGCGCGCGCGCCTCGCCTGGGATTACGTGAAACTGCATGTGCCGATCACCGGGCCCCTGCTCGAGAAGGTGATCATGGCGCGCTTCGCCAACGTGTTTGCGCTGCTCTACCGGTCGGGAATCACCATCCTCGAGGCGCTGCGCACCAGCGAGGCGATCGTCGACAACCGGGTGATCGGCAATTCGATCGCGCGGGCGACCAGCCAGATCAACGCCGGGGTCAGCCTGACCGACGCGTTCCGCGACCTTGGCACCTTCCCGCCGCTGGTGATCCGCATGCTGCGGGTCGGCGAAGCCACCGGTGCGCTGGACACCGCGCTCGCCAACGTCACCTACTTCTACAATCGGGATGTGCGCGAATCGATCGAACGCGGCCTCAAGCTGCTCGAACCTGCGTTGATCTTCGTGCTCGGCATGTCGCTGCTGCTGATCATGTGGGCGGTGCTGTCGCCGGTTTACGACATCCTCGGAAAACTGCAGCTCTGACCCCACGCCAAGATAGTTCACCCTGCCCGCTTCCCCGCCCGATGGCCATTCCCGCCCCGATCGATCCGAATCTCCGCTGCCGCCGTGGCGCTGCCTGGAGCGTTGCCTGAGATGGCGCTCGGCGAGCGGCTGCTGCTGTGCGTCGGCGCCAGCCAGGCGACGCTGGGGCGCTGGCGCGGCAACCGCCTGACAAGCTGCGAGGTCTTCACCTCCGATGACGAAGGGCTGCAGCGCTTCGCCGCGGCCATCTCGACGCAGCGCCGGCTTCCGATACAGGCCCTGGTCGATGCCGTCGAAGAAGACTACCGCACCGAGATGCTGCCGCATGCCATCGGCAGGGAGCGCAGCGCGATGGTCCAGCGCCGGCTGCGCCAGCTCTACCGTACATCGCCCTACCACGCGGCAGTGCTGCAGGGGCGCGATGGCGAACAGCGCCGCGACGACCGCTACCTGTTTGCAGCGCTGACCAATGCAGAGCTGTTCCTGCCCTGGGCGGATGCGATCGAAGACGCCCGGCTCGCATTCGCCGGCCTGTACCTGCTGCCGCTGGTGATGCCGTCGCTCGCTGAACGGCTGGGCTTCAACCGTGCACCGACGCTGGTGATCACGGCGACCGCGAGCGGGCTGCGCCAGACCTTCATCGAGGACGGGCAGCTGCGGGTGAGCCGCCTGACACCGCTGGCGCGCGGCAGCGGCAGCGGCGCCTCCGACAGCAACGACATCGGCGTGCTGGTGGAAGAGGTGGGCAACACCCGCCTGTACCTCGAAGCGCTGAAGCTGCGCGGGCGCGACGACCCGCTGGCGGTGACGCTGGTCGACATCGACGACAGCCTGGCACGAGCCGTGGCCGCGCTCGAACGCCAGGGCAACAACATCCACTGCGAGCGCGTGAATGCAGCCACGCTCGTGCAGAAGCTCCCCCTGACCCTGAAGATGCTGGCCGACACGCCGGATGCGCTGGCCCTGACGCTGCTCGGCCAACGCTCGCCGTCGGTGAACCTGGCACCCGCGGTCGCGATGCGCCGGTTCCAGGTGCGCTCGACGCAACGGTCGCTGTATGCCGCCGCCGGCACGATCGGGCTGGTCGGCATCGCGTTCGCGCTGTCCAACGTCTGGCAGCACACCCAGCTCACCGCCCAGTCGGAATCCCAGCGTCTCGAGACGATGCGCTGGCAGGAAAAGTATGTCGCGGTGACGCGGCAGTTCCCCGCTGCACCGGCGCCACTGGAAACCCTGCAGCGCACCGTCGATGCGGCACGGATGATCGCGGCGCAGACACGAACGCCTGAACGCGCGTTTTCCGTGGTCTCCACGGCGCTCGACGCGCAGCAGGAGATCGTCATGCGCCGCCTCGCCTGGCGCAACGGCGAGCCGCTGGCCGATGGCGATGCGCAACGCACCGGCGCTCCGCGGCCTGCCGCCGGCGCCCCTCCGGGCGGGCGCGTCGAAAGCATCGTCATCGATGCCGAGATCACCGGGTTCAGCGGCGACCTGCGCACGGCGATCGCCAGCATCGAGGGGTTTGCCCAGCGACTGCGCAGCGACCCGAGGGTGCAGTCGGTGGCCATCGCGCGGCTCCCCCTGAACCTGAATCCGGCTTCGAGCCTGTCCGGCAACACGCAGGAACGCACCGAGCAGGGCGGCGGCTCGACCTTCCGGCTGATCGTGCAGCTGCGCAGGGCCTCGACATGAGCACGACCGGCAGCTCGCCCTACACCGCGCCGGCGCTGCTGCTGGCCATGGTCACGCTCGCCGTGGGCACGCTCGGCTGGTACAGCCACCGTATCGCCGAAGGCGGGCGTACTGCCGCCGCCCAGCAGCAGCGCGCACTCGACGATGCACGGGTGCGCTACCAGCGTTCGGGCGAGGAACGCGACCTTCTCGGGCGCTACGCGCCGGAGTATGTCGCGCTCGACGCACACGGATTCATCGGCACCGAACAGCGCGTGAACTGGATCGACAACCTGCGCATCGCCAACGAAACGGCGCGCCTGTTCGGCGTGCAGTACCAGATCGGGGCCCAGACCCCGTACAACCTGCAGGAACTGCCGCAGGCGATGCTGGTCCAGTCACCGATGGCAATCGACCTCAGGCTGTTGCACGAGGGTGACCTGATGCGATTCCTGCGTGCGCTGGCAGCCGGGCGCGCGGGCGTGTTCACGCTGAACGGATGCACGCTGGAGCGCCTGGGCGTCGATACTGCGCCGCGCGGCGAGCCGAACCTGCGCGCCGAATGCGAACTCTCCTGGATCTCCGCGCCGCGGGCGGCGGAAGGGGCACAGGCCGCGGCATCCCCGGCCCAGGCGGGTGCCCGATGAACCGTCGGTCGCGAACCGCGAAGGGCGTGGGAGGCAGCCTCGCGCTGGCATGCATGCTCGGCATCTGGGCCGGACCGGCAGCCGCCCAGGAAAGCTTCGGCCGGCTGTTCTTCACGCCCGCCCAGCGCCAGCAACTGGACGACCTGCGACGCAAGCCGGCCGCCCCGGAACCGGTCCGCGAGAGCCGCGCTGCGCCGGAACCGCCACCGGCGCAGTCACTCTCGATCGACGGCATCGTGCGCCGCAACGACGGACAGGCCACCGTCTGGGTGAACCGGACGCCCACCCAGGCACCGCAGCGCGCCGGCGCCGTGCGCATCGGCCCGGTGCGCGATGCGTCCGATGGCGCCGACCTGCGCCTGCCGGACAACGGCCGGCAGGTGCGCATCAAGGTCGGCCAGGAAGTGGATGTCCAGTCCGGACGGATACAGGAGCGCTATCGGCAGCCGCAGCCGGCGGCAGTGCCGCAGGCGCGACAGGATGACACCGCTGCGCGCGCGGTCGCACCAAGTGAGGCCGCACCGCGTGAGGCTACAACGCGTGACGCCGCACCGCGCGACGCGGCCGTCGAGCGCATCCTGCGCGAGCTCGGCCGCCGGCTGGACGAGAAGCCGCCCGCGCAGGACCCTGCCAGATGAGGCAGGCCGCCGGCAACGCATCCATGCGCCGGATCGCCTCGCGACAGGCCGGCATCGCGCTGATCGCGCTGGTGGCGTTCATCGGCATCGCGGCCGCCGTGTTCGTCGTGCGCAGCCTGAATGCCGACGCGCTCGCGGCTGCGCAGAACCAGCGCACGGTCGAGGCACTGCAGGCTGCCCGCGAAGCACTGCTCGCCTTCGCTGCGGCCGATGGCAACAACCGTCCCGGCACGCTGCCCTGTCCGGACATCGATGGCGATGGCGACTCGCTGGCGACGACGGAGTATTCCAGTTCCAACTGCGTGTCATTCATCGGCAGGCTGCCCTGGAAGCGCCTGCGCATCCCGGAACTGCGCGACGCCAGCGGGGAACTGCTGTGGTACGCGGTGTCGCCGGCCTTCCACAACGCAGGCCCGAACAACGTAATGCCGGCGTTCATGACCGGAAACACGTCGGACATGCTCACCATCACCGGACTGCCCGACACCTTCGGCGCGATCGTGTTCGCGCCAGGCCCGGCCCTGCAGGGACAGTTGCGCAGCGGCAGTCTCGCCCTGAATTGGCACCCGAACTATCTCGATGGCGTGAATGCGACCTCGACGCTGGCTTTCTCGGCGCAGCTGCCGGGTGCCGCATTCAACGACCGCCTGATGCCGATCTCGAGCGCGGACCTGGTGGCGGCGGCAGAACGGCGCGTGTCGCGCGAGGTCGCCGAGGCGCTCAAGGGTTACTTCGATTTCCACGGATTCCTGCCCGCCCCGAGCGCCTTCGACGAACTCGCCTGCGTGAACACGGATCTGATCGCACCCGGCGACTGCCCGTCCACGCCGGGCATCCTGGCTGGCCGCCTGCCCGCGTCGATGGCGCCTGCTGCCGCATACGATGCCGTCGGGTCCGATCGCCCACAGAACCGGCCGAGCAGTGCCCTGCTCAACGGCACGGCCGACAGCGCCCAGTTCGGCCAGATCTGGTTCCAGCGGCAATACTGGCGCGAGCATGTCATCTACCTCGTATCGCAGAACTGCGTCGGCCCCCCGGCCACGAAATGTGCGGCCGGCTCGCTCGACCTGCGCGGCGCCGGGGGCAACGTCGACAATGCGCGCTTCATCGTCCTGGTGGCAGGCATGCCCCGACCCGGTCAGTCGCGCGCCTCGCCGGCGGACAAGCAGTCCTTCGGCAACTATCTCGAGGCACCGGCACTGTCCGCGGTGCAGGCGCTGGCGGCCGGCAAGGCGCCCACGCAGGTCCAGGTACCGGCCGGCACCATCGTCGCCACGCCGAGGACGAACTGAACATGAAGCGCGCCCCTTCCCGCCAGCGTCCGGCGAAGGCCAGGGCAGGCGGCGTGTCGCTGGTCGAGCTGGCGGTCGGCCTGCTGATCCTGTCGCTGATCATCGGCGGCCTGCTGGTGCCACTGGCCAGCCAGGTCGAGCAGAGCCGCGTCGGCCAGACCCAGCGGCAGCTGGAAGAGATCCGCGAAGCATTGATAGGCTTCGCGCTGGCCAATGGCCGGCTGCCCTGCCCGGCGTCGCCCGTGTCCAACGGCGTCGAGAGTCCGGTCGGCGGTGGCGCCTGCACCGATCCGTGGAGCGGCTTCGTGCCCGCGGTCACCCTGGGCCTGTCGCAGGTCGACGCGGCCGGCTACGCGATCGATCCATGGGGCCTGCAGCAGAACCGCATACGGTATGCAGTGACCACGGGCAGCGGCGGCGCCTTCACGACCGCCGGCGGCATGCGAACGACCGGCATGACGGCACTGGCGCCCGACCTGCAGGTCTGCAGCACCGGGGCCGGCATCACCGGCGCCGGCAATGCCGCAACCTGTGCTGCCGGCACGCGGCTGTCGCAGAACGCCGTGGTGGTGATCTATTCGCTCGGCGCCAACGCGGTCGGCGGCGGCACCTCGCTTGACGAAGCGGAGAACCCGAATCCGAACAGCTTCAACAACGACCGTGCATTCGTCAGCCGGGTGCGCGGGGCCCCGGGCGCCGCAGCCGCCGAGTTCGATGACCTGGTGACCTGGCTGTCGCCGAACGTGCTCTATTCGCGGATGGTCACGGCAGGCCAGCTGCCCTGAGCCGGCCTGCAGCCTCCACGGGCGGCAGGGGCAGGCGCACGGTGAACGCACTGCCGCTGCCCGCCCCCGCGCTGTCCACGCTGACCGTGCCACCATGCAGGTCGGCAAGCGTCTTGACCACCGCGAGCCCGATGCCGAAACCATTCGGCACCGGCGCCTGCTGTCCGGGCACCTGCGCATAGAGGTCGAACAGCCGCAACTGGTCTGCGCTCGAGATGCCGATGCCGTTGTCGATCACCGACAGCACGAGTTCGCCCGGCGCGGCGGACACCCGCAGCACGATGCGTCCACCGGGCGCCGTGTACTTGGCGGCATTGATCAGCAGGTTGGAGACGATCTGCACCACACGCAGCGGATCGAGCAGGACGGTCTCGCCCAGGCCCTGCGGTTCGATCACCAGCGAATGGCCGCGCGCTTCGATCGCCGGCATCGCGGTCTCGACCGCGGTCTCGATCAGTTCGCGCAGCACCGCGGCCCTCGGCTTGAACGTGATCCGCGGATCGCGCGAACGTGCGACATCGAGCAGGTCGTTGACCAGCGCGGCCAGCTGCGCGGTCTGCCGCTCGATGATGCGTGCTGCCCGGCGAGCACGGCCGGTGGCGCCCGGCAGCCGGGCGAGCAGGTGGGCGGCGGTGACGATCGGGCCGAGCGGACCGCGCAATTCATGGGCGAGCATCGCCAGCTGGTCTTCCCGGTGCAGACTGGCCGCGGC
>JBIITW010000183.1:0-9615 GCA_044340265.1 Burkholderiales bacterium | reverse complement strand
TTCGCCCTGATCGTCGAAGACGAGCGCGACGCGGCGCAGGCACTTGCAGAACTCGTCCGCGAGGAGGGTTTCCGGACGGCGATCGCCAGCTCCCTGACAGAGGCACGGCAGCAACTGGTGCTGCGCACGCCCGACCTCGTCCTCCTCGACCTGATGCTGCCAGACGGCAGCGGCATGGAGCTGTTCGGCGAGCGCGAAGAGCACGGCAATGTCGAGATCGTGCTGATGACCGGCCATGCAACGCTCGAGACTTCGATCCAGGCCCTGCGCCTGGGCGCGGCGGACTACCTGCTCAAGCCGGTCAGTCCGCGCCAGCTGAAAGCCGTGCTCAATCGCATCGGTCGCCCGGCCGAAGCGCGGGCCGAGATCGCCGGCCTGCAGCATGTCGCCGATCGCGAAGGACGCTTCGGGCACCTGCGCGGACGCGCGGCGGTGATGCAGGTGGTCTACACGCAGATCGGGCGCGTGGCAGGTACTGCGGTGACTGTGTTCATCGTGGGTGAGAGCGGGGCCGGGAAGGAGGTCGTCGCACAGACCGTCCACGACCTGAGCCGGCGAAGGAAGGCGCCGTTCCTGGCGGTCAACTGTGGTGCGATCTCGCCGCAGCTCATCGAAAGCGAGATGTTCGGCCATGAGAAGGGCAGCTTCACCGGCGCCAACCGGCAGCACCGCGGCTTCTTCGAGCGTGCGAACGGAGGGACGCTGTTCCTGGACGAAGTCACCGAGATGCCACCGGAACTGCAGGTGAAGCTGTTGCGGGTGCTCGAGACCGGAACCTTCATGCGCGTGGGGTCGGACGAGCTTCTCGAGACTGACGTGCGGATCATCGCGGCAACCAACCGGGATCCGGCGCAGGCGGTGGCCACGGGCAAGCTGCGCGAGGACCTCTTCTATCGGCTCAACGTGTTCCAGATCCGGGTGCCGCCCCTGCGCGACCGGCTCGAGGACGTGGAGCTGATCGCCCAGCACTTCCTCGATGCGCTCAATGCCCGCGAAGGCGGGGCGCGGAAGTTCGCATCATCGGCGATCGAGAAGCTGTCCCAGTACGGCTGGCCCGGCAACGTGCGTGAACTTCGCAACGTGGTCCAGCGCGCCTACATCATGGCCGACGGCGAGGCGATCACCGCAGCCTGCATTCCGTTCGATGCGCCGGTCCGCGCTTCGCAGTCGATCACGGTGCGGGTGGGCACCACCATCGAGGAGATGGAGCGCCAGCTCATCCTGGCCACCCTTGATGCAGTCAAGGGGCACAAGGAGAAGGCGGCGGAACTGCTCGGCATCAGTGCGAAGACGCTGTACAACCGGTTGCGCGAGTACGGAAGCGAAGGCGCCGATCCGGCGCTCGAAGAGGGGCCGGGCTAGCGCCACGGCCGGGCCCCGGCAGCGGCGCCGCGGGTCTTCCGGCGGCCGCCGGCGCTCAGGCCGCCAGTGCGGCCGAAGAAGACAGGCGACGCACTTCGACCGAGGGGATGTGCATCGAGTCACGGTATTTCGACACCGTTCGACGCGCGACCACGATGCCCTTCTCGGACAGGAGTCGCGCGACCTTGACATCTGAAAGGGGATGTCGCGCATCCTCGGACACGAGGATCTGCCGGATCAGCGCGCGCACGGCGCGGGCGGAACAGGCATGGCCATCGGATTCCACATGGCTGCTGAAGAAATACTTCAGTTCCATCAATCCGCGCGGCGTCATCATGTACTTGTTCGACGTCACGCGTGACACGGTCGACTCGTGCATGCCCAGCGTCTCCGCGATCTCGCGCAGCACCAGTGGCCGCATGGCGATGTCACCATGCTCGAAGAACCGGCTCTGGCGGTCAATGATCGCCTGCGCGACCCGCAGGATGGTCCTGAAGCGCTGGTTGACGTTGCGCACGAACCAGCGTGCCTCCTGGAGGTGCTGGCCGATCGGCGAACTGCTCGAACCGCGCTGCTCACGGACCATCGAAGCGAACCCCCGGTTCAGGTGTATCCGCGGTACCACTTCAGGATTGATGCGGGCCAGCCATCGATTGCCGATCTTGCGCACCTGGACATCCGCCACCACGTAATCGGTGCGGTCATCCCCGAATGCCAGGCCCGGCTTGGGCGAGCAGCCCCGGATGAGCTGGTACGCGCTGGCGAATTCGGCATCGCTGCAGCCCAGCGCGCGCAGCAGGCGTGGCGTGTCCGGTGTGGCGAGCTGCGCCAGGTGCGCACGCACGATGCGCTGCGCGAGTTCGAGGCCGGGCGTGTCCTCGTCGCGGTCGTCCAGTTGCAGCAGCAGGCATTCCTCCAGCGAACGTGCCCCGATGCCCACGGGTTCGAAGCTCTGCACCAGGCGCAGCACGACAGACAGTTCTTCCGCCTGTACGTCCTCGCGTGCCGGGCACATCGCGACAAGCTCTTCCAGCGAGGTGCGCAGGTAACCATCGGGTTCGAGTGCATGTATCACCAGCCGCGCCAGCTCACGGTCGCGCGGATTCACCCGGCATACGCCGAGCTGTTCCAGCAGGTGGTCATACATGCAGGTCGCCGACGGGGCGAAGTGCGTCGCGTCGAGGTCATCGCCCGAGCGCTCGCCGGAACCGGGCGTGTCGAAGCGAAGGGACGATTCATCGTCCCAGTCTGATGCCGAGCCTTCCGACGGAGCGGCCACTTCGATGCGATCGTCGGCCAGTGCCGTCGAAGCTTCCAGCCCGGTCTGTGCGTCACCGCCCTCTGCGGAGGCACTGGTGGCGGAGCTGCCTTCCGTGCCGGTATCGCGCAGGGAGTCGTCGCGCTCCAGGAATGGATTGTTCGCGAGCGTGTCTTCGAGTTCCTGTTCGAATTCCGCCGCCGAAAGCTGAAGCAGGCGGATCGAGTGTTGCAACTGCGGGGTCATCGCGAGCTGCTGCCCGGTACGGACCTGGAGGTCGGCTCTGATCATCGAATCCTCGCTAGGTGTGGGGGAGTGAGTGAGACTTCTGCAAACGCCGTGCCACTTTGGCCACATCCCGAGAAAGAGATTCCAGGGTATTGATTAAAAAAGAAGAAAATTGCTCAGGCGCAGGCGCCGCGGGCGCCCGTGTCGGCCCTCCGCGTCTGCCCCGACGCGGTCGTCCTGCAAGTCTTGCAAAGGCGTCCGTCAAACTTTCCGGATCCGCGTCGGTGCGGGGCCCGACCTTGCGTCGGCCCGATCAGCGGATGACGCTGACACGTGTGCCCGAAGGCGCCTGCAGCGGCTCGATGGCCTGGTTTGCCACCGGCAGGTCAGCCAAGTCGGTGCCATCCTCGACGCGCTCGGCGGCGGAGTGGCGGCCCCTGCGCCGTTCATCGCTGCCACTGCGGCAGGTCAGCGCATCCAGCCATCGCGCATCCTCGCGCCGGCGCATCGCGAGATACATGGCGAGGGCGCCCGCCACGGCAGCCAGCGCGGCGGCAAGCAGGGCAGCGGGAATCCTGATTTCGTCTTGTCGTGACATTGCCTGGCTCCTCGGGTGCATGCGGCGGGAGCGCCGCGGTCGGGATCGCTGCCGCAGTACGCATGCCCGAGTGCGGGCCGGCATGCCTACAGCAGGTACTCGAACTGGCGGGCGAACCACTGACGGAGCCGAGGCGCGAGCCCCCGGCGTGCCCATTCGTCGATCGTGATCTCGGTGGACAGATCCAGATCACGTGCGAACAGCCCTTCCAGTTCGGCGGCGAACCGATCGTCGAAGACGATCACGTTGACCTCTTCGTTGTGCAGGAGGCTGCGGAAATCCAGGTTGGTCGAGCCGATCGTGCTCCAGACGCCATCGACCACCGCGGTCTTTGCATGCAGCAGGGCTCCGGTGCGCTCGTGCACGCGCACGCCGGCGGCGAGCAGCGCAGCGTAATGCGAGCGCCCTGCCTCCAGCGGCGCCCAGAAGTCGCTGACGCTGGGCAGCAGCAGGCGTACCTCGACGCCGCGACGCGCGGCACGCAGCAGGGCATCGCGCATGGCCGGGTCAGGCACGAAATAGGCGCAGGTGATGAAGATGCGCTGCTCTGCATTCTCGAACGCCGACAGCAGCGCGCGGAAGTGGTCGGTGGTTGCGCGCTCGGGGCCGCCGGTGACCACCCGTACCGGCAGTGGGCCCGCGATCGCGACCTCCGGAAAGTAGCGCGGCGTGTCGCCGAGGTGCGTGCAGCGTTGCTGCGCCCAGCGGTCGACGAAGCTGCGCTGGAGATCGGCCACGGCCGGCCCCTGGACCATCACGTGCGTGTCGCGCCACGGCATTCCGCCGGGGTCGCGTCGCCGGGCGGGGCCGAAGGAGCCAGCAGCGTAGACATCGCTGACGTTGACGCCGCCTGCGAAGCCGGTCGTGCCATCGACCACCAGGATCTTGCGGTGGTCACGGTTGTTGACCTGCCAGGCCCGCCTGAGCCGCGACGGGTTGACCGGGTTGAACTCGCACACGCTTATGCCGGCATCGCGCAACCGGTCGAACCATGCCGTCGGCGTCGCCATGGAACCCACGCTGTCGTACATCAGGTTGACCACGATGCCCGCCCGGCGCCGGTCGATCAGGGCGTCGGCCAGCCTCGCGCCGGTCTCGTCATCGTCGATGATGTAGCTGACCAGGTTGATATGGTCACGCGCCGCGGCGATCGACGCGAACATCTGCGCGTGGGTCTGCGGGCCATCGACGAGCAGGCGGACCGAGTTGCCGGCGAAGATCCGGGTGCCGAGGATCTGCTCGGTATCGGCCACGTGGCGTTCGAGCAGGGTGTCGCCGGTGCGCCGTACAAGGGCTTCGATCGCGCGGGCCGCCCGGGGCGACGCTGCGGGCGGTGCCGCATGTGCGGTCGCAGCGGCGTCCATGCGCCCCGTTGCGAAGCAGCCGCCGAGCAGCGGGATCATCAGTGCCGCGGCCAGGAGGCGGCTGCACCTGCTGGAATGCTCCGGCTCGCTTGAATGGTTCATCACATGCTCGCAAACTGTGGGCGGACTGCACGCGACCCCGCCCACGCATCACGCGTGCCCGGGCCAGTACCCGTCGCGGGCATGGACGATGCGCGTTTCCCACGAAACTGAATGCCGAGCGGGGCGGGTCGACGAGATGACCATCGAAGCAGCGGGCGAAGGGCGGGCGGGCGAGAAGGCCACCATCCTCGTGCTTGAGGACGATATCCCGTCGGCACAGATGCTGGATGCGCTGCTGTGCGCGGCGGGCTACGCGGTGGTGACGGTCGAGCGCGGTCGCGACGCGATGACGATGCTGTCGCAGCGCATGTTCGACCTGGCCTTGTTCGACGTCAACATCCCGGACTTCAGCGGCATCGAGGTGCTGCGGGAGCTTCGGGAGCACCGGCTGGACCTCCCGGTGATATTCCTTTCCGGTGAGACATCGATCGAGTACGCCATCGATGCGCTGCGCTTCCGGGCGTTCGATTTCGTGTCCAAGCCGTTCGATCCTGAGCAGCTGCTCGACCTCGTCGGACGCGCCCTGGCCGAGCGCAAGCTAGAGGTCGCACGCGTGTCGCACCTCACGGAGATGGAGGCCGAACTCTATCGGCTCCAGCACCAGGCTTTCCATGACCCGCTCACCGGGCTGCCGAACCGGGCACTGCTCAACGACCGCCTGACCCAGGCGATTGCGCAGGCACGGCGGACGTCGCGCCAGGTCGCCGTGCTGTTCCTCGATCTGGACCGTTTCAAGCCGATCAACGATCTTCATGGGCACGAGAACGGCGACCGGGTGTTGAAGGAGGTGGCGCGCAGGCTCTCCGCTCCGCTGCGCTCGGCGGACACGCTGGCCCGGCTTGGCGGAGACGAGTTCGTCGCCGTCATCCCGCAGATCGACAACCCGGGTGCGATCGACGCAGTGATAGACAAGCTGCAGGGCGCGCTGCGGGTCCCGTTCAGCATCGATGGCCAGTGCGTCGAGCTTGGCGTGTCGGTAGGTTGTGCGGTCTTCCCTGAAGACGGCTTGTCACCCGAGGCGCTGCTGGAAAGCGCGGACGCCGCCATGTACCAGCACAAGCATCGCGGCGCGGCCTGAGCAAGCCGCGTGTGGTGCAGGAATGCTCCTTGCGGATTCCCGGTCGGTGGGCCTTTCCGCCGCAGCTGGCAGCCCAGTCCAAATATCCAGGGAGAAAGAAAAATGAACAGGCAGATACTCAAGGTCTTCTTCGCCGCGATGCTCGTGATCTTCGTGTCGGGATGCGGTGTCTTCGGTGGACAGCAGACCGCTGGTGAATACGTGGACGACGCGACGATCACCACCCGGGTCAAGTCGCGCTTCGTCGAAGACGACAAGGTCAACGCGCTGCGCCTGAGCGTCGAAACGATGCAGGGAACGGTGCAACTCAGTGGCTTCGCGGCCAGTGCTTCAGAGCGCCAGCGCGCAGGCGAGATCGCGCGCGGCGTGCCCGGCGTGCGCTCGGTACGCAATGACGTGGTGGTGCGCCCTGCGAAGTGACGGCGGCGTGACCATGCAGCTGTCATCCGGCTGGCACCCGAGACGCTGACGTGCTGGATTTGCCGGGGATGCGTTCTATCCCCGGCAAATGTTCGCTACGATGAGGACTGATCGTGCGTAACGGATGCCGAGAGGGTTCGGATGCGAAACGAACATTCTGTGTCTTCACCTGCGTCGGGTTCATCCCTGCAGTTCGCCGGCGACGCTGCCGAGGGTGTTGGCCGCACAGGCGCGCCGGGCGGGTCCTTCTGGTGCCGCATGGTCTCGCGGATGATGCAGGAACTCTCTCACCCGCCGTTCGAGGTCGTACTGTGGACGGGCGAGGTCGTGCGCGGGCGGGCATCCGAGCCCGTCGCACGCGTCTCGATCACCAGCGCGTCCGCGCTGGTGCGTCTTGCGCTCGACCCACACCTGCAGTTCGGCGAGCTGTATTCGAGCGGTGACCTTGCCGTGGAGGGCGACCTGCCGGACTTCCTCGTCGAACTCTACATAGGCGTCTTTCGCGAGGGGGGACGGATGCCGTGGCCACGCGCGGTCGCCGAGCGCCTGCACCGGGCGCGCAGCAACTCACTCGAAGGCGCGCGCGAGAACATCCAGCAGCACTACGATCTGGGCAACGCGTTCTACTCCCGATGGCTCGGGCCGACCATGGCCTACACCTGCGCCTACTATGAAGACCCTGCGGGCCCGCTCGACCAGGCGCAGGTCGCGAAGATGGACCACATCTGCCGCAAGCTTCGGTTGCGTCCGGGCGAGACGCTGGTCGAGGCCGGATGCGGCTGGGGCAGCTTCGCGCTGCATGCCGCCCGTACCTGCGGCGTTCGCGTGCGTGCGTTCAACATCTCGCGCGAGCAGATCGCCTACGCACGGCAGCAGGCCCGCGAGGCAGGCCTCGAGGCACAGGTCGAATTTTTGGAGGACGACTACCGCAACATCGCGGGCCGCCACGATGCCTTCGTTTCCATCGGCATGCTCGAGCATGTGGGCGTCGAGAACTTCCCGGCGCTCGGGGAGGTGCTTCACCGCTCGCTGACGCCCTCCGGCCGCGGGCTGATCCACACCATCGGCCGTACCCGGCCCCAGCAGATGAACCCGTGGGTGGAGCGCCGCATATTCCCGGGCGCCCGGCCACCGTCGCTCGGCGAGATGATGGCGATCTTCGAGGCGCGGGAGTTCGCGGTGGTGGATGTCGAGAACCTTCGGCTGCATTACGCGCGTACGCTCGGCCACTGGCTCGAGCGCTTCGATGCATCGCAGGCATGCATCGAGTCGATGTTCGATCGGCGTTTCGTGCGCATGTGGCGGCTCTATCTCGCGGGCTCGATCGCGTCCTTCCGCACCGGAGACCTGCAGCTCTACCAGGTGCTGTTCACGGCTCGCGGCTGCGACGACGTCTCCTGGACGCGTGCGCACCTCTACGGGCGATGAGTCGACCTGCGCATGTCGATGTCCTGGTCGTCGGCGGTGGGCCTGCCGGTTCCACCTGCGCGCGGGTGCTGTCGTTGCGCGGATTCGATGCCATGGTGCTCGACCGCAGCGTGTTCC
Source organism: Burkholderiales bacterium (assembly GCA_044340265.1). Lineage (GTDB taxonomy): Bacteria > Pseudomonadota > Gammaproteobacteria > Burkholderiales > CAIKXV01 > CAIKXV01. The sequence goes on along the minus strand of JBIITW010000183.1, from coordinate 1,660 downwards.
CGCGCGACAAGACCTGCGCAGGATGGATCACTCCGCAGGTGGTGCAGACGCTGGGGATCGACCTGCACGACTATGGGCGATCGCGAACGCTGCAGCCGATCACCGCCTTTCGCACCGGCGTGATCGGCGGGCTGCCGGTCCTGACCGACTATCCGGCAACGGTGAGCTTCGGCATCCGCCGCAGCGAGTTCGACCATTACCTGCTTGAACGCAGCGGGGCGCGCCTGCGGCTGGCCGAGCCGCTGGAATCGCTCGCGCGCACGCCGCAGGGCTGGTGCATCAACGGATGGCTGCATGCACGGGTCGTGGTCGGCGCCGGCGGGCACTTCTGCCCGGTCGCCCGCCAGCTGGGGGCGGCGATCGGGTCGGGTGAACAGGTGATCGCAGCGCAGGAGATCGAGTACCGGCTCGACGCGGCGCAGGCCGCGCAGTGCACGGTGGAGCCGTCCCGCCCTGAACTCTATTTCTGCGACGACCTGAAGGGTTATGGCTGGTGCGTGCGCAAGGGTGACTGGCTCAACGTCGGCCTTGGTCGCGAGGACAAGCGCCAGCTGGCCGCACATGTTGCCGCCTTCACCGAGTGGCTGCGGCGCGAGCGGCGCGTGCCGGCCGACCTGCCGACACGCTTCAAGGGGCATGCCTACCTGCTCTATCCGCAGGCCCCCAGGCCGCTGGTGGCCGATGGCATCCTGCTCGTCGGTGATGCGGCCGGGCTGGCCTATGCCCAGAGCGGGGAGGGCATCCGGCCGGCCATCGAGTCGGGCATCCTGGCGGCCGAGGTGATCGCCGACGCGCTGCACGGCGCTGGCGGCGTGCCCGATGCGGCGGCGCTCGACGGATACCGCGTCGCGATCGAGCAGCGCTTCGGGTGCCGGCGGGTTGGCCGATGGCCGCTGCCTGAGGCCGGACCGGCGCCGCTCTGGCGCCGCCGGCTCGCAGGGGTACTCCTGGGCAGCCGATGGTTCTCGCGGCGGGTGGTGATCGACCGCTGGTTTCTGCACGGACAGCAGCCTGCCCTGCCAGCGATCGGACAGGCGCGGTAGACTCCCGCTCCGCGCTGCAGCATGCACGCTTCACGGAGCGACCTGATGTCCCCCCCCGTCTCGCTGGACAAGTCCAACATCCAGTTCCTGTTGCTGGAAAACATCCACCCGAACGCGGTGGAGGTGCTGTCGGCGAGCGGTTACAGTCGTATCGCTCAGCACCCGAAGTCGCTCGGCGAAGATGCGCTGATCGAGGCGCTCGCCCAGGTTCACTTCCTCGGCATCCGTTCGCAGACACAGGTCACCGAGCGCGTGCTGCGCAACGCGCCGAAGCTCGCCGCCATCGGCTGCTTCTGCATCGGTACCAACCAGGTCGATGTGGACACCGCAGCCGAACTCGGCGTGCCGGTGTTCAACGCGCCGTTCTCGAACACGCGAAGCGTCGCCGAACTGGTGATCGCGGAGACCGTGATGCTCATGCGCAGCATCCCCAGGCGCAATGCCGGGGCGCACCGCGGTGAGTGGATCAAGTCGGCAGCGGGCAGCTACGAAGTGCGCGGCAAGACGCTGGGCATCGTCGGATATGGAAACATCGGCAAGCAGGTCGGCATCCTGGCCGAACACCTCGGCATGCGCGTGTGCTTCTTCGATACCGAGGCCAGGCTGCCGCTGGGCAA
>JBIITW010000181.1:0-9625 GCA_044340265.1 Burkholderiales bacterium | reverse complement strand
TCAGCGTCGGCAAGGGCGAGACGGTCGGCGTGGTCGGCGAGTCCGGTTCCGGGAAGTCGGTGTTGTTCTATGCGGTGCTCGGCATCCTGGATGCGGCCGGACGGATCACCGGCGGGCGGGCGGTGTTTGGTGGCCTGGACCTGGTGCGCGCCAGTGCGTCCGAGCTCGAATCGATCCGCGGCCGCGAGGCGGCGATGATCTTCCAGAATCCGCGGGTGGCGCTCAACCCGATCCGCAAGGTGGGGCACCAGATCGAGGACGTGCTGGCACGCCATACCAGCACGCCCTCCGCGGCGCTGCGCCAGCGCGCGATCGAGGCACTGGCCTCGGTTCGAATCCCTGATCCGGAGCGTCGGTACGATGCCTATCCGTTCGAGCTGTCCGGTGGCCTCTGCCAGCGCATCATGATCGCCATCGCACTGGCCTGTTCGCCTTCGCTGCTGGTGGCAGACGAGCCGACGACCGGCCTGGACGTGACCACCCAGGCGGCAGTGATGGACCTGATCTCGGAACTCGCGCGCAAGCGCAACATGGCGACGGTGCTGATCACGCACGACCTGGGGCTGGCTGCCGAGCATTGCGACCGCATCGTCGTGATGCATGCCGGCCATGTGGTCGAGACCGCGCCGACCGCTGAACTGTTCGCCCATCCCCGGCATCCCTACACCGCGCGGTTGATCGCTACCACGCCGCATGGCACGAGCGACCTGCAGTCGCTCGCCGCGATTCCGGGTTACCTGCCAGACCTGCGGCGAAACGACCTTCCAGCCTGTCGCTTCAGCGAGCGCTGTGATCGTGTCGAAGCGGTGTGCGGCGAACGGCCGCTGGTCCGGCTGGATGCGGGACAGCGGCACTCCGTCGCCTGCCGGAGGCCGCTGTGACGGCGCCCCTGCTGGAGGTCGAGCAGGTACGCAAGCTGTTCCCGCTGAAGGGGGCGGGCAGCCTGCTGCCATTTCGCACCGTGCGTGTGCCGATGCTGCATGCCGTGGACGGGGTCGACCTGACCATCGGCACCGGCGAGAGCGTCGGACTGGTTGGCGAGTCGGGCTGCGGCAAGTCGACCCTGGTCCGGCTGATCACGCGTACGCTGGATCCGACGGCGGGCGCGATCCGTTTCCGCGGCGAGGACATCGCGCGCATCCCGGCCAGTGCCTTTGCCCGCGTGCCGCAGCGCAGGCTGATCCAGATGGTGTTCCAGGATCCGACCGACAGCCTGAATCCGCGCTACACCGCGCGTGACACGATCGCCGAGCCGCTGCGCCTGCTCGGCGGCCTGTCCGGCACGGCGCTGTCCGAGCGCGTCGATGCGGTGGCATCACTGGTGCAGATGCCGCAGGAACTGCTCGGACGCTACCCGCACCAGTTGTCCGGCGGGCAGAAGGCGCGCGTGGGCATCGCGCGTGCGATCGCGCTCGAGCCGTCGCTGCTGATCCTCGACGAGCCGACGGCCGCGCTGGATGTGTCTGTGCAGGCAGTGATCCTGCACCTGCTGGCCGACCTGAAGCAGAAGCTCGGCATGAGCTACCTGTTCGTGTCGCACGACCTGAACATCGTGCGCCTGCTCTGCGACCGGGTGATGGTGATGTACCTCGGACGCATCGTCGAATCAGGCCCGGCGCGGCAGGTGTTCGAATCACCACGCCATCCCTATACACGGGCGCTGCTGTCGGCGATCCCCGGCCTTGCCGGCGGGGCTTCGCGGCGCATCCGGCTCGAGGGTGACCCGACCAGCCCGGTCGATCCGGACCCGGACCGCTGTCGCTTCCATGGCCGATGCCCGAAGGGGCAGGATGCCTGCACGCGATCATCGCCTTCGCTGGTGCCGATGGCACCCGGGCAGACGGTGGCCTGCCACTACCCGGAACCTGCGTGAAGAGGTTGCATCGATGACTCCCCTTCACGGCGCGAATCCTGGACAGAACCTGTCCGAGGCAGCGTACGAGCAGATCAAGCGGGACGTGTTCGAGTTCAGGCGGTTGCCGGGGGACCGATTCACCGAGAACGAGATCGCCCGGCAGCTGGGCATGTCACGTACACCGGTGCGCGAGGCACTCAACCGCCTCGCCCAGGAGGGGCATCTGTCGGTGGTCGCGCGCAGCGGCTGGATGGTCCGTCCGCTCGATTTCGCGCTGTTCGACCAGCTCTACGACACGCGCATCGTGCTCGAACTGGCGGCGGTGCGCAGGCTGTGCGAGCAGGAAAGTGCCGACGCGCTGGCGCCGCTGCGTGACATCTGGCTGGTACCGGCCGCTGCGAGGCTGACAGACGAGCGCGCGGTGGCCGCGCTGGACGAGCAGTTCCATGAAGTGCTGGTGGTCGCCACCGGCAACCTGGTGATGGCGCAGATGCATCGCGAGGTGACCGAGCGCATCCGGATCATCCGCCGGCTGGACTTCACCGACGCCGGCCGGGTGGCCTCGACCTACGATGAACATGCACAGCTGCTGCGCAGCATCCTGCGCCGCAAGGGCGACCATGCCTGCCTGTTGCTGCGCTCGCACATCGAGACCAGCAAGCGTGCGGTGCGCAAGATAACGCTGCACCGGTTGTTCATGGCGCGCAGCACCGTCAGTGCCCCGATCGAGGTGGTGCCTGCCGTCGCGGCCCTGATCGCCGGCCCGGTGCCGGTGGACGCGGCCCGGGGCACGCAGAGCGCCGCCGCCCGGTCGCGCCGTGGCGCCGCAGCCACCGCCGGTCGTGCCGCCGGCCGCGTCGGTCGTGCTGGCGCGCCGCGTCCGACAGGGCAGACCGTATAATGCCCGAATGGCAAAAACCACCGTTCCACCGGCCGTGGCCGAGGCCTCCGGGCAGGGGCCGCGCATCGCGCTGGTCACCGGCGCCAATCGTGGCCTGGGTTTCGAGATCGCACGCCAGCTCGCACGCCGCGGACTGAAAGTCCTGCTCGCCTCGCGCACGCTGACCAAGGGGCGTGCCGCAGCGAAGCTGCTGGCGGTCGAGGGCCTGGAGGCAGAACCGATCCGCCTCGATGTCACCGACCCTGACCAGATCAAGGCGCTGGCGCGCGACCTGCGCAGCCGCCTCGGCGGCCTCGACGTGCTCGTCAACAATGCCGGCGTGCTGCTCGATCCGCGCGGCGGGCGCTTCCTGGACTCCCGCCAGGCGACCTACGAACGGACGCTCGCGACCAACGTGCTCGGCCCGTTGATGCTGTCGCAGGCGATGCTGCCGCTGATGATCGAGCGCGGCTACGGGCGGATCGTCAACCTGTCGAGCGGGCTCGGCCAGCTCGACGAGATGGGCAGTGGCACGCCCGCCTACCGGATATCGAAGACCGCGCTCAACGCGCTGACCCGCATCGTCGCATCGGATACCCGCGGCACCGGGGTGCTGGTGAACTCGGTCTGCCCCGGCTGGGTGCGTACCGAAATGGGTGGGGCAGAGGCACCGCGCTCGGTTGCGCAGGGCGCCGACACCGCGGTGTGGCTGGCCACGCTGCCCGGCGACGGCCCGAGCGGCCGTTTCTTCCGCGACCGCAAGCCCATCCCCTGGTAACCCGACGGCCATACTGCCCGGCAATGGATGCGACGACCCTTGTATTCCTGTTCGGCGGTGCTGCCTGGATCGGCGTGATCGGCTGGGCCATCCATCGCTGGAAGCGCACTCAGGAAGCACGCGAGCATGAACGCTCGCTGCGCTATGAGCAGCTGATCGGACCGGCCCTTGTCGGGGGCGCCGGGGGAACGCCGGGACTTTCCATTCCGTCCGTCACCGCCACCGCCACCGCCGGCGCGGCGGCACAGGTACCTGCGTTGCCCGACATGCGAGCGGGTGCAGCCGGGCAGATCGATCCGGCCCGGCTGGCCGAGGCGCTGATGTCTTCGCAACGTGCGTCGGCGTCACGGCCCGCACCCGCGGCCAGCGGACGGGCCTCGCCAGCCCGGACCTCGGCGGCGCTGATGCCGGATGCGGCCATCCTGCGCGCGCCGCCGTTCCGGTTGCGCGACCGGATGCTGGACAAGCCGGCGACCGTGGCGCTGTATGCCATCCGGTCGGCGATGCCCGGGCATGAGGTGTTCGTCCGGGTCAGCCTGGCTGAACTGGTCGACGTGCCCGAGACCGTCCACGGCTATGACCGTGCACAGCGCCTGAAGAAGCTTGCGCCGCTCACCGTGGACTACGCGGTGGCGAACAAGTCGATGCAGCTGATCGCGGTCATCGACCTCGAAGATACGCATCCCACGGCCGAACAGCGCGAACTGCAGCTCGCCAAGGCGGAATACCTGCGCGCGCTGCCGGTGCGCCACCTCACGTTCTCGCGCGCCCGCCTGCCGAAGTACCAGGACATCCGGCAACTCCTGCAGTCCGCGGCCTGAGCGGGCCAGGCTGCATGTCTTCTCCCCTGTCGGCGCTGCGTTCAGAGTTCCGCACGCATGGTCGGGTTGAATGGATCGGCGTGCGGCCGCAACGGCGGGCCCCGGTGTCGTGCTGCAGCTCGGTCTCGGCACCGGTCGGCGGCGCGCTTGTCGGCGACCATTGCCGGGGCGGGCGGCGCGCGGTCACGCTGATCCAGCATGAGCACCTGCCGGTGATCGCGGCCCTGGCCGGGCGCGAGTCGGTCGATCCCGCGTTGCTGCGGCGGAACGTGTGCGTGTCCGGCATCAACGTGCTGGCGCTGCGCGACGCCCGGTTCCGGCTGGGCAGCCTGGTGCTGGAAGGGACCGGCTCCTGCGCGCCCTGTTCGCGCATGAACGAGCAGGCCGTCCTGGGCAGCGGCGGCTATGGTTCGATGCGCGGCCACGGGGGAATCACCGCCTGCGTGGTCGAGGCCGGCGCCTTCTCGATCGGCGATCCGGTGGTGTTCCTGGAGCTGGTCGCTGCGCGAGGCGCGCCCGTCCAGCAGACGCTCGGGCTCTGACCATGTCGCGCATTCTTCCGGTCGATCGTGATTGGCTGGTCCGGCGCCTCGCCGGTGCCGGCGCGCTCGAGGCACTGGTCCCCGGCGACGTGCGGGTTCCGGTGCCGGCGGCCGGCGATCCCTCGCGTCCGGCAGACCCCGCTCGCCCGGGCCGACCGTCGCATGCATCCGGTGCCGAGGTCGCTTTCGAGAAAGCGCGCGTGCCGGCTGCCGTGCTGGTGCCTCTGATCCCGCGCCCCGGTGGTGTCACGGTGTTGCTCACCCAGCGCGCCAGCCACCTGTCGCGCCACGCCGGGCAGATCGCTTTCCCGGGCGGGCGTTGCGATCCGGGCGACACGTCGATCGTGCAGACCGCCTTGCGCGAGGCGCAGGAAGAGGTCGGCCTCGATCCGGGGCGGGTCGAGGTGCTGGGTCAGCTGCCGCAGTACCGCACGCGGACCGGGTTCCTGATCACCCCGGTGGTCGGCTGGATCGAGCCGCCGTTCAGCATGCAACCCGATCCGGGTGAAGTGGCGGACGTGTTCGAGATGCCGCTCGCGTTCGCGCTGGACGTGGCCAACCACGAGCGCCACCACCGGGATGCCGAGGACGGCAGGCGCTACTTCTACGTCCTGCCTTTCGAGGACCGCTACATCTGGGGTGCGACGGCAGCGATGCTGGTCAACTTCCACCATGTGCTCGTGTCCGGCTGAACCGGGCATGCCGTGCCGATGAGCGTCGAGGTCCTGTTCCTGATCGCATGCGCGGCGCTGGCCGGGTTCTGGTACGACTCGATGCGTGCACGGGAAGCGGCGCTCGACAGCGCACGGCGTGCGACAGAGGCGGCCGACTGCCAGTTGCTGGATGCCACCGTCTCGCTCGAGGCCCTGCGTCCGGCGCGCGAAGCCGGCGGCATGCTGCGGCTGCGCAGGGTCTACCGTTTCGAGTTCAGCGACGATGGCCAGCGCCGGCTCGAGGGGCGTGTCACGCTGCATGGCAACCGGCCGCAGCGGGTCGAACTGGAACCGCATCGCGAACGGCCGCCCACCTGGACGGTCATCCGCGGCGGCCGTGACCTCGACCCTGACTCTGACCCCGCCCCCCGGGACGATCGACGTCCCGAGCGCCGGGACTGAACCCGGCGCTCGGCGGGTTCAGCCGAAAAGCTTGCCGCCGAGCAGCGACTCGAGGTTCTGCGGGATCATCGACTGCAGGTCGCCGAGCTTGCCGTCCGGGGTCAGCTTGTCCACCACTTCGGGCAGCAGCGACGCCACCGATTGCGAAGCCTGTTCCTGCGAGGTGCCGAGCTGGGCGGCGAGGGCAGCCATCCAGTCTCCGCCCAGCGCCTGCTGCAGCTGGGCGGGCTCGACCGGCAGGTTGGCACCGGTACCTACCCATGACGCAGCCTGCGACCCCAGCCCTGACTGCTGCAGCTTGTCGAGCAGGCCCTGCAGTCCACCGGGCTGCTGCAGCAGCCCGAGCGCCATCTGCATCAGCGGGTTCTGCTGTGCGCCGCCGCCGAGCTGTTGCAGGAGTTGTCCGCCGATCCCGCCGGCGAGCTGGTCGAGCAATCCCATGGTGTTCCCCTGTGGTGGAAATTCGTTCCAGCCTCTCACGAAATCCGGCCATGTACAACCGGCGCAATGCCGACGCGATGCCGGCAGGCCGGCCGTGCGTTCTTGGTCAAGGCACGGGAACTGTGGTTGAATGGCCGGCCACGCTTCCCTGTCCCGTTCCGTCGACATGGCCGATCGCCGCCTCCAGGTGTTCCATGCGGTTGCCCGCCTGATGTCCTTCACGCGCGCCGCGGAAGAGCTCTGCATGACCCAGCCGGCGGTCACCTTCCAGGTGAAGCAGCTCGAGGAGCAGTACGACACGCGACTGTTCGAGCGCAGCCATGGGCGCATCGCGCTGACGCCGACCGGGCAGCTGGTGTTCGAATATGCCGACCGCATCCTCGGCCTCAACGAGGAACTGGACACCCGCATCGGCGAGATGACCGGTGGTGTCAGTGGCCCGCTGCTGCTCGGCGCGAGCCTGACCATCGCCGAGTTCATCCTGCCGCGCATCCTCGGCGAGTTCAAGGCGCACTACCCCGACGTGCGTACGCGGATGACGGTCGCCAACTCGGAGTCGATCGAGACCCGGGTCGCCGACCATGCGCTCGATGTCGGCCTGATCGAGTCCCCGTCCACGTTGCCTGGCCTGAGCACCGAGGTCTGTTGCGAGGACGAACTGGTGCTGATCTGTGCGGCCGACCACCCGCTCGCCCGGCGCGATGCAGTGACCCCCCATGAGGTCGCCGCGCAGCCGTTCATCAGCCGCGAGAGCGGCTCGGGCACGCGCGAGTTCACCGACCAGTATTTCCGGCAGGCAGGTGTCGTGCCCGATGATCTCGACGTGGTGATGGAACTGGGCAGCCCCGAGGCGATCAAGGGACTCGTCGAGACCGGGCTGGGCGTGTCGATCATGTCGCGCGCGTCGATCGCAAAGGAGCTGCGCCTGGCTTCGCTGGTCGCACGGCCGCTCGAGCCGCGGCTGATCCGCATCCTGTCGCTGGTGCATCCGAAAGACCGATTCCAGTCGCGGCTGGTCGCCACCTTCATCGACTTCGCGCTGACCCGGATGAAGCAGTCGGCACCGGCGCGCGAAGATGGCCGCTCGCCGGCCGGGCAGGGGGCCTGATGCCACGTCCACTGCAGGCGGTGATCGACATGGGCGCGCTGGCCTCGAACCATGCGCTCGCGAAGCGGCTCGCACCGCGCGCACGTGCATTCGCGACGATCAAGGCCAATGGCTACGGACATGGTATTCGCCGGGTCGAACGTGCGCTCGCCGGCGCCGACGGCTTCGCGGTGTGCGAGATCGAACAGGCGGCCGCGTTGCGCACGCGTGCACGGGCGGCACGCCGCGAGCAGCCGGTGCTGCTGCTGGAAGGCTTCTTCTCCACGCGCGACCTGCTGGTCTGCTCGCTCGAAGGCATCGCGACGGTGGTGCACGACGTCGCGCAGGTCGAGATGCTGGAGCGTACCCTGCTCGATTCGCCGGTCGACGTGTTCGTGAAGATGAACAGCGGCATGAACCGGCTCGGCTTCGCGCCGTCGCGCTTCGCCAACGCGGTCGAGCGCCTGCACGCGCTGGCGGCGGTGCGGTCGATCACCCTGATGACCCATTTCGCGAGTGCCGATGAAGCCGAGGGCATCGCTGCGCAGCTCGCGGTGTTCGATGCGCATGCGGCTGCGTTCGCCAGCCTGCCGCGCTCGCTCGCCAACTCCGCCGCACTGCTGCGCCATCCGGAAAGCCATGGCGACTGGGTCCGGCCCGGCATCATGCTGTACGGCGTCTCGCCGTTCGCCGACTGCGATGCCGCCTCGCTCGGGCTGCGCCCGGCGATGCGCCTCGAGTCCGAGGTGATCGGGGTGCAGTCGCTGGTGGCCGGTGATCGCGTCGGCTACGCCGGCACCTTCCGCGCCGACGGGCCGATGCGGGTGGGCATCGTTGCCTGCGGCTACGCCGACGGCTATCCGCGCCATGCCCCGACCGGCACCCCGGTGCTGGTCGACGCACAGCGCAGCCGCATCGTCGGGCGCGTGTCGATGGACATGCTGGCGGTCGACCTGACCGGGCTGCCGGCCGCAGGCGTCGGTGCGCCGGTCGCGCTCTGGGGCGGCGAACTGCCGGTCGAGGAAGTGGCCAGGGCGGCCGGCACCATCGCATATGAACTGCTGTGCGCGCTGGCGCCGCGGGTTCCGGTGCGCGAGTCCGCCGGTGACGACGATGCGGCCTCCGCTGCAGCCCCCGGCGCAGCAGCGACCTGAGACCGTACCTTGGCCCGCGATCGTACCGTCCATGTCTGCAGCGCCTGCGGCGCACAGTCCACCAAGTGGCAGGGGCAGTGTCCGGGCTGCAACGAGTGGAACACGATGATCGAGACGGTGGTCAGCAGCCACCCGGCCGCGGCGGGTGCGCGGCCTGCACCGGGCGCGGCCGGCAGTTCCCGCCAGGTTTCCTCGCTCTCGATGGTGAAGCCGCATGCCGAACCACGCTTCGAGACCGGCAGCACCGAGCTCGACCGGGTGCTCGGCGGCGGACTCACCCGGGCCAGCGTGGTGCTGATCGGCGGCGATCCCGGGATCGGCAAGTCGACGCTGCTGCTGCAGGCGATGGCGACCATGTCGGCGGACCGCCGGTCGCTGTACGTGACCGGCGAGGAGTCGATGGAACAGGTCGCGCTGCGTGCCCGCCGGCTCGGCGTGGATGCCTCCGACCTCGGCCTGCTGGCCGAGACCCAGCTCGAGAACATCCTGGCCACGCTGTCCGCGGAACGTCCGGACGTGGCGGTGATCGACTCGATCCAGACGGTGTACTCGGGCCAGTTGCTGTCCGCCCCGGGCTCGGTGTCGCAGGTGCGCGAATGCGCGGCGCAGTTCACCCGCTTCGCCAAGGCTTCCGGCTGCGCACTGGTGATGGTCGGCCATGTCACCAAGGAAGGCGCACTGGCCGGGCCGCGGGTGCTCGAACACATGGTCGACACCGTGCTCTATTTCGAGGGCGAGACCCATTCCAGTTTCCGGCTGATCCGGGCGTTCAAGAACCGTTTCGGCGCCGTGAACGAACTGGGCGTGTTCGCGATGACCGAAAAGGGCCTGAAGGGGGTGTCCAATCCTTCGGCGATGTTCCTGTCGCAGCATGACGCCGAAGTGCCTGGCGCCTGCGTCACGGTCACGCTGGAGGGTACTCGCCCGCTGGCGGTGGAACTGCAGGCGCTGG
>JBIITW010000182.1:0-9625 GCA_044340265.1 Burkholderiales bacterium | reverse complement strand
ACGATGCGACCCGGATTGCCGGGGGCTCCTCCGGCGGCTCCGGCGCGGCCGTCGCGGCGGGCCTCGTACCGCTCGCGCTGGGTACCGACACCAACGGATCGATCCGGGTGCCGGCCTCGCTGTGCGGCCTGTTCGGCCTGAAGCCGACCTATGGCCGGCTGTCCCGTGCCGGCGGCTACCTGTTCGTCGGCAGCCTCGACCATGTCGGTCCGCTCGCGCGGTCGGCGGCCGACCTCGCGCTGGCCTACGATGCGATGCAGGGGCCTGACGCCGGCGACCCGGTGTGCGCGCAACGGCCGGTCGAACCGACGGCTGCACAGATCGGCCGTGGCGTCGACGGCCTGCGCATCGCGATCGCCGATGGCTACTTCTCGCGGCCGCTGGCCGACGAGGCGCGCGCGGCGGTCGCGTCGGTCGCGCAGGCGCTCGGTGCCACGCAGCGCATCGACATCCCGGAAGCGGCACGCGGCCGCGCGGCCGCGTTCCTGATGACCTCGATCGAAGGCAGCCTGCTGCACCTGTCCGACCTCAAGTCGCGCGCGGGCGACTTCGATCCGCTGATCCGGGATCGCATGCTCGCTGGCGTGCTCGCGCCGGCGCAATGGCTGTGGCAGGCGCACCGGGTGCGCCGCCATGTGCGCGAGCGCGCGCTGAAGGTGTTCGAGCACTGCGACGTCATCATCGCGCCGTCGACGCCGATGTCGGCGCCGGTCATCGGCACCGAGTGGATCACGCTGGAAGGCGAGCGGATGCTCGCGCGCCCGAACCTCGGCCTGTTCACCCAGCCGATCTCCTTCCTCGGCTGGCCGGTCGCCGCGGTGCCCGTGGCGCGGGCCGCGGGCGAACTGCCGATCGGCGTGCAGGTGATCGCGGCGCCCTGGCGGGAAGACCTCTGCCTGCGCGTGGCTGCGCACCTGGAACGCATCGGCATCGCGGCGGCCCCCGCCGTGCTGTCGCCCTGAAAAGACACGTTGCAACCGAGTGGAAGCAGAACCGATGACCCCTGAAGTGAATATCCCGGAAGTGCTCGCCGAAGTGACCGCTGCGTTCGACCGGTATGAAGACGCGCTGGTGAACAACAAGGTCGAGGTGCTGGACGAGATCTTCTGGAACCACCCGACCACGCTGCGCTACGGGGCGACCGAGAACCTGCACAGCTACCAGGAGATCTGCGATTTCCGCGCCTCGCGGCCGTCGCAGGGCCTGATGCGCACGCTGAGCAACACGCGCATCACGACCTATGGCCGCGACTTCGCGGTGGCCAACACCGAGTTCAAGCGGCCGCCGGGCGATCGCATCGGCCGCCAGAGCCAGACCTGGATGCGCACGCCGGAGGGCTGGCGCGTCGTGTCGGCGCATGTGAGCATCATGATCGAGCCGAAGTGAGCATGGGCACGGCGATGGATTCCAGCGTCAGGACCAGCGGTGCGGCGGCGACCTCGGCTGCGGGTGCGGCCACGGCCGAGCCGTTCATCCGTTTCGAGGACGTGAGCCTGCGCTATGGCGGGCCCACCGGGACCCTGGCGGTCGAGGGTGCGTCGATCGACATTCCCAAGGGCGGCTTCGTGTCGATCGTCGGCCCCTCGGGGTGCGGCAAGTCGACGCTGCTGAAGATGGTGTCCGGGCTGATCGCGCCGACCTCGGGCCGGGTGGTGGTCGGCGGCAAGCCGGTCACCGGTCCGCTGGGCTTCGTCGGCATGGCATTCCAGAACCCGACGCCGCTACCCTGGTACAGCGTGATCGACAACGTGATGCTGCCACTGCGCATCGTCGAGCCTTACCGCAGCACCTTCCGCGCGAAGCGCGACGAGTACCGCGCCAAGGCCGAGGCCCTGCTGGAGGTCGTCGGGCTCAAGGGCTTCGGCGAGAAGAAGCCGTGGCAGTTGTCGGGCGGCATGCTCCAGCGCGCTTCGTTGTGCCGCGCACTGATCCATGAGCCTGAACTGCTGCTGCTGGACGAGCCGTTCGGCGCACTCGATGCGTTCACCCGGGAGGAACTCTGGCAGGTGCTGCAGGAACTGTGGCTGACGAAGCGCCCGACCGTGATGCTGATCACCCACGACCTCGCCGAGTCGGTGCTGCTGTCCGAGACCGTGTTCGTGATGAGCGCCCGGCCCGGACGGCTGCTGCACAGCGAGCATGTGCCGTTCGCGCGCCCGCGCGGGCTCGAGGTGATGTACGAGCCCGAGTTCGTCTCGATGGTGCACCGGCTGCGCACGCGGATCGGCAATGCGCGTGCCGACGGCATGAAGGCGGCCTGACGATGAACGCTTCGCTTTTCACCAACCGCTATCTGATCAAGGCTTTCCCGGTCATCTTCCTGGCGCTGATCTTCGTCGCCTGGGAACTGCTGGTGGTGCTTTCCGGAATCAAGTCGGTGATCCTGCCGCCGCCGAGCGCGGTGATCTACGACCTGGTGACGAAGTTCCCGCTGATCTGGCCGCACGCGGTGCAGACGCTGTACACGACGATGGTTGGATTCGCCGGTGCGATCGTGGTCGGCGTGCTGCTCGGCTCGCTGATCGGATCGTCCCGGCTCGCCTACGAGGCGTTCTATCCGGTGCTGGTCGGCTTCTCGAGCATTCCGAAGGTCGCGGTGGTGCCGATCTTCGTGCTCTGGTTCGGCGTCGGCACGATCCCGGCCATCCTGACCTCGCTGGTGATCTCGTTCTTCCCGATCGTGGTGAACGTCGCCACGGGCCTCGCCACAACCGAGCCGGAACTCGAGGACGTGCTGCGTGCGCTGGGTGCGAAGAAGCGCGACATCCTGCTCAAGGTCGGACTGCCGCGGGCGATGCCCTACTTCTTCGCCTCGCTGAAGATCTCGGTCACGCTCGCCTTCGTCGGCACCGTGCTCTCCGAGACGGTCGCGGCCAACAAGGGCATCGGCAACGTGATGATGGTCGCCAGCGCCAACTACCAGACCGCGCTCGCCTTCGGCGCGCTGCTGCTGCTCGCGATCATGGGCGTGATCCTCTACGGCATCTTCGCATTGCTGGAAACCCGTTTCGCCGGCTGGTCGCAGCGCAAGACCGACCTCGCGCTGCAAAGCCATTGATCCGACTGCCATCGACCACAGACCTCACTCAGGAGATTCACGAATGGATGCACCGAAGCGCAAGACACTCGCCACCGCCGCCGTACTGCTCGCCTCGACCCTTGCCGGGCCGGCGGCACTGGCACAGGGCAAGGTCTCGATCCGGTTCCAGCTCGACTGGGTCTGGCAGGGGCCCCATGCCTTTTTCCTGCTCGCGCAGGACCGCGGCTATTTCGCCAAGGAGGGGCTGGACGTCACCTTCGACCAGGGCAAGGGATCCGGCGTGGCGGTCAACTCTGTCGCCAGCGGCGTCTACGACGCCGGCTTCGGCGATACCAATGCCGTGATCCGGCTGGCCGCCCAGAAGCCTGGCGAGCAGCCGGTGGCGGTCTACATGTTGTACAACCGCGCGCCGTTCGTGATCGCGACGCTGGCCTCATCGGGCATCAAGACGCCGCGCGACCTCGAAGGCCGCACCCTCGGTGCGCCGGCCGGTGATGCCGCGCTCGGACTGCTGCCGGTGTTCGCGAAGGCCAACGGCCTGGACGTGACCAAGGTCAAGATCACCAACATGGCGCCCAACCTGCGCGAGCCGATGCTGCAGAAGAAGGAAGTGGACGCAGTGGCCGGTTTCATCAACACCATCTGGTTCGCGGCGCAGGCGGTCGGCCTCAATCCCGAGAAGGACCTGAACATCTTCCGCTACGGCGACATGGGCGTGGCCGGCTATGGCAACTCGATCCTGTTCTCGCAGAAGTTCGTGAAGGAGAATCCGGAAGCGATCCGTGGCTTCCTGCGCGCACTCACGCGCGGGGTACAGGAAGTCCTCGCCAACCCGGACGCCGGTGTCGATGCCGTGATGAAGCGCGACCCGCTGCTCAACCGCGAGAACCAGAAGGCGCGCCTGCTCGCAGCCATCCAGAACGACGTGCTGTCGCCGGAGGTCACCAAGTCCGGGCTGGGCGACGTGATCGACGAACGATTCGCCCGCAGCGTCGCGCAGCAGGTCGAGGCGGCGAAACTGCCGCGTGCGCCAACGCAGGCCGAGGTGTTCAACCGCAGCTTCCTGCCGGCGCGCGAACAGCGGCTGGTCAAGTAGACAGGGAGGAACGTTTCGATGCCAGTGCCGGGTGCGGCAGCCGTGGCTGCCTCGATGGCTGCAGCGGCGCCCGGCTTGCTCGGCGCCTCGGTGCCGCGCAAGGACTCGCCGGCGAAGATCCTCGGCGAGGCGCGTTACGTCGACGACCTCGTGTATCCGGGAATGCTGCACGGGGCCACGGTGCGCACCCGCGCCGCAGGCGGCATCCTGGAACGCATCGAGTTCGGCGGCGGCGTCGACTGGGATGCGTTCGTGATCGTCACTGCAGCCGACGTGCCGGGCATCAACGCGACGCAGATGATCGAGCAGGACCAGCCGGTGCTGGCCGCAAGACGATTCCGCCATGCCGGCGAGCCGGTGCTGCTGCTCGCCCATGCCGATCGTGCGCTGCTGCGCGAAGCCGTCGAGGCGGTGATCCTGCACGAGCGCCCGGACCCGTCGCCGGTGTTCTCCATCGACAATGCGCTGGCAGGGCATTCCGAGGTCTGTCCCGGCAACGTGTACCGCGACTACCTGATGTCGCGTGGCGACCTGGCAGCCGGCGAGGCGGCGGCAGACGTGGTCTTCGAAGGGCGGTACGAGACGGGTGCCCAGGAGCATGTGTACATCGAACCCCAGGGCATGATCGCGTACATCGACGCCGCCGGGGTGCTGGTCGTCGAAGGGTCCCTGCAATGTCCGTACTACGTGCTGAACACGCTGACCGCAGTCACCGGCCGTGACGCGGGCTCGGCAAGGGTGGTCCACTGCACCACCGGTGGCGGCTTCGGTGGCAAGGAAGACTATCCGTCCCATCTCGCGGCCCATGCCGCGCTGCTCACGCTCAAGGCAGGCGGCCGGCCGGTGAAGCTGGTCTACGATCGCGCCGAGGACATGCTCGCCACGCCCAAGCGCCATCCGTCGCGCAGCCTGGTGCGCATCGGCGCGAGCCGCGACGGACGCCTGTCCTTCCTCGACATCGACTTCGCGCTCGATGGAGGCGCCTACACCACGCTGTCGCCGGTGGTGTTGTCACGCGGCGTGATCCATGCGCCGGGTCCGTATGTGTGCCCGAACGCCCGGGTGCGCGGGCGAGCCGTGGCCACCAACCATCCGCCCAACGGCGCGTTCCGAGGCTTCGGTGCGCCGCAGAGCATCTTCGCGATCGAGCAGGCGATGGACGGGCTCGCGCTCGCCCTGGGCATGACGCCGCTCGACCTGCGGCGCATCAACATGCTGCGCCCCGGCGACCGCTCGGTGCCAGGACAGGCGATCGACCACACCACCGATTTCGATGCCGTTCTCGACCAGGCGCTGCATGAGAGCGCCTACCGCCAGAAGCGGTCGGAATTCGCTGCGTTCAATGCGGCGAACGCCGCTGCCGGACGCCCGCTGCGCCGGGGCATCGGCCTGGCGACCTTCCACCATGGCGCCGGCTTCACCGGCAACGGTGAAGTCGTGCTCGCGTCCGAGGCCCGGGTACGTGCGAACGTTGACGGCCGGGTCGAAGTGGTCGCTTCCAGCAGCGAGATGGGTCAGGGCAACACCACGACGCTTTGCCAGATCGTCGCCTCTGCACTGGGGCTGCCGATGGACCGGGTGACCCAGGCGCCCGTGGATACCCATGACGTGCCGGATTCCGGGCCGACGGTCGCCTCGCGCACCTGCATGGTGGTCGGCCTGATCGTCGAGCAGGCGGCCCGCCGGCTGCGTGCCGAACTGATCGACAAGGCCGGCCTGCCGGCGACCGGCGCCGACGAACACCTGTTCGCCGCGGCCTGCGCCCGCTACCTCGATGGCCATCCGCGGCTCGAGGTGCAGGCGCGCTATGAACCGCCGGCCAACGTGCAATGGGACGAGACCGTGTTCGAGGGTTCGCCCTACGCGAGCTACGCCTGGGCCGCCTATGTCGCCGAGGTGGAAGTCGACCTGGTCACCTGCGAGGTCACGCTGACGGACTTCACCGCCGTCCAGGAAGTCGGCAAGGTGGTGAACCCGGTCATCGCGGCCGGCCAGGTGGAAGGGGGCGTGGTGCAGGGTATCGGCTTCGCGCTGTTCGAGAAGGTGGCATGGGGGAGCGACGGCACGATGGCCAACAACCGCCTGACCAACTACATCATCCCGACCAGCGCCGACATTCCCCCGGTACGCGTGTTCTTCCAGGAGCAGCCGGGGGGCATCGGGCCGGCAGGTGCCAAGGGGCTGGGCGAGTTGCCGATGGATGGGCCGGGTCCGGCGATCCTCAGCGCGGTGAATTTCGCGCTGGGCACGTGCATCGCCAGCTTGCCGGTGCTGCCCGAGGATGTGCTGGCCGCGCTGGGCGCCGATCCGATGAAGGTGGCTGCATGACGAAGATCGCGCCTGATGCGACATTCGCGCTGGAATTCACGCTCAACGGTCGCAGCGTATCCACTTCTGACGGGACGATCGCGGCCCCGTCGATGCGGTTGCTCGATCTCCTGCGGCTGCAGGCGGGCCAGACCGGTACCAAGGAAGGTTGCGGCGAGGGAGAGTGCGGCGCCTGCGCGGTGCTCGTCGATGGTGAACTGGTGAACAGCTGCCTGGTTCCCGTCGGTCAACTGCACGGCTGCGTGGTCACCAGCATCGAAGGCCTGCCGCGCACCGACCCGCTGGTGGCCTCGTTCGCGCGCGCCGGTGCCGCCCAGTGCGGCATCTGCACCCCCGGCATGGTGCTCGCGGCGCGGGCACTGCTCGACCGGATGCCGAAGCCCTCGCTGGACGATGTGCGCGAGGCGCTCGCCGGGAACCTTTGCCGCTGCACCGGCTACGCCCGCATCTATGCGGCGGTGCTCGATGCGGCGACGGCGCCCGACGGCGCGGCTCGTCGAGAATGAACACGGGCGTGCATCCGGCAGGGCCTCCGCCGGCCGCATGGCATCGGCCTGCGACACTGGCCGATGCGCTCGCGACCCGGGCCCGGTGGGGCAGGGCCGTGGTGGCGATCGCCGGCTGTACCGACCTGATGGTCGGATGGAATGCGGGTGCGCGTCGATGGCCGGCCGTCCTCGACCTGTCGGCACTGGCTGAACTGCGCGCGATCGATGCGACGCCGGACGCGATCACCATCGGTGCCACGGCCTCCTGTGCCAGCATCTGGCGGCACCCGTTGATCGCGGCCCGGCTGCCGATGCTCGCCGCCTCCGCCCGGCAGACCGGTTCGGTGGCGATCCAGAACCGGGCGACCCTCGGTGGCAACATCATGAACGCCTCACCGGCAGCGGACAATCCGCCGGTCCTGCTTGCCTTCGGTGCACGGCTGACGCTGGCGAGTCAGCGCGGCGTGCGCACCATCGACTATGGCAGCTTCCATTCCGGCTACAAGCGCACGCTGGCGGAAGCAGATGAACTGCTGGTGTCGGTGACGATCCCGTTTCCGCAGCGCGGCGCCATCGCCTACTACCGGAAGGTGGGCACCCGGCGCGCCCAGGCGATCAGCAAGGTCGCACTCGCCGCGCTGATCGAATGCGACAGTCCGCCGGGCGTACAGGCGGTGGTGCGCACGGCGCGATTCGGGTTCGCGTCGGTCGGACCGGTGCCTGCGCCAGCGCCTGCACTTTCGCGCGCGATGCAGGGCGTGCCGCTTGCCGACATCGATCGGGCGCGGGTCGCTCGGGCACTGGCAATCGACCTCGCCCCGCAGGACGACATTCGTTCGACCGCGGAATACCGCCGGTCGATCGCCGTGAACCTGGTGATGGCTGCGCTCACCGAGGCGCTGGCGGCAACTGGACAGCCGAACGGCGAATCGCGCGCGCCGTAGGAAGGCGCGGCCGAAGCTTCGCTGCAAGGCTGGGACAGCGTTCGCCTGCGCATCGCCCGTGCGCGGTGCGTGCGAACACCGTCCATGCGTCTTCGCGGTGCAGGCGGCGTTCGCGATCGCCGCGACTCGTGCCGATACGTCCGCGCGTGTACGTGGAGGGCAACCTGCTTGCCAATGGCACGCTTGTTGCTCGATGGGTAGGGTCGCAGCCGCTTGGTATACCAGTTGGTGTGCCAACAGATCCAAGGCTGCGTCCGTCAATACACCAGACCCGGGGCGATGCAGGGGCGTGCCTCGCTTCTCACTCAATCGGAGAGTCCATGAATCGACGCCGCTTCATCAAGTCCGTCGCCGCCACCGGCGGTGCCACCACGGTCGCTGCCGGCGCGCCGGCCGCACTCGCGCAGGATGCAAAGCGCGAGACGCTTGTTGTCGCGAACGAATTCGGCCCGAACAGCCTGGACATCCACGGTGTTGGCGCCAACCGGCCGGCCTATGGCGTGGCGGTGAATGCCTATGATCGGCTGATGACTTTCGGCCGCAAGAAGCTGGCCGACGGCACCGTCTCCTATGACTACAACAAGCTGGAGCCGGAACTGGCCGAGAGCTGGCAGGTCGCCAAGGATGGTCAGTCGGTCACCTTCAGGCTGCGCCGCAACGCGACCTTCCATGACGGTGCCAAGGTGACGGCGAAGGACGTGAAGTGGTCGTATGACCGCGCGCTGGGCATGGGCGGCTTCCCCCAGTTCCAGATGCGCGCCGGCTCGCTGAACGATCCCAAGCAGTTCATCGTCGTCGATGACCACACCTTCCGCGTCGAACTCGATCGCCGCGACAAGATGGCGATGCCGAACATGGCGGTTCCGGTGCCGTCGATCTACAACTCCGCGCTCGCCCAGAAGAACGCGACCGACAAGGACCCGTGGGCTGCTGCCTGGCTGCGCAACAACACCGCCGGCGGCGGCGCTTTCCGTGTCGAGGCCTGGCGCCCGGGCCAGGAACTCATCTACACCCGCTTCGACAACTGGAAGAGCGGCCCGCTGCCCCGTCTGCGCCGTATCGTGCAGCGCGAGATCCCCTCGGCCGGCAACCGCCGCGCGCTGCTGACCCGCGGCGACATCGACATGACCTATGAACTGCCGCCGAAGGATTTCCTCGAGATGGCGAAGGAGGCCGGCCCGGTGCGCGTGATCTCGACGCCGATCGAGAATGCGCTGTTCTACATCGGCATGAACACGGCACGGCCGCCGTTCAACAACCCGCTGGTCCGGCAGGCGATCGCCTTCGCGCTGCCCTATGACCGGATGAACGACATCGGCTTCTGGGGGCGCGGCAACAAGATGTGGGGCGCGAAGTCGAACACCCCGACGAAGGCCGAATGGCCGGTGCCGCATGGTTACAGCACCAACGTGCCGCGCGCACTCGAGTTGATGAAGCAGGCCGGCATGGCCGACGGCTTCGAGACCACGCTGTCGTTCGACCTCGGCGGCGCGACGGTGGGCGAGCCCGTCTCGATCCTGGTGCAGGAGGCGCTGGCGCGCATCAACATCAAGGTCGGCATCAACAAGATACCAGGGGCGAACTGGCGTGCCGCGCTGCTGAAGAAGGACATGCCGCTGATCTTCAACCGCTTCGGCGGCTGGCTTAACTTCCCCGAGTATTTCTTCTACTGGTGCTACCACGGCCAGAACGCCGTGTTCAACACGATGAGCTACCAGAACCCGGCGAT
>JBIITW010000022.1:0-32962 GCA_044340265.1 Burkholderiales bacterium | reverse complement strand
CGAATCCAGGTGCCGGTGCTGATGGACGGCGACCTGCGGGTGATGGAGCCGCCACTCGAGTTCCGCGTACGCACGAGGGGACTGCGGATGATGCGCTTGCCCAGGGCTGCAACCCCGGTGGTCGAGCTGCCGCAGGGGAACTAGTCGGCGGACCGCCGCGCGCGCGGCGCATCTGCTGCATCCTTCGCTGCATCCTTCGTTGCATCCTTCTGCCAGGCATCGAGGTCGGCCGGCGTGTCGATGTCGAAGGAGAGCCTGGGATCCCTGTTGAAGGTGGCGACCAGGCCCAGCGCGTCGAGCGCGGCACTGTGTCGGCGCAGGCTGTCCTCGCCGAACGCGAAGCGCAGCGGCAGCCGCGCAGGCAGCAGCATGCCGTTGGTGCCGGTGCCGCACTTGTCCGCGACCAGCACGGGTTGTGCCGGCGCGGCAGAGCGCAGCAGGTCCTGCAGGGCATCCGGGTCGAGGTCCGGCATGTCCGCTGACAGCACCAGCAACTGTGTCGCACCACCGTCGCGCGCGGCGTCGCGGGCGGCGTCCAGCGCGCCGTCGAGCCCCGCGCCCGGCGGATCACCCAGCGTGCGCGCGCCCCGCTGCGCGGCGATCGCCCGCGCGGCGGGGTCACCGCTGACCACGATGCAGCGATCGAGGTCGCCGAAGGTCGCTTCGATGGCGTCCAGCGTGTTGAGCAGCATCCGCGTGCAAAGCGCCATCCGGTCGGCAGCATTCAGCGCGGGTGCCAGTCGGGTCTTGCCCGACGCGAGTCCGCGGATCGGCACGATCGTCCAGGCCTGCATGGGGTTCAGCCGGCGCGCAGGCGGTCGAGCAGTGCCAGCGCCGCGCGCGCAAGCGCCACAGACCGGTCGGCATCGGTCATCATCGTGTCGGTGACGCTGACCTGATGGCCGGCCGCTTCGAGCGAGGCAGCGTATGTCCGGTCGCGCTGGTCGATCACCCAGCCACCGACGCGACGGCCGTAGTGCCCGACCACGCCCGACACGTCGACCGGATGGCCGAGCTCGCGCATGATCTTCGCCGCCGGGCCCTTCACTGCATCGCCGCCGACGATCGGCGATACCGCGACCACCGGCATCCCCGGCGCATCGACCAGCGCGGCGAGCTCGCGCACCGCGAGCAGGGGTGCCACGCTGAGCCAGGGGTTGGACGGGCAGATCACGATGCCGTCGATGCGGGCGTTGCCACCGTCCGCGGCAGCCAGCGCGGCGAGCGGCGCCGAAGCCCGCGCATTGTCCGCACCCTCGAAGCGGAAGCCGCGCGCGAGCGGTTCACACCGCCGGCGAACGAAGTAGTCCTGGAACGCGAGCTCGCCCTGGTCGGTGGCGACGAAGGTGCGCAGTCGGTCGTCGGTCGCCGGCATCACCGCATGCGCGATGCCGAAGCCGCGGCAGAAGTCGGCGGTGATCCGCGACAGCGGTTCACCCGCGCGCAACCGGCGGGTGCGCTCGACATGCACCGCGAGGTCGTTGTCGCCGAGCCGGAACCAGGTATCGCCACCGATCGTGCCCAGGGTCGCCAGGAAGTTCCAGGTTTCCCCGGCCCGGCCCCAGCCGGTCTGCGGGTTGTGCACCCCGGCCAGCGTGTACATGACGGTATCGAGGTCGGGCGACACATGCAGGCCAAGGTGCTCGAAGTCGTCGCCCACGTTCACCACGATGGCCAGCTGGTCCGGATCGAGCACCCGGACCAGCCCCTGCGCGAGGCGTGCGCCGCCGACACCGCCTGCCAGCGCCAGGATCATCAGCGGAACATGTCCATCGACTTCGGGCGCAGCAGTTCGCGTCCGCTGCCTTCGCGCCGTTCGTACGGGACGCCGCGTGCATGGATCACCGGCCGGCCTTCGTCTGCCTGGCCCATCAGCAGCGACGCGGCCGCGGCGAGTTCGTCGGCGAGCGCGACCTCCGTGGTGCGCAGTTCGCGCCCGAAGCGGTCGCGCCTGCCACGCAGGTCGACCACCCCGGGCAGCCCGGCCACGCCCAGTGCGGTCCCGGTGATGCCGTTGCGCCAGGCACGGCCGAAGCTGTCGTTGATGATCACGCCGATGTCGGCGAGGTCTGCCAGCGCCGCGCGCATCGAGGCACAGCTCGCGTCGGGGTCGTCCGGCAGCAGCAGCACGCATTCACCACCGGCGTCGACGTTGGACATGTCGATGCCGGCATTGGCCATGATCCAGCCGCGGCGGTGCTCGACCACGATGACGTCGGCCTTCGCGCGCAGCACCTCGGAGGACTCGCGCAGCACGAGTTCGACCAGTCGCGCATCCTTGCGCGTGACCGCGGCAAGTTCGAGCGCCCGCGGTGAAGGCTCGACGTCGGCCAGCGCGACCCGCCGGCCTTCCTGCTTGGACACCACCTTCTGCGCCACCACCAGCACGTCGCCATCGACCAGCGTGATGCCGGTGCGCGCCAGTGCCGCGCGTATCAGTGCGGCGAGGTCATCGCCCTCGGCGATCTCCGGCAGGCCTTCCAGCGCGGTCAGCGTGAGCGAGGCCATCGCGGCGGTGCGGGCCGTCAGGCCCGCGGCAGCCCGGTGATGCGGATGCCGGCACCGGGCACCTTGTAGCGCTTGTTGATCGCGATCAGCACCGAAGTCAGGGCCTCGCTGGCGGCGGAGTTGGCCAGTGCCCCCGCATGCCATGCCGTCATGCCGGCATCGCGTGCAAGGCCGACCACCACTTCACGCGCCTGCGCATCGTCGCCGCAGACCAGCACGTCGCAATCGATCGGATGCGAAGCGTCCTTCAGGTGCACCGCCGACACGTTCTGGAATGCGGACACGACCTTCACGCCCGCACCCAGCTCGACTTGCAGCTGCTGCACGGCAGAGCCGGCGGCGGGCAGCTGCACCCGGTCCACCTTCGGTGGTACCAGCGGTACGGTGACATCGACGAGTACCTTTCCCTCGAGCGCGGCCTTGACCGACAGCGCGGTGTCGCGCTGCGCTGCATAGGGCACGGCCAGCACGATCACCTGGGCGGCGCTGGCAGCCGACGCGTTGTCGGTGCCCTTGATCGTGGCCCGGCCAGCGAGCAGCGCATCGAGCTCGGCCGCGGCGGCCACCGCCTTCGCGGCGTCGCGCGATCCGATGGTCACCGCATGCCCGGCATGCGCCCAGCGGAAGGCCAGGCCCGAGCCTTCCTTGCCGGTGCCGCCGAGCACGGCGATGGAGAGGGGCGAGAAGGGGGGCGAGGAGGGAGGCGCTTCGGAATCGTTCATGCGTCGGTCGTCAGGGAGAGTGGATGGGGCGGGACGAGCATTGTCGCCGATGGCAGCGCCGCAGGGGGCGCGGGCCTGCGATCGCGGCGGCGTAGCGGTGTCTGCACCACGGGGGCGAGCGGTGCCGCCGCCCAGGCGGCTGCGATGCGCTCCGCGGAAACACTGCCGTAGGCGGTCGTGCGCTGCACCGGCTCGCGTCCGGCGCGGCGGATCAGCGCTTCCATCCGGGGCGGCGCGAGTTCCTGGCCATGCTGGTTGCCGGCCGCGAACGAGATGCTCTCGTTCATCAACGTGCCGCCCAGGTCGTTCACGCCGGCGCCAAGCGCCGCGACCACGCCCTGCGGACCCAGCTTCACCCATGAACACTGGATGTTGCCGATCGCCGGCGACAGGGCCAGCCGTGCCACCGCATGCATCAGCAGCGTCTCGCGCCAGGTAGGCCCGCGGCGCGCCCGCCCCTTCAGGTAGACCGGCGCTTCCATGTGGATGAACGGCAGCGGCACGAATTCGGTGAAGCCTGCGGTGCGCTCCTGCAGTGCGCGCACGCGCAGCAGGTGGCGCGCCCAGTGTTCGCTGCGCTCGAGGTGGCCGAACATGATCGTCGCCGTCGAGCGCAGGCCGACACGGTGCGCCGCGGCCATCACATCGAGCCATTCGGCGGTACGCAGCTTGTCCGGGCACAGCACCTCGCGCACCTCGTCATCGAGGATCTCGGCGGCGGTGCCGGGCAGCGTGCCCAGGCCCGCGTCGCGAAGCCGCCCGAGGAAGTGCTCGACCGACACGCCGAGCGTGGCCGCGCCATGGCTCACCTCCAGCGGCGAGAACGCATGCACGTGGATCCCGGGTGCTGCATCCTTCGCCACGCGCAGGATGTGCAGGTAGGTCTCGCCGGTGTAGTCGGGATGGATGCCGCCCTGCATGCAGACTTCGGTGGCGCCGCGCGCCCATGCCTCCGACACCCGTCGCGCGATCTCCTGGTCATCGAGGTCGTATGCCGGCCCGCGCAGTTGCGCGCTGTGGCGCCCCTTGGAGAACGCGCAGAAGCGGCAGCCGTAATGGCAGACATTCGTGTAGTTGATGTTGCGGTTGACCACGTAGCTGACCGTGTCGCCGTTGCGTGCGCGGCGCAGTTCGTCCGCGGTTGCCGCGATCTCGGCGACCTCGCCATCGCGTGCCGCGAACAGGCGCACGATCGCGGCTTCATCGAGCGCATCGCCGCGGCGTGCGGCCGCAAGCGTGGCGGCGATCGCGCGGTCGATGATCGCCGGGTGCAGCTTCGCGCTCGCCGGCACGACGGGCGGCACGACGCCGGTGCGCCCTGCGGACCAGTCGTCGCTGCGCGCGAGCCCTTCGGTATCCATCCGCTGCAGCAGCGAGGGCGTGACGCGCGGATCGAACCAGCGTGCCGGCTGCAGGCACCATCCGGGATACGCGGCGAGCCGCTCGACCAGCTGGTGGCCCGCCCGTTCGGTGGACTCGCGCAGTGCCTGCACGGCAGGCCAGGGCGCTTCCGGATTGACATGGTCCGGCGTCACCGGCGACACCCCGCCCCAGTCGTTGATGCCGGCGTCGATCAGCATGCGTGCCTCGCCCGGGCTCAGGTTGGGCGGTGCCTGGATGTTCATCGTCGGTCCGAACACCAGGCGTGCAAGGGCAATGGTCCATGCCAGTTCGGCGGCTTCGGCATCCGGTGCGTGGGCCATCGCGGTGCGCGGCTTGGCACGGAAGTTCTGCACGATGATTTCCTGCAGGTGGCCGTGCTCGAGGTGCAGTGCACGCAGCGCAAGCAGGGCTTCGAGCCGTTCGCTGCGTGTCTCGCCGATGCCGATCAGGATGCCGCTGGTGAACGGCACCTGCAGCGCTCCGGCGGCCGCGATCGTCGCCAGCCGGGCGGCCGGAACCTTGTCGGGCGATCCGAAATGCGGGCCGCCGCGTTCGCACAGCCGCTGCGAGGCCGACTCGAGCATCAGGCCCTGCGATACGCTCACCCGGCGCAGCTTCGCGATCTCGGCCGGTGTCATCACGCCTGGATTCACATGCGGCAGCAGTCCGGTCTCGTCCAGCACCCGCTCGCACATCGCGGCGAGGTAGTCGATGGTGGACGCATGGCCGAGGCGATCGAGGAAGGCGCGCGCCTCGGGCCAGCGCAGCTCCGGCTTGTCGCCCAGCGTGAACAGTGCCTCGTCGCAGCCGGCGTCTCGCCCGGCGCGGGCGATCGCCAGCACTTCGTCCTCGGACAGGTAGGGCGAGGGCAGTGCGCCCGGCGTGGTGGCGAAGGTGCAGTAGTGGCAGACATCGCGGCAGAGCCGGGTCAGCGGGATGAACACCTTGCGCGAATAGGTGATCCGCCGGCCATGGCCCTGGTCGCGCAGCGCACGCGCCCGGGCGAGCAGGCCGATGGTCGCCGCCGTGGCGGCAGCCGGTCCGGCGACCGGATCGGTGTCGGCGACCAGGCGGGCCAGTGCACTGGCGGAAAGACCGTCCGGCAGGCGGGTCGGATCATCGGTTGGGGACACGGCTTTGCTGCCTCTGCAGAATCTGTCGCTATGCTACCGCGAAACCCCGGCGCCCAGACCCGGCAGGCGTGCTGCAGGTGCATTGTGTGATCACACCTGCATGACGGTGGACGGCCGGTCGCGCTATTGCGGGATCGCCAGTTTCGCCGCACCGATGATCTTCGCCCAGCGCTCGGATTCGCTGCGCAGGTAGGTGCGGAACTCCGTGGGTCCCTTGAGGTCGAGCTCGCCGCCCAGGTCTGCGAGCTGTGCCTGTACTTCGGGCACCTTCGCCGCGGCGATCATCTCCTGTGCCAGCCATTCGTTGACCGGTGCCGGGGTCTTTGCAGGCGACAGGAAGCCGAACCAGCCGCTGACCAGCAGGTCCTTCATGCCGGCTTCGCCCGCCGATGGCACGTCGGGCGCGGCCCTGGAACGCGTCGGGCTGGCCAGTGCCAGCGCACGCAGCTTGCCCGCCCGCACCTGTGGCAGCACGCCCGGAAGGTTGTCGATCAGCATGTCGATCTGCCCGCCGACCAGGTCGGACACCGCGGCCGAGGTGCCCTTGTAGGGCACGTGGATCATCTGTGCGCCGGCAAGCGTGCGGAACAGCTCGCCCGAAAGGTGGGCGGTCGTGCCCTGGCCGGCCGAGCCGAAGCTCACGCTGCCCGGGCGGGCGAGCGCGAGCTTCACCATGTCGGACAGCGTCTTCGCCGGCACGCTCGGATGCACCACCGCGATGTTGGGCACCGCGGTGATCAGTGCGATGGTCGCCAGGTCGCGATCGACGACATAGGGAACCTTGCCCATGTGCGGGCTCATGGTCAGTGGTCCTGCCGAGCCCATGAGCAGGGTGTGGCCGTCCGGCGTGGCCGAGGTCACCGCGACGATGCCGATTGCCGCGCCTGCACCCGGGCGGTTCTCGACCACGAAGCGCTGGCCGGCCGTGGTCGACAGCCGCTGGCCGATCACCCGCGCGACGATGTCGCTGGTACCGCCGGGCGGGAACGGCACCACCAGCCGGACCGGCTGCGCCGGAAAGCCCGTCGGGCGATCGGCGGCCTGCACTGGCTGCGCGAGCAACCCGAGCGTGCCGACGAGGGCGAGTGCTGCCGGCGATGCGGCGGTGGCCTGCCGAAGCAGTGCGACGACGGTGCGGGGGACGGCGGCAGCAGCGGTCATGGGACTTGGTTCTCCTCAGAGCGGGATGACCAGAAGCGTGTCGAGGTTGCGCGAATCGAGAACGACCGTGCGATGTCGGATCAGCAGCCTGCCATCGGACTCGACGAACTGATCGTCATAGGTGCCCACGGCAAACAGCGTCATCTCGCCTGTCTTCATGACGCGCGTCACGTTGAAACTGGTCAGTACCCGGCGTGCAGAGGCAAGCTCCGTGCCACTCTGCCCTGCAGTCGATGCCGCAAGCGGTGCGAAACGGGGCTGCGACAGCACATGGCGATAGCTGTGCGGGTCGAACACGTTGCCGTGCCGGATCGCCAGCACGCGATCGCGCAGCATGCCGCGCCCTTCGCAGTGCATCAGGCCGATCGCCCAGCCGTTCGCGCGGCCTTCCCGGGTCTCGACCCGGTACACGCAGTCTTCGGAGAAGTAGTCGGGCCACGCTTCGAGGTTGTCGTCATCTATCGCGCCTGCGCAGTCGGCGCAGACCAGCGCCGCGGCGCCGAGGAAGTCGCGGTCGGCTGCGCTGTAAACCGTTGTCGATGCCATGGTCAGAACCCCATCAGTCCGCGCCACTGCTGCCAGAAGCCGCGCACCGCGGCCTCGGACACCCGGCTCTGCCGCTCGGTGGTGACGCCGGAGCCGCCCATCTCGACGATCGCGCCATGGCCCTGGTCGCCCCGTGTCGTGCGCTGCACCGCGTTGCCGATGAAGCCGTCCTCGAGCGAGACCAGCCCGGCCGGCCCGACCAGGTTGCTCTGCAACAGCCGCATGCGAAGCTGTTCGGGCGTGTCGTCCTCGTAGGCGAACACCCACCACTGCAGGTCGCAGCGGTCGAGGCCGCGCGGCACCAGCAGGCGCACGGCAAGCGTGTTCTGTATCTGCTGCAGGAACACGTTGGGGAACAGCGTCTGGATCATGTGCGTGATGCCGTCCTCGAACTCGGGCCAGGTCTTGAGCAGCCGCCGGTCCTCGATCGCGAGGTCGCGCATCGAGCGCAGCCCGCCGGATGCATAGTCGGTACCCTCTGCATCGTCGGTGGCCATCTTCGACCAGCTCAGGTGCGAGCCACCGGCCTCGTTCACCTCGACCGCACCGTCCATCGACAGCCGGTTCAGCCCGAAGGTGGCGAAGAAGGTGTGCAGCAGGCTCGCGTGGTAGGAGTCGCGCACGTTCTCTGCATACAGCTTCCAGTTGTTCGGCAGCACCTGGGTGTAGCCGCCGATCAGCCGGATCGGCTTGTGGAAGAAGCGCTCGAGGCTCCACACCATGCGCGGGCCGAACCAGTCGCGCACCGGCGGCAGCTTGCTCGAGAAGGTGGCGAACACCAGGTTGCGGATGGTGTCGACGCGCAGCTCGCGCAGCCCGTGCTTCGTGATGTCGAAGTCTGCCGGCATCCCGCCCTGGCCACGCACGCCGCGCTTGAATGCGATGCTCTGCAGCTTGCCGTCGAGGCTGTACACCCAGTTGTGGTACATGCAGGTGAAGTTCTCGGCCTTGCCATGCTGTTCCAGGCACAGCATCGAGCCACGGTGCACGCACCGGTTGACGAACACGCGGATGCGGTCGGCCACCGGGTCGCGCACGACGATCACCGGCGTGTCGCCGATCCAGTTCGTGCGGTACTGCCCGGGCTCGGCCACCTCGAGGTCGAGGCAGACCAGGTTCCAGGTCTCGCCCTGGAACAGCAGCTTCTGCTCGGCCTCGGCGATCTGCGGGTCGTTGTAGACCCGGAACGGCACTCGGGCGAGGCCCTCGTCGGGCCA
Source organism: Burkholderiales bacterium (assembly GCA_044340265.1). Lineage (GTDB taxonomy): Bacteria > Pseudomonadota > Gammaproteobacteria > Burkholderiales > CAIKXV01 > CAIKXV01. Next base: position 24,292 of record JBIITW010000022.1, on the reverse strand, counting down.
TCGGAAAACGCCGTCGGTCTCGACGGGCGATGGAGTGTTCATCCGGACTGCCTCCGCACGGTGTTCGATCGCCGCATCGTACATGGAATGCAGCGCGGTGTGATCACAGTCCGGCGGTTTCGGCCTGCTGTCGTGTATGCTCCTTCGCGCCTGAAGAAGCGATGACCGGAGGATGCGGATGAGCGAGTGGATCGACGTGTGCGCGCAGGGCGATGTCCCCGAGGAAGGCACCCTTCTGGTGCGTGTGCAGGGCGAGCCGGTGTGCCTGTACAACCTCGATGGCGAGATCCTCGCCACCCACGACCGGTGCACCCATGCGTCAGCCAGCCTGGCCGACGGGTTCATCACCGAGGGCCGCATCGAATGCCCGATCCACAGCGGCCTGTTCGACATCCGCAGCGGGCGCGCGCTCACGGCGCCCTGCACGGTGGACCTCAGGGTCTATCCGGTGCGCGTGGTCGATGCGCGGGTGCAGGTGCAGGCATGAGCACCGCGGCGATGCGGCGCGGTGCAGATGCACCGGCATCACGCACCAGTGCGGTGCGATGCCGTTGCGGGAGGGCGTGACATGAAGGTGGCCGTGATCGGGGCAGGGGCGGGCGGTGCGGCGGCCGTCGCCGAGGCGATGCTCGCAGGGCACCGGGTGAGCCTGTGGAACCGGTCGGCGGGCACGCTCGCACCGTTCATCGCACGCGGTGGCGTCGAGTACGAGGGCGTGCTCGGAGAAGGGTTCGCCGAACCTGCGCTGATGACCTCCGACATGGCCGCAGCGATCGACGGTGCCGATGTCGCCCTCGTCTGCCTGCCGACGCTGTCCCATGTCGGGGTGGCGCGGGACCTGGCCAGGGCAGGCGCGCACCGGCTGCCGGTGGTGCTCAATCCCGGACACACCGGCGGCGCGCTCGAATTCGCACATGCCTATGCTGCAGCCAGCGGCGGACCGGTGCCGCCCGTCGCGGAGTTCCACACGCTGTCCTATATCGCGCGCAAGTACCAGCCGGCGCGGGTCACCGTCACCGGCCGCGCGAAGTTCCTGCGCCTGGGCGTGCTGCCCGGCGGTGAGGCCGCGGCGACGGCGGCTGCGGCGCTGTATCCGGTCGCGCAGCGCGTCGGCGACGTGCTCGACTCGAGCCTCGCCAACCTGAACATGGTGCTGCACGTGCCCGGCGCGGTGCTCGGCGCCGCCTGGGTCGAGGCGACCCGCGGCGACTTCACCTTCTATGTGCAGGGCATGACGCCGGGCGTGATCCGGGTGATGCGCCAGCTCGATGCCGAACGCATCGCGGTGGCGGCCGCGTTCGGCCATGCGCTGCCCGGCGTGGCCGCCGAGATGCAGCGCTACGGCACGGTCGAGCCGTGGGTGACCGACACCGACGACCTGCTGAACGCGATCGCCAGCGGCGAGGCGAATCGCCGGATCAAGGCGCCGGATTCACTCGATCATCGCTACTACCGGGAAGATTTCGGGCACGGGCTGCTGCCGTTCCTCGAGATCGCCCGCATCTCCGGGGTGCCCACGCCGGTCGCCGATGCGCTGTACCGCCTGGGCGGGGCGCTTACCGGCACGGATTTCGCAACAGGTGGCCGCACCGCCACTACCATGGGCATCTCGGGCATGGATCGCGATGCACTGCTGCGCCATGTGCGCGGCTGATCTTCCAGCGGCAAGGCATTCACGAGGGTGACACAGTGACAGTTCGCATCGGCATCAGCTTCGACGGCTTCTCCGGGTTCCAGGAATCACTCGACACCGCACGCGAGGCCGAGGCGGCCGGCGCATCGAGCTTCTGGATGGCCGAGCATCTCGGCTATCGCGACCCGCTCACCTCCTGCATGGCGTTCGCGATGGCGACGAAGCATGCGACCGTGGTGCCCACCGCGATCAGCCCGTTCCTGCGCAACCCGATGCCGCTGGCGATGGCGATGGCCACGCTGGCCGAGGCCGCGCCCGGCCGTGTCGCGGTGGCGATCGGCGTCGGCAACCCGCTGTTCCTTGCCGAAGCAGGGCTGAAGCTCGAGAAGCCGCTGGTGGCCAACCGCGAGTACCTTGCCGCCCTGCGCGGCCTGTGGTCGGGCGAACCGGTGCACCAGCCGGAGGCGATGCTGCACCGGCTGGCCGGCGCACGGATGATGTTCAGGCCGCCGGAGCCCATCCCGGTGTACCTCGCGCCGATGAAGGAACAGATGCTGCGCTTTGCCGGGCGCGCGGCCGATGGCGCGGTGCTGTCCGCCGGCCTTTCGGCCGAGTTCGTCAAGGCCTCCTACGCACTGGTCGACGAAGGCGCGACGGCGGCGGGCCGCGACCTGGCCACGGTGCGCAAGGCGGCCTACATCTTCTTCGTCGCCTCGAAGGACGAGCGCGACGCGATGCAGAAGAGCCGCACCAAGCTCGCCTTCGTCCTGCGCAACCGCTACATCGACGATGGCATCGCGCATTCGGGCATCCCGATCGACCAGGAAGCGATCATCGATGCGGTCTCCCGCCGCGACATGGACGAGGCGACCCGGCTGGTGCCCGAGGCCGCGGTCGAGGCATTCGCCATCTGGGGTGACCGCCAGCGCTGTGCGCGCCGCCTGCAGGACTACATCGACGCCGGTGTGTCCGAGCCCGTGCTCTACCTGACCGGGGACGAATCCGACCGCAGCGAATCGCTGGCGGTCATCCGCGAATTCAAGCCTGCCTGAGGCTTCCTGATCCTGCCTGCCGGAACGACGCTGCGCCCTTGTCCAGAGGAGATCGAACGATGAACCGAACCGAAGCCGTCACCGCCGCCGTCACCTTCACCCGCCCGTCCCGGCTGCGCCGCCGCCTGCTGTCCTGTGCGATGGCTGCTGCTGCCGCCGTTGCCGCCACCGGCCTCATGGTTTCCGCGGCGATCGCCCAGGCCTTTCCGTCGCAGCCGATCACGATGATCGTGCCCTGGCCGCCGGGCGGTGGCAGCGACATCGCGATGCGCCTGGTCGCGGACGCAGCTTCGAAGAAGATGGGCGTGCCGGTGGTGGTGGTGAACCGGCCCGGCGCGGGCGGCACCATCGGACTGAAGGAGATGGCCTCGTCCAAGCCCGATGGCTACACGATCGCCATGGTGGCTACCGGTGCCGTGTTTGCGCAATACAACAACCCGAACGCGAACGCGCTGTCCGACTTCGAGCCGATCGCCTTCTTCGGCGACGATCCGGTGGTGCTGTCCGTCGGTGGCAAGACCAGCTTCAAGACCCTCGCCGATTATGTCGCTGCCGCAAAGGCGAACCCGGGCAAGCTGCGCAACGGCAATGACCAGCCGGGCGGGTCTTCGCATGTGGCGGCATCCCTGATGGAGCGCACGATCGGCGCGAAGATCAACAAGATCGCCTACGCCGGGTTCGCACCGACCGTGCAGGCGCTGCTCTCGGGCGAGATCGATTCGGCGACCGTGCCGGCGCCGGACATCTCGCAGCACCACAAGTCGGGTGCCGCGCGCAGCCTCGCGATTGCCGGCACCCAGCGCCACTTCCTGCTGCCCGACGTGCCGACGTTCCGCGAGCAGGGCATCGACTTCATCGCCGGCACCTGGCGCTACATCGCGGCCCCCCGGGGAACGCCGGCCGACCGGCTCGCCACCCTGGAGGCGAGGCTGCTCGAGACGATGCGCGACAAGGGGTTCATCGAGAAGGCGCGCGCGGCGGGCTTCATCGTCGAGCCGCTGAACCGCGTCGATACCGCGAAGCGGCTGGTCGCCGAGGACGCGGCGATGTACCCGGTGTTCCTCGAGGCCGGCCTGGTTCGCGCCCGGCAGAAGTAGGCGCCCGCCCGACACGGCTGTCATGGCCCTCGGATGATGCCTCGCTGGTTGAACCAGGACACCCTTGCCGGCGCGCTGTTCCTCGCGATCGGCGTGGGTGGCCTCTTTGCCGGCCGCTCGCTGAACGTCGGCACCGCCGACGCGATGGGCGAGGGCTACGTGCCGCTCGCCGCCTGCTGGCTGATGGTCGGTCTCGGGTTGCTGATCGTCGCCGGCGGTCTGCGCGCGTCGGCACCGGCGGTCGAGCCCGGTCGCCTGCGGCCGCTGCTGGCGGTCACTGCCGCGGTGCTCGCCTTCGCGTTCGCACTCGAACCGCTCGGCGTGGTGATCGCGATCTTCGCTTCCGCGCTGTGCGCGGCCCGTGCAGTGCCCGGCGTGGCGCTGCGTTCGGTGATGCTGCCGGCCGTCGTGCTGTCGCTGGCCGTGCTGGCGATCTTCGTCTGGGGCCTGGGCCTGCCGCTGCACGCGCTGCCCCGCCTGCCCGGCTGACCATCCGATGATGGAACTCATCGGGGCGCTGCTGGGCAACCTCGCGCAGGGCTTCGGCGTGGCGATGACGCCGGTCAACCTGGGCCTGTGCCTGCTCGGCTGCCTGCTCGGCACGCTGGTCGGCGTGCTGCCCGGGATCGGGCCGACGGCCACCGTCGCGATGCTGATGCCGATCACCTTCCACCTGGAGCCGACCGGAGCGCTGATCATGCTCGCCGGCGTGTTCTACGGTTCGCAGTACGGGGGGTCGACGACCGCGATCCTGGTCAACCTGCCCGGTGAATCGTCGTCGGTGGTGACCTGCCTCGACGGCCATGCGATGGCCCGCAGCGGCCGTGCCGGTGCCGCGCTGGCGATCGCCGCGCTCGCCTCGCTCTTCGCCGGCACGGTCACCACCCTGGCGATCGCGGTGGGCGGCCCGGCGATCGCCAGCGTCGCGCTGCTGTTCCAGTCGCCGGACTATGTCGCGGTGATGGTGCTCGGGCTGGTGGCGGCGATCGTGCTGGCCCAGGGTTCGCTGGTGAAGGCGATGGCGATGATCGTGCTCGGCGTGTTCCTCGGGCTGGTCGGCACCGACGTCACCACCGGCGAGCAGCGCTACACCTTCGGCATCGCCGACCTGTATGACGGCATCGGTTTCGTGCCGATCGCGATGGGCTTGTTCGGACTCTCCGAGATCATGCTCAACCTCGAGAGCCGGGCGAAGGACGGTGGCCTCGCCCGGTTGCGTGACCGGCTGTGGCCGTCGCGTGATGACTTCCGCCGTGCGACCCCGGCGACGGTGCGCGGCACCCTGCTCGGCATCGTGCTGGGCATCCTGCCCGGTGGGGGGTCCACCATCCCGTCGTTTGCCGCCTACAGCCTCGAGAAGAAACTGGCGCGCGATCCGTCGCGATTCGGGCAGGGCGCTGTCGAGGGTGTCGCCGCGCCGGAGGCGGCGAACAACGCGGGCGCACAGGCCGGCTTCATCCCGATGCTCGCGCTGGGCATACCGCCGAACGCGATCATGGCGCTGCTGGTGGGCGCGCTGATGATCCACGGCATCCAGCCCGGGCCGCAGATCATCGCCAAGCAGCCGGAACTGTTCTGGGGGCTGGTGGTCAGCATGTGGATCGGCAACCTGATGCTGGTCGTGCTCAACCTGCCGCTGATCGGGGTCTGGGTACGACTGATCCAGATGCCCTACCGCTACCTGTTCCCGGCGATCATCGTGTTCTGCTGCATCGGCGTCTACAGCCTGCGCAACAGCATGATGGAGGTCGTGTTCATGGCCGGGGCGGGGGTGGCCGGCTACGTGCTGCGCAAGCTGGGCTGCGAACCCGCACCGCTGCTGCTCGGCCTGATCCTCGGTCCCATGCTGGAAGAGAATTTCCGCCGCTCGCTGGCGGTGTCCGGCGGCGACTACATGATCTTCCTGCAACGGCCGATCAGCGCCAGCCTGCTTGCCTGCGCAGTGCTGCTGCTTGCGTTCGTGCTGTCGCCCTCGATCCGCCGCAAGCGCGAATATCTGCGCGAGTAGCACAGGCCGGGCAAGCCGTCCGGTGAGAAGGCCCGGGGCCCCCGGACGAGACCGCGCCGGGACTGAGGTAAGCTTGTCGGGGATCGGGCAGGCGCAGCCTGCCGCCCGTCCTCGATATCGCCGGACCGTGCCGAACGAGCACGGCCGGCTCACCGCCTGGAGGAGTCCATGTCCGCCCGTCACCTGTCCATCGGTCGCCTGTCCGCCCGCGCCCCGGCCTGCGCGCTTCTGCTCTGCGCCGCGATGTTGTCGTTCATTGCTTCACCTGCACCGGCGGCCGAGTCGCCGCGAGCCTTCCCGCTGAAGCCGATCCGCATGATGATGCCCAACGCGCCAGGCAGCGGCACCGATACGCTCGGACGCATCGTCGCGCAGGGCCTGGGCGAGGAACTCGGCCAGCAGGTGGTGATCGACAACCGGCCGGGTGCTGGCGGCACCCTCGGCATGGAGATCGGGCGCAACGCGAATCCGGACGGCTACACGGTGATCTTCGCCTCACCCCCGGCGCTGACCGTCGCGCCTTTCGTGCAGAAGCGCCAGCCGTTCGATCCGCTCAACGACTTCGCCTTCATCAGCACGATCGGCGTCACGCCCAACGTGCTGATCGTCACCCCCGCGCTCGGACTGAACAGCGTGGCCGACCTGGTCGAGATGGCGCGTGCCAAGAAGGGCGCGCTCAACATGGCTTCGGCCGGACCGGGCTCGCAGAGCCACCTGGCGGGTGCGCTGCTGCTCAGCCTGGGCAAGTTCGATTCGCTGCACGTGCCGTTCAAGGGCGGCGCAGCGGTACCGTCGGTGATGAGCGGCGAGTCGCAGTGGTCGATCAACCCGGCGCCGTCCTCGCTCGGACTGATCAAGGGCGGCAAGGTCAGGGCGCTGGGGCATACCCTGCCCAGGCGTACCGCGCTGTTGCCCGAGATGCCGACCATCGCCGAGACGGTGCCCGGCTACAGCTACAGCGCATGGAATGGCGTGATCGCGCCGAAGAACACGCCGGCGCCGATCCTGGAGCGGCTGCGCAGCGGGCTGGTGTCGACGATGGCGCGCACGGAGGTGCGTTCGCAGATGGCGCTTCAGGCCACCGAGATCATGCTCACCACGCCGGCGGAGTTCCGCCAACTGGTGCAGGACACGATCGGCCACAACGTGAAGCTGGTCAAGGCCCTCAACCTGAATGCGGATTGACGAGTCGATGAACGCATCTGCCATCCCGGCCCGGGCGGTCGTCTCCGCCACGGCTGTTTCGAGCGCCACGGCCATTGTCGCGCTTGCCGCGCTGGCCGGCCTGCCCCTGTTGCTGCCCGCTATCGCTGTCGCTGCCGCGGCCGCATCGCCGGCCACGCCCGCGCGTGCGGCATGGCCGGCGAAGCCGGTGCGGCTGATCGTGCCGCAGAGCGCCGGCGGTTCCACCGACCTGGTCGCGCGTCCACTCGCGATGCAACTGTCGGCGGCGCTGGGCCACAATGTCCTGGTCGACAACCGCCCGGGGGCGGGCAGCGTGATCGGCACCGAGATCGTCGCCCGCGCGGCACCCGACGGCCACACCCTGCTGGCGGTCGCGGCATCGTTCACGGCGACCCCTGCGCTGCATGCGAAGCTGCCGTTCGACAGCCAGCGCGACTTCGCACCGATCACCGTGCTGTCGGCCTTTCCGAACCTGCTCGTCGTGCATCCATCGCTGCCGGTGAAGACGGTGCAGGAGCTGCTCGCCCTGGCACGCGCCAAACCCGGCGTGCTCAACTACGGCACCAGTGGCGCAGCCACCGGCACCCACATGTCGATGGAACTGTTCATGCACCTCACCGGCACGCGCCTCGTGCATGTGCCGTACAAGGGCGGTGCACCGTCGGTACAGGCGCTGCTCTCCAACGAGGTGCAGGTGAACATGGCCACCATCTCGACATCGCTGTCGCATGTGCGTGTCGGCCGCCTGCGTGCGCTGGCGACCACCGGCACGCGCCGCGCGGCGGTGCTGCCCGAACTGCCGACCGTCGCCGAGTCGGGCGTGCCCGGTTTCGATTATTCGTCCTGGACCGGATTGCTGGCGCCTGCGAAGACACCGCAGCCGGTGGTCGCACGCATCCATGCGGAAGCCGTCAAGGCAGTCAACAGCGCCGAGATGAAGGCGCTGCTGGCGACCGAGGGGGCCGAGCCGGTGGGCAGCACGCCGGTACAGTTCGCGGCCCAGATCAGCGCCGAGATCGCCCGCTGGACGCAGGTGGTGAAGGCAGCGGGCATCCGTTCTGACTGACCTCGCGGCAGGGGCGTCGTGGCCGGACGCGGTGGGCCTCAAGATTGCGCTCGCGCGGCCGAAAGTTGGACACAGGTCGTGTGCCCAACGCCCGCATCGCCCATTTTCGGAAGTATTGATGAACGAAGTCATCCTGCGCCTGGCCCGCAGCCTGCGAGCCGGCATCGCTGTCTTGAGGAATGCCCTGGCATGCATCCTGGTCGCCCCCGTCCTGTGGGTCGACGGCGCGGCGGCGACGGGCGCATCGCAGCAGCCGATGGTGATCGCGGTGCTCGAGAACACGTTCGCGGCCCCGGTCTACATCGCCGAGGCCAACGGCTTCTTCGCGGCCGAGGGGCTCAGCGTGCGCCTCGAGCGTTGCAAGGTCGGGCGCACCTGCATGGACAAGCTGCTCTCGGGGCAGGCGCGGTTCGCCACTTCCGCGGACACGCCCCTGATGTTCGGCAGCCTGAAGAACCCGAAGTTCTCGATACTGGCGAGCCTGACCACTTCGAGCATGGAGAACCGGATCGTGGTGCGCAACGACCGCGGCATCCGCACCGTGGCCGACCTGAAGCAGAAACGCATCGGCGCCATCAAGGGCACCAGCAGCCATTACTTCATGAGCAGCGTGCTCACCTACAACGGTTTCGCTGCAGCCGATGCGTCCGTCGTCTGGCTCGACCCGGACGACCTGACCGGCCCGATCTCGCGCGGCGAGATCGATGCCGTCTCGGTGTTCGGCACCCAGGTCCATGACGTGCTGCGCGACCTGGGCGGCCGCGGTGTCGCCTTGCCGCCGGTGCGCTACTTCAGCGTGATCTTCAACCTGGTGAGCGCGCTGCGCTCGCCGGGCGTCCACGAGGCAGACGACGTGAAGCTGCTGCGCGCGCTGCGCCGCGCCGAGGAATACATGCGCAAGCATCCCGAACAGGCGATCACGAAGGTGGCCGACGCGTTGAAGGTGGAGCGTGCGGCTGTCGCCGTGACCTGGACCCACTATGAGTTCCGGCTGCACCTGGGGCAGTCGCTGGTGCACGTGATGGAAAGCCAGTTCCGCTGGGCGGTCCGCGAGCAGCTGGTCCCAGCCTCGATGGCGATGCCCGACTTTCTCGACCTGCTGCGTCCCGGTCCGCTGCGGCAGGTGGATGCACGCGTGGTGAGGCTCGTCCAGTGAGCGCGGGTCGATCACGACGCCGGCTGCTTGCCGCCGGTTCCCTGCTTGGCGCCGGGGCGGTGCTCCCGGCCTGGCCACGCGCCTGCGCCGCTGCGGCCGCCGCTACGGCCTCCGCCACGGCCCAGGGTCCGGCGCAGGCGGCGGCCGCAGGCGCCGGCCGCGGGCCGTTGACGCTGGCCGTGACCGACAGTCCCCACGCGCTGCCGGTGCTGATCGCCGAGAAGCTGGGCTACTTCGCGGCCGAAGGGCTGCCGTTGCGGGTGCTGCACTTCCCGGTCGGTCGCATCGGGCTCGAGCGGCTGCTTGCAGGCGAAGTGCACTTCGCCACCGTGGCCGATGCGCCGATCATGTTCGCCAGCCTGAAGCGGAACGACTTCTCCATCCTGGCGACCATCACCCGCTCGATCGGCGACAACAGCATGATCGTGCGCGCCGATCGCGCAATCCAGAAGCCCGGCGACCTGCGCGGCAAGCGGGTCGGCACGCCGCGCGGATCCGGTGGACATTTCTTCGTCGACACCTACCTGCTGTTCCACGGACTGACGATGGCCGACATCACCCTGGTGCCCCTCGATCCGGCCCGCACCGTCGAGGCACTGGTGCGCGGCGAGGTCGATGCCGCCGGCCTGTTCGGCACCTTCGCGTCCGAGGCCCTGCGCCAGCTCGGACCCAACGGGCGCGTCGTGCCGGGCCCGGCGTTCTTCGCGGTGAACTTCAACCTGGTCAGTGCGCAGGCCTCGGCCGGGGTCAGCGATGCCGACGCGCTGAGGCTGTTGCGGGCGGTCGAACGCGCGAACGAGCTGATCCGGCGCAACCCGGCCGAGGCCCGGCTGCTGTCTTCGGGCATCCTCAAGCTCGAACTGAAGGAGGTGGAGCGCAGCTGGGAGGCCTTCGAGTATCGCCTGCACCTGGCGCAGCCGCTGATCCTCCAGCTCGAGGCCCAGGTGCGCTGGGCGTTGCGCGAAAAGCTGGTGCCGCCCGGGTCGCGGGCACCCGAATTCCTCGACATGATCCGCGTGGAACCCCTGCGCCAGCTCGATCCGCGTGCGGTGCGCCTCGCGAGGTAGGGGTCGATGCGCATCCGTCACCTGATCCTCTGGGGCATCGCGGTCGCGCTGGCAGTGGTGTCGGTGCGCATGGTCGTGTTCGAAGTACGGCTGGGGCAGGACACACAGCTCGACCGGTTCCAGCTCGATCTCGGTCGCATCTCGCGCGACGCCGCCAGCCTGCTGGTGCTGACCCAGGACTACCTGCTCAACGCCACGCCGCGCGCCAGCCGGCAATGGCGCAGCGTGCATGGCGAGGTGACCGGGACGCTGCAGCGGCTGCGGGGACAGTCCGAGGCGCTGAACGAGGACATCGAGGTCATGCTGCGCGTCACCGAGAGCCTGCCCGACCTGTTCGCCGCGATCGAGGCGACCTCGGCCGAGCCCGACCGGGTTCGCGTCCAGCCCAGGCTGGAGATGCTGTCCAACAACGTGATCGCAGAGACGCGCCGTATCAGCGATGCGGCGTTCGACCTCGAGGAGCGATTGAGCGACATCCGCCGCGAGCGCGAGGCCGTCCAGCGCCAGATCACGCTGACCAACCAGGCGACCTTCGTCGCGCTGATCGGCGTGTTCTCCTTCGTCGTGCTGCGCCGTGTCCTGCGACCGATGGCCCGACTGCAGCGGACCGCCGCAGCGGTGGAGTCCGGCAACCTCGGCGTGCGCGCCGGCTACCATTCGGACGACGAGTTCGGCGAGCTGTCGCGTACCTTCGACAAGATGATCCAGACGCTGCAGGAGCGCGATGCCGCGCAGCAGGCGACCAACGCCCGCCTCACCGCGAGCGAAGGGTCCCTGGCGGCGGCACGCTACGACCTGCAGAAGATCCTCGATGCCACGCCGTCGATGATCGGTTACTGGGACCGGCGGTTGACCTGCCGCTTCGCCAATCGGGCATTCGAGGAATGGTTCGGCACCCCGCTGGAGTCGATGCCCGGCATTCATCTGCAGGAACTGCTGGGCGCCGAACTGTTCGTGGAAAGCCTGCCGTGGGCGGAGGCCGCGCTGCGCGGCGAGGAACAGACCTTCGAGCGCACCTTTCCGCGCGCGGACGGCAAGGGCGAACGCCATGCGCTGGCGCGCTACCTGCCGGACGTGCAGAGCGGGGAGGTGGTCGGTTTCTACACGCTGGTCTTCGATGTCACCGACCTGAAGCAGGCGCAGGGCCAGCTGCAGTCGCTCAATGCGGCGCTCGAGGCGCGCACGCAGCAGGCCGAGCAGGCGAGCGAGGCGAAGAGCCAGTTCCTCGCCAACATGAGCCACGAGATCCGCACCCCGATCCATGCGGTGATCGGCCTGTCCTACCTGCTCGGCAGGACCGGGCTCGATCCGGCGCAGGCCGAACTGCTCGGCAAGATCCGGGTGTCCAGCAATTCGCTGCTCGGCGTGATCAATGATGTGCTCGACCTGTCCAAGATCGAAGCCGGCGAGCTGGAACTGGAGCGCCAGCCGTTCCGGCTGCGCTCGTTGATCGAGGATGCGGCGGCCATCGCGCGCGTGCAGGCGGACGCCAAGGGCCTGGTGCTTGGCGTGGACTTCGCGCCCGACCTGCCGGAGGTATTCGATGGAGACCCGTTGCGGCTCGGCCAGGTGTTGAACAACCTGCTCGCCAACGCGATCAAGTTCACCGAGCACGGCAGGGTGGACCTGGTCGTTCGCGAGGTCGCGCCGGCGGCCGGATCGTCGGCGCAGGCTGCCGCATCGATCCTGCGCTTCGAAGTGCGCGATACCGGCATCGGCATCGCCCCCGAGAAGCAGGCGCTGATCTTCTCGCCGTTCTCGCAGGCGGATGCCTCGACCACCCGCCGCTTCGGTGGCACCGGGCTCGGCCTGTCGATCGTACGCCGGCTGGTGCGACTGATGGATGGCAGCATCGGGCTCGACAGCATCCCGGGCCGCGGCAGCGTGTTCCATGTCGAACTGGCCCTGGCACACGCCGATGCGTCGCGCCTGCCGGCGCCAGCCGATGCGGCGCCGTCCGGTTCGCGCGGGCTGCAGGCGCTGCGCATCCTGGTGGTCGACGACAGCGAGATGAACCTGGAAGTCGCCAAGCGGGTGTTCGAGATCGAAGGTGCCCATGTCGACATCGCGCGTAACGGACAGGAGGCGCTGGAAGTGCTGCGCGCGCTGCCTGCCGCCTACGACGTGGTGCTGATGGACGTGCAGATGCCGGTGCTCGACGGGCATGAGGCGACCCGGCGCATCCGCAGCGAACTGGGTCTTGCCGGGCTGCCGATCATCGCGCTGACGGCGGGTGCGATGACCAGCGAACGCCAGCGTGCGACGGCCGCGGGAATGGACGCTTTCATCAGCAAGCCGTTCGAGGTGTCGGCAGCGGTGGCCTGCATCCGCAGCCTCCTGCGCGACCCGCCGCAGGTCCTGTCGGCGCCGGACCACCCTGCGCCGGACGACCCGGCGCCGGACGACCCGGCGCGGGCTGCCGGCGTATCGCCACGTGCCGACGCCGTGCCCTGGCCGGAGGTGGACGGCATCGACAGCGTCGATGCCCGCCGCAGGATGGGCAACGACCCTGACCTGTTCCGTCGGATGCTGGCGCGCTGGCTGCGCGAGCCGATCGACGTCTCGATGCCGGTCTATGTTCCGGATGCCGAGGCCTTCGCCGGATGCGCGATGCGCATGCACCGCCTGAAGGGGGCCGCCGGCACCCTTGGCGCGAACGGCATCCATGCCCTGGCAGCGCAGGCGGAGGCGATCAGCCGCCGCCATGAACTTCCCGCACTGCTCGAGTGTCTGGCGACGCTGGCCGATGCCATCGACCGCCTCAGGGCAGCGGCCGCGCCCCTGGAGCGCTCGGCGGCGCAGGGCCCGGCCGCTGCCGAAGCCGCTGACTGGCATCCGGAGGCGGTGTATCGGCTGATCGGGCTGCTGCGCCAGCAGGACATGGCGGCCCTCGGAGGCTTCGAGGCGTTGTCCGGTGCATTGCGCCAGCGGATGGATCTCACCGAGCACGAGGGCCTGGCCGAGGACATCGCCAACCTCGAATTCAGTCGTGCCGCAGCGACGCTGGACGCGCGGTTCCGGCAGGGCGGCGCTTCGGGCATCCCGGTGCAGCGCGAGGGGCGGCCGAACTTGGTATAAAAGGGGTCAACAAAGGAGGTCGTGCATGGACATGGCAGTCAGGAAGAACGGCGGCAAGGCGGCAGCATCGAAGAAGAAGCCCGCTTCCCGCGCATCGACGCCCCAGTCTGCGAAGACGACCGGCGCGAAGCGCGCCCGGCCGGTCCAGCCGGCGAGGCAGGCGCCGCCGGCGCGGCAGTTCCAGAAGAAAGGCGAACTGCCCCGTACCTATCCCGACCTGCATGACCACATAGCCGCGCTGGATGCCGCCGGGCTGCTGGTCACGGTGGACCGCCCGATCAACAAGGACAGCGAGATGCATCCGCTGGTGCGCTGGCAGTTCAGGGGCGGCATCGAAGAGAAGGACCGCAAGGCCTTCCTGTTCAACAACGTGGTCGACAGCAAGGGCCGCAAGTACGACATCCCGGTGGTCGTCGGCGCGCTCGCCGCCAACCGCGAGATCTACCGGATCGGCATCGGCTGCGAACTCGACCAGATCGATGCCACCTGGAACAAGGCGGCCGCCAACCCGATCCCGCCGCGCATCGTCGAGAACGCGCCGTGCCACGAGATCGTGATCATGGGCGACGACCTCGACAAGCCGGGCATGGGACTGGACGCGATCCCGGTGCCGATCTCCACCCCGGGCTGGGACAACGCGCCGTACACCACGCTGTCGCAGTACATCACCAGGGATCCCGAGACCGGGGTGCAGAACATGGGCAACTACCGCGGCCAGGTCAAGGGCCAGCGGCGCCTGGGCATGAATCCGTCGCTGGAACTGCGTCCGGGCATCTTCATCCACTGGGAGAAGGCGAAGGCACGCGGCGAGCGCCTGCCTGCCGCGGTGGTGCTCGGCGCGCCGCCGTGCATCACGTTCACCTCGGTGCAGAAGCTGCCCGAGACGGTCGACGAGTTCCATGTCGCGGGCGGGCTGGTCGGCGCGCCGGTGAACGTGGTGCGCGCGAAGACGGTCGACCTGCTGGTGCCGGCCGAAGCCGAGGTGGTGATCGAGGGCTTCATCAACACCGAATGGCTGGAGCCCGAGGCGCCGTTCGGCGAATCGCATGGCCATGTGAACCTGCAGGAATTCAACGCCTACATGGACGTGACCTGCATCACGCGCAGGAAGAAGGCGATCCTCACCTCGATCATCTCGCAGGTGACGCCGAGCGAATCGAGCCTGATCAAGCGTGTCGCGATGGAGCCGCTGTTCCACAACCACCTGAAGAACGTGCTCGGCATCCAGGGCGTGAAGAAGGTGGTGATGCACGAGCCGCTGACCAACCTGCGCAAGGTGGTCGCGCTGATCATGGATTCGAACACGCCGCGCAACGAGATCTGGCGGGCGATGTATGGCGCGGCTTCGCTGCACCGGGCCGCCGGCAAGTACGTGATCGCGGTCAACGAGGACATCGATCCGAACAATGCCGACGCGCTGCTCTGGGCGATGTCCTACCGGGCCAATCCGGCGCTCGACATCGAGATCCTTTCCCACCGTGACCAGGGCCATGGCCCGCGCAGCAAGCGCAACGGAGGCACCGATGCATCGGTGCTGATCGATGCCACGCTGAAGGAGAAGTTCCCGCCGATCTCGCTGCCCAAGCGCGAGTTCATGGAGAACGCGAAGAAGATCTGGGAAGAGCTCGGACTGCCGCCACTGCGCCCGCAGGTGCCCTGGTTCGGCTATTCGCTGGGCGAATGGTCGCCCGAGTTCGACAAGGCCGCCGAGCTCGCCGTGGCCGGCGACTACTTCGAGACCGGCAAGCTGATCGCCACCCAGCGCCGCAACGACGTGAAGATGAACACCGAAGTGCGCGACGTGGGCTACGGCACTTCGGGTGCCAAGGACAAGTCGGGTGCCAAGGACCGCAAGAAAAAGAAGAAGAACAAGTGACGACGGCTGCGATCGGAGCTGTGCTGCGCGTCGGCCTGTTCGCAGTTGATGGCGCCGGGTGTTCCCGCCAGGCCCTGCGCCTCGGCCATGCGCTGGCCGAGGCGGGTGTCGCGCTGACCGAGCCCGGGCAGGCCTGCGACCTGCTGGTCACCGCGCTGGCCAGCCCGGCCGATGTCGACGCACTGCTGGCCGGTCCGGGTGGTGGCTGGCCGTCCGGGTCGCGGCAGGGGGCGATGACGGCGGGGTCATCGACGCCCTGCCTGGTGGTCGAGATGGGCATGCTGGCGCCGCGCGAGGTGCAGGCGGCTGCCGCGCGCCTCCTGGCGCGGGGTGTCGACATGCTCGACGTGTCGCAGGTGGCTGAAGGTGCGCTGCGTGCCGGCGGCTCGGCAGCTGCGTTCGAGCGTGCGCGACCACTGCTCTCGCGGCTCGGCAGCGACCTGCGTCATGTCGGCGCGATCGGGACCGGACGCGCGATCGGCTGCTGCCACTCGATCCTGGACGCGCTGACCACCGAGGCAGTCGCCGAGGCGCTGACCCTGGCACGCAGGCTGGGTGCAGACCCGTCGCGGGTGCGCGCCGCGCTGGCCGGCGGCTTTGCCGCCAGCCACGTACTCGATGTGCATGGCGCGCGCATGCTGTCGCGCGATTTCGCGCCGGCACTCGAAGCCGGCGTGGCGGCAGATGCGCTGGGCGTGGTGATCGACGAGGCACATGCACTCGGTCTCGACCTGCCGGGTTCGGCGCTGGTCGCGCAGCAGTTGAACGCACTGGTCGGTGCCGGCGACGCCGGCCTCGATTCGTCGGCGCTGGTGAAGGTGCTCGAGCGCATGGCCGGGGAGACGCTATGAACGCCGATGTACCGGCTGCAGTGGGCCGCGTGCCAGCATGGCTGGCTGCAGCGGGCGTGGTCGCCGCTTTGCTTGGCAGCGCCAGTGCCGGCGCGCAGGGTCCGGCGTCGGCCCCGCCAGCGCAGTCACGGCCACCGGCCGCCGCGGGCGGCGAACGGGCTGCCGCGGATCGTGCTGCCGCCGATCGCGCCGCCGCCGCGAAGAAGCCGGGCGCAGCCTGGTATCGCGGCAACTTCATCACGCTGGATGCTTCTGAGCCGACGGCCGGATTCAAGTCGCGCTGGACGTTCGAACGTACCGCGGGCAATGACATCCGCCTGGTGCTCGACGAGCAGCGCAAGGCGGGGCCGCAGTCGGGCACCGTGCTGATCATCGGCCAGAAGGCGCTGCTCACCCGCGACATGGTGCTGGCGCGCAAGGGCGCGCTGATGCCGGCAGTGGATGGACCGACGCTGCTGCTCAACCTGACTCTGCGCCTGCTCGAACGCGGCGTGCCCGATGGTCCGCAGTCGGTGCGGCGCGAGCAAGCCATCAGCGTGAAGGACGACGTGCAGGCGCTGTCGATCGAGACGCCCAGCGCCGCCGGTACCTTCCTGCCGCCCTGGCAGCTCACCGGCAAGGTGGTGCGCAAGGGTGACGCGATCGAGTTCGACCTGTTGCTGGTCAGCCGGTCGCGCGTCGATCCGAATGCCTCCAACAACACCGCGCTGCGCGGCAGCTGGCGCAGCGACGAGCGCAAGCCGCCCGAACTGCCCGATGCCATGCCGCTCGAGGGCTGGGCGCTGCATGCGATCGCCGGCGTCGCGAAGGAGGTCAACCGTCGGCAGGGCATCGTCTACGATGCGATCCCCCGGCAGGGCTTCGCCACGCTGGGCGAACTGCGCAAGGCGATCGAATTCGGATGGCCGGCGCAACCCGATACCGCCTATCACGGAAAGAAATAGACAGTGGAACAGGCCAGCGCAGGCGCACACACGGCAGCGGCAGCCCCGCCTGCGATCAGGGTAGGCATCGTCGGGCTCGGCGTGATGGGACGGCCGATGGCCGCCAACCTGCTGCGTGCCGGTTACCGGGTCGCGGTGCATGCGCGGCGCGCAGCGGCCATGGCGCCACTGGTGGCGGAGGGCGCCGTCGCGTTCGACTCGGCAGCGTCGATGGCCGCGCAGTGCGATGCCGTGATCACCATGGTCACCGCCGACGCGGATGTCGAGCAGGTGCTGTTCGGCCCGGGGGGTATCGCCGAGGGGCTGGCGCCCGGGTCGCTGGTGATCGACCACAGCACGATCTCGCCGTCGACCTCGCGCGCCTGCGCGGCGCGTCTGGCACTGCAGTCGGTGCAGATGCTCGACGCCCCGGTCTCGGGCGGCGAGGCGGGGGCGATCGCCGGCACGCTGTCGATCATGGTCGGCGGCGATGTCGCTGCGTTCGAGCGCGCGCGGCCGCTGCTGCAGTCGGTCGGGCGCACGCTGGTGCATGTCGGCGACTGCGGCGCCGGGCAGGTGGCCAAGGCGGCCAACCAGCTCGCGATCTGCGTCACGCTGCAGGGCATGGCCGAGGCGTTCTGCCTGGCCGGGGCGCATGGCATCGATCCGCAGGTGCTGCTCGATTCCCTGCGCAGCGGCAGCACCGCCAGCCGGATGCTCGAGGTGATGGGGCCGAAGATGGCCAGCGGTGACACGAAGGCGGGCGTCGAGTCCCGGCTGCACTGGAAGGACCTGCGCATCGTGCTCGATGCGGCACGGCGGGCCGGCGTCGCCCTGCCTGGCGCGGCGATCGCCACCCAGACCTTCAGCGCGTTGCAGAAGGCCGGTGGCGAACGGCTCGACTCGTCGGCGATCGCCGGCATCGTGCGCCGGGACTGACCGCCCCGGTCACTGGATCCGGAACGGCGGGGCGTCGGTGAGTTTCACCAGCGCCGTCGTGATGCGCCGCGTGCCGATGGTTTCCGACTCGGTCGATTCGCTGTATTCGAGGATCTGGTAGCCGCGCATGCCTGCCTTCATCGCCAGCTCGGTGGCGCGCCGGCGCACGATCTGCGGCGGCTCGCCATCGCCGCCGGTGGTGATGCGCTTCTTGCGCAGTGACAGGTGGACCAGGGTCGGCGACATGCGTCGTTCGGCGACTTCCCAGTTCGGGCCGAGCGGGTCGACGAACCAGTAGACCAGCGCCGCCGCCACCGCGGATTCGAGCGGGATGCTCAGCGAGCGCGAGATCGGGATCGAGTAATCCGGCACCAGCGGGCTCTCGGGCAGCACGCGGTTCGCCAGTTCGGTCGGCGTGGTGCTGCAGCCGGTGGCGAGCAGCAGCGCGCCGGCGGCCGCAAGGGTGCGCAGTCGAGGGCGTGTAGAGGCGGGCATCATTCCCACATTAACGGGCGCGCCCGGACGATCTTTAGTGCCGGTGGGCCGGTGTGCACGCGGGCGCGCGCCCGGGGCACTTGCCCGGGGCACTCGATATACTCCGGCGTCCTGAAGAACCCCGGTTCCCTGTCCGATGACGATCCTGCCCCCCGCACCACGCCCGACGCGCCTGTTCCGCAGCGAACTCGCGGTGCCCGGTTCGCAGCCGAAGATGTTCGAGAAGGCCGCGCGCTCGGCCGCGGATGCGGTGTACCTCGATCTCGAGGATGCGGTCGCGTTCGACGACAAGGCGAGCGCACGCGCCAACGTGGTCGATGCCCTGAACGGGATCGACTGGGGGCGCAAGACGGTCGAGGTGCGCGTGAACGGGCTCGACACGCCGTTCATGTTCCGCGACGTGATCGAGATCGTCGGACGCTGCCCGCGCATCGACCTGCTGATCGTGCCCAAGATCGGCGTGCCGGCCGACCTGCATGCGGTGGACATGCTGGTCGGGCAGGTCGAGATGGAGGCCGGTCGGTCGAAACGGACCGGCCTGGTCGCACTGGTTGAAAGTGCCTCGGGCATCGCCAACATCGAGGCGATCGCGGCCACGGCCGCGCAGCACGGGTCGCGCCTCGAAGGCATCACCTTCGGCAGCGGCGATTTCGCCGCATCCACGCGCATGCGCACGACGTCGATCGGCGGCGTGAGCCCACACTATGGCGTGCTGACCGACGCGGCGGCAGGCCAGCCGGGCGTGCCGCGCGCGTTCCACTGGGGCGACCCCTGGCATGCGGTGCACGCCCGGCTGGTGGTTGCGGCGCGTGCATGGGGCCTGCGCCCGCTCGACGGTCCGTTTGCGGATTTCCGCGATGGCGAGGGGCTGCTGGCCAGCGCACACCGGGCCGCGGCGCTCGGATTCGAGGGCAAGATGTGCATCCATCCGGCGCAGATCGGTCCGGTGAACGATGTGTTCAGCCCGCGCGCCGAAGAGGTCGCACAGGCGCACCGGATCATCGAGGCGATGCAGGCGGCCGCCGCCGAGGGCAAGGGCGCCGTCTCGCTCGACGGCCGGATGCTCGATATCGTCAGCATCCGGCAGGCGGAGCAGGTGATCGAGCGCGCGGCCGCGATCCAGGCTGCCGGCTGATCTGCTGGCTGACCTGCCGGCGGTCGGGGGAGATTCCTGCCGGACGCGAAAAGAAATGTTCGCCAGCTTGAAACTTTGCCGACAAAACTTGTCCAACACTCTGGGTCTGGTCGACGGACAGTGAATGTCGCCCGTCGATCATGGCCTGCATCTTGCCTTTAATTGCGCCATTGGCGCCAACCAGAACGAGCGATCCCGGATCGGTCGCGGCTCCTGATCGCCTGTCGTGCGGTCGGATGCGCGGATGACAAGACCGGGTGCAACGAGCGAGACAAATGAATCTAGAACAGGCAGCAGATTTCGAGATCCAGGTCGGGGAACCCTGGATGTGGGGCGCTTTCGCATTGTTCGTCGTGATCGCGCTGGCGATCGACATCCTGCTGCTGGAACGCAAGGGGTCGAAGGCGGTCAGCTTCAAGGAAGCCCTGAACTGGTCGATCCTCTGGATCGCACTGTCGTTCGTGTTCAACGCACTGCTTTTCTTCTACCTCTGGGACAAGTACAGCGCGCCCGAGTATGTCGCCAGGTTCGGCGCCGATTTCGGCTGGTTCGTCGCCTGGGAAAAGTCGCTCGAGTTCCTCGCCGGCTACCTGATCGAGAAATCGCTCGCGGTCGACAACATCTTCGTCTTCCTGATGATCTTCACGTTCTTCGCGACGCCGCCCGAGTACCAGCGGCGTGCGCTGATCTACGGGATCATCGGCGCGATCATCCTGCGCGCGATCATGATCCTGGTGGGTGTCTGGCTGATCCAGCACTTCCACTGGATCCTGTACGTGTTCGGTGCGTTCCTGGTCTACACCGGCTACAAGATGTGGGCGCATGCCGACGACGAGCCGGACCTCGAGCAGAATCCGATGCTCAAGTTCCTGCGCAGCAAGATGAAGATCACCCGCGAATATGCGGGCGAGAAGTTCTTCGTGATCAAGGATGGCGTGAAATACGCGACGCCGATGTTCGTCGTGCTGATCATGATCGGCGTGATCGACGTCGTGTTCGCGGTCGACTCGATCCCGGCGATCTTCGCGATCACGCTCGATCCGTTCATCGTGCTGACCTCGAACATCTTCGCCATCCTCGGCCTGAGGGCGATGTACTTCCTGCTGGCCAACATGAAGGACAAGTTCCACCTGCTGAACTACGGGCTGGCGATCATCCTGATCTTCATCGGTACCAAGATGCTGCTGCTCGACATCTACAAGATCCCGGTCTGGGCCTCGCTCGGCGTGGTGATCACGGTGCTCACCGCCTCGATGATCCTGAGCCTGAAGATCCCGCCGCGTGGCGGGGCGCAACCGCCGCAGTAGGGCGGGCAGCGCGCCCATCGCCGGTGACGGCGGTGGGCAATCCGGACTTCGACGGCAGCGCAGGCTGCCGTTGTCGTTTCGTGGACGGCGGGCCGTGGGCCGTCCCCGGCTGGCGCCAGCTATTGGCAGCAGCACACGGCGCGCTCATACTTCCCCGACGGGCGGCAGGGTCGCCATCGAGCGCCTCGCGTGAGCCCGGTTGCATGGGGAGGGAGCCATGAAGACAGCCAGGCAGTTGATCGAAGACAAGCCGGGCATCGTGTCGATCGCGCCGCACGAGAGCGTCTTCGCCGCGCTCGAACTGATGGCCAGCCACGACATCGGCGCGCTGGTGGTGCTTGACGACCAGGTGCTGGCCGGCATGCTTTCCGAACGGGACTATGCGCGCAAGGTGATCCTGCTCGGCAAGTCGTCGCGCGACATCCGGGTGTCCGAGATCATGACCCACAAGGTGGTCTGTGTCGGACCCGACCAGACGGTCGACCAGTGCATGGCCGTGATGACGGAAAAGCGCTGCCGCCACCTGCCGGTGCTGGAAGGCAAGCGGGTAGTCGGCGTGCTGTCGATCGGCGACCTGGTCAAGGAAACCATATCGGAACAGCAGTTCCAGATCGCGCAGCTGGAAAGTTACATAATGACGTGATGCCGCTCGGCGGCGCACCTCGAGGACGCAAGGCAATGGCTTTCGGAAGCATCATCATCGGTGACGAGATCCTCACCGGCAAGCGGCAGGACAAGCACTTCAGCACCGTGGTCGCGGCACTGGGCAAGCGCGGGCTCGAGCTTTCATGGTCGACCTGCCTGCAGGACGAGCCAGCCCGGATCACCGACGCCCTGGCGCGCGCGCTGGCCACCGACGACGTGGTGTTCTCGTTCGGCGGCATCGGTGCGACGCCAGACGACCATACGCGGCAGTGTGCTGCGGCCGCGGGCGGGGTCGGGATGGAACTGCATCCGGAAGCCGAGCGCGAGATCCGCGGCCGCTGGGGCGACGAGGTCACGCCGCACCGGCTGGCAATGGGGACGTTCCCGGTCGGCAGTTCGATCATCCCGAATCCGTACAACCGGATTCCCGGGTTCACCTTCCGCAACGTGCACTTTTTCCCCGGCTTCCCGCAGATGGCGTGGCCGATGCTCGACTGGGTGCTCGACACGCTCTATCCGCACCTGGCGCGGGTGCCGGAAATCGACATCGCGATCCTGGTCTACGGCGCCGGTGAAAGCCAGCTGATCGACCTGATGAACACCTGCGTCGGCCGGTACCCGGGGCTGAAGCTGTTCAGCCTGCCGCGCATCGCCGAACGTCCCTACATAGAGCTGGGCGTGCGCGGCGAGGCTGGCCTGGCCGAGGAGGGGCTGGCTTTCCTGCGGGACGGCGTGGCGGCAGGCGGCTTCGCCTTCGAGCCGCGGCTGACGCTCGCCCTCGACTGACGTTCGCTCCGGGTGGACCCCGGGTCAACCCCGTTCCGGCAGGCGCGACGTTCAAGTCTCCATCACTCACTGATGGAGGATTCGACCATGGCCCTTCGGGCTTGCGTTTCAGCTGCCGCCACCGCGGCGTTCGTCCTGGCGGCAGTCGCAGGGTTGCCGTCTGCAGCCGCAGCCAGCGGCCACCTGCTCGAGGTACGGGTGATCGACCGTGCGCGCAATGTCGAGTTGCCGGTGATACGCCACAACGGGCAGTTGTACGTGGCCGGCACGCCGGGCACCGAGTATTCGGTGATGCTGCGCAACCGCGCCGCTGGCGAGCTGCTCGCCGTGCTGTCGGTCGACGGCGTGAACGCCGTGTCCGGCGAGACTGCCCGTCCCGACCAGACCGGCTATGTGCTGCGCCCGCGGCAGCAGGCCGAGATCCGCGGCTGGCGCAAGGACCTGCAGCGCACCGCGGCCTTCCACTTCACGACGCTGCCCGATTCCTATGCGGCGCGCACCGGCCGGCCGGACGATGTCGGGGTGATCGGCGTGGCCGTGTTCCGCGCGGCCACGCCGCCGGCGGTCGGGATCTCTCAGCGGCAGCCGTTCCGTGCCGATGCGCCCGAGAGTGCCGAGGCGATGGCGCGGCCGCGATCGGAATCATCGTCCGGTTCATCGGCGCCGCCCAGTGCGACAGCCGACATGGCTGCCCGGGCAGCCGCGCCGCTGGGCACCGGCCATGGCCGGACTGAACACGCACCCGTGCGCCACGCGCAGTTCGAGCGCGCCTCGCCGGTGCCGGACGAGGTGGTCACGATCTTCTACGACAGCCGGGCTAACCTCGTTGCGCGCGGCATCCTGCCGGCACCGTTGCCGCCGATCGCACGGGCACCGCATCCATTCCCGGGATTCGTGCCCGATCCGCCCCCGCGCTGATCGGTCGGCTACACTGCCGCGATGAGTCGGGCGGTCGACACAACTGAAATGCTGCCGGGCGCGGGTCCGGCAGCCTCCGCGCTGCTGCCTGCGATCGGTGCGGCGCTGGCGCCGCCGGTGCCAGTGGCCGACGAGGAACTGATGCTGCGCTATCGCGACGGAGATGCCTCCGCGTTCGACCTGCTCTACGAGCGGCATCGAGCGGCGCTTTACCGGTTCATCCTGCGCCAGTGCCACAACCGGGGTGAAGTCGACGAGATATTCCAGGATGTGTGGATGAACCTGATCAATGCACGCGCGCGCTACCAGCCGAGTGCGAAGTTCCGCACCTTCCTGTTCCAGATCGCGCGCAACCGGGTGATCGACATCGTGCGTCGGTCACAGGATGACCGTACGCTGTCGATCGACGACGATCATGGTGGGACGGGCATGACGCTGGCCGAACGGTTGCCGGCAGCGCAGGCGCTCGAGCCGCAGGCGATCGCCGAACGCGGCGCGGCGGCGCGACAGCTGCGCGCCGCGATCGCGACCCTGCCGTTCGTCCAGCGCGAGGCGCTGCTGTTGCACGAAGACGGTGGTCTGTCGCTCGACGAGATCGCCGTGCTCACCGGCGCGCAGCGCGAGACGGTGAAGAGCCGGCTGCGCTATGCGCTCGGGCGGTTGCGCAGCCACTTCTCGGCAGCTGCCGCCGCGGGCGGGGGGGCGCCGTGAGCATCGGCAACCGACCGCCCGAGGATCTGCCGCTGCGTGATGCGGTCGCAGACCCCGCGCGCGAGGCCGACCTGGACGCCCTGATCGAACGGCGCTCGGCGCTGTCTGCGCTGATGCATGACCCGAGCGATGCGCAGGCGCTGCCGCCGCCGGCGGTCGACGCGGCGATCCGCGCCGCAGCCCGGCGCGCCGTGGCGGCGGGCCCGCAGTCGCTGGCCGCCGGATCTGCGCCGGGTCCCGGTGCGATCCCGCGCAGGCGTCCCTGGTGGCAGGCGGCCCGGGTGCCGATGGCCGCGGCAGCGACCCTGGTGCTGACCGTTTCGATGACGCTGCTGGTCGATCGGGAGCAGAGGGCCATCGAAAC
>JBIITW010000180.1:0-9670 GCA_044340265.1 Burkholderiales bacterium | reverse complement strand
ACAGCGCGCGCTCGCGATGCAGGTCGGACTCCTGGCGGTTCGCCCGACGGATCAGCGCATGGCCGGCGATGCCCACGCCCGCGATCACCAGCGCCACCGCTGCAGCGAGCAGCAGGAACACACGGCGTCCGCGTTCAGCCGCGTCCGCGGCGATCACCGCAGTGGCGATCCGGTGCGCCGTCGTCAGCCGCGACATCGCCACCTGCAGGGCGCTCTCGGCCTCCACTTCGCGTTCCACGTAGATGCGCTGCGCACTGGCCGGGTCATTGCGTGCCAGCGCCTGCAGCACGTCGGCCTGGGCGTCGCTCACGCGGCCCGCGGCCGCGAACAGTTCGTCGGCCGCGAGCGCGTCCGACGCGGCACCGGCCTCGCCTGGCGAGCGCAGCATCCCTATCGCATCCTGCCACTGCCGGGTCACCACTGCCAGTCGCCGCTCGGCCGCCAGCCGGGCCGGCGCGCTCGGCGCGGCCAGCGCTTCGCGCAGGGTGTCGCTGCGGCTGCGCGAAAGCGCCATCGCCGATTCGGTGCGCGCAGCGGCCGCGATCCGCAGCGATGCGCGGTCGTCAGCCTGCTGCGACTGCTCCTGCATGTGCACGATGCTGCTCCCGGTGGCCACCAGCAGCAGCGCGAGCACGGCAGAGAACGACACCGCCAGTGTCCGGGTCGTGAAACGATTGAACCATCCGTCGGTCATCGGGCGTGGATCGCAGTGCGAAGGGGAAGGGCCAACCCTCCTTATCGTCCCGCCGGCGGAAAAGTTTAGGCGAGCGGATCCTGACGGTAGAAGCGCCGCAGCTGGCCGTAGACTTCCGGATAGGCCGCATGCAGCCGCGCCGGCGCCTCGAAGAACGCCTCGCTCGCGCAGGCGAAGAATTCCCCGGCGTCCTTGCAGGCATACGGGTCCAGCGGCAGTGCGGCCCAGGCCTCGTCGAGCGCCGGCAGCAGGCTTTCGGCTGCCGCTGGCCTGCGCCGCGAACGCGTGGCACGCGACTCGAGCCGCTCCAGCTGCTCGACCCGGTCGAGAAGGTCGTCGAACGCCGCACTGAACGTGGCATGCCATTGCGCCCGGCTCATGCCCGCGTGCAACGGCGGCACGCCGTCGGCATCGCCGTCGAGCATGTCGAGCTTGTGCGCGAACTCGTGCAGCACGACGTTGTAGGCCTCTTCCGGGTTCGCGGCCTCGACATCGGCCCATGACAGGATGACCGGCCCGTCTGCCCAGGACTCACCCGACAGCGGCTCGCGTACCACGTGCACCACGCCCGCCTCGTCGACCTGCTCGCGTTCGACGATGAACTCGTCCGGGTACACGATCACCTCCAGCCACGGCGCATAGCTGTCGATGCCCAGTTCCAGGATGGGTACGCAGGCCTGCAGCGCGATCGCCAGGCGCATGTCGCCGGTCAGCTCGAGCCCGCCGGCCGCGGTGAACTGCTTGGCGTCCAGGAACAGGGTCACGCATTCGCGCAGCCGTGCCCGCGCGCCGGCGTCCAGGTGCTGCGCCACGCGACAGCGTCCGAGTGCCCGCTGCCAGTCGTCATCATCGATCGCCGCGCGGGCGAGCGCCCGGCCGCGCAGCCACTTGCCGAGCGAGAACATCGGTCAGGGCTGGCGGCGCGGTGCGATCTTCTGCTCGAGATCGCCGAACAGCACGCGCTGCCAGTCGCGCGGGACCGACACCACGACCAGCGGACGCGACCGGATCTCGACCCGCACCGCCTTGTCCACCGTGGTCGTGACGCGGATGTCGATGCGTTCGCCGGCACTGGTGGCCGACATGCCATGGCGCAGCTCGATCGCGCCAGTGGTCGCATCGGCCTGCAGCACGGTCATCCTGCGTTCGGCCGCCGAAGCGAGCAGGTGGCCCCAGATCACGTCGAATGGCAGCTTGTAGAGGCGGGATGCAGCCTTCTCGACACCCTCTGCGACCGCGCGTTCGCGCACCACGCGCTCCGGGTCGGGCGCACCGCAGCCGGCCAGCGATCCGGCCAGCGTGCCAGCACAGGCAAGGACGGCCGCGACGCGCAGGCACGCACGGCGGAGCCGCCGCGGAGCACCGACGCGGCATGCCTGGAAGGACATGATCAGTGGCCGCCCGCGGCGGCCGGCGCGACCACGCTGCCTGCGCCTGCTGCCAGCGGCTCGATCAGCGGATCGGCGGCCATGGCGGCCGCCGGCTCGCTGCCCAGCGCGCGTTCGATGTCGACCTGCTCGATATGGCGAAACCGGTGGGTGATCTTCTGGCTGCTCACATGCACCTGCTGCACGTCGTCGTTCGCCTGCCGGATGTGGTTGGCCAGCTGCTGCATCCGGTGGTCGAAGCGCTCGAAGTCGCGCGCGAGCTTGGACAGCGCGTCCTTGATCACATGCACCTGCCTGCGGGTCTCGAAATCCTTGATCACTGCGCGGGCCGTGTTGAGGATCGCCATCAGCGTCGTCGGCGAGGTCACCCAGACATGCCGCTTCTGCGCATGCTCGACGAGGTCAGGGTGGTGCGCATGGATCTCGGCAAACACCGCCTCTGCCGGCACGAACATCACCGCGCCGTCGCTGGTCTCGCCGGCGATGATGTACTTGTCGGCGATGTCGTCGATGTGCTTCTTCACGTCGACCTTGAACCGGCGCAGCGCCGCCTGCCGCTCGGCGTCGGGCTGGTCGGCGGCGAACGCGGCGCGGTAGTTCTCGAGCGGGAACTTGGAATCGACCGCGACCGACCCGGTCGGGTCGGGCAGCTTCAGCAGGCAGTCGACCCGCGTGTGGTTGGACAGCGTGCACTGCATCTCGAAGGCGCCCGGTGGCAGGCTGTTGCGCACGATCGACTCGAGCTGCACCTCGCCGAATGCCCCCCGGGCGCGCTTGTCGCCGAGCAGCTCCTGCAGGCTCACCACGTTCGTGGTGAGGCCGTCGATCTTCTTCTGCGCCTCGTCGATCGTCGCCAGCCTCGCCATCACGCTGGCGAAGGTCTCGTTGGTGCGCTTGAAACCTTCGTCCAGCCGTTCGCCGACCTTGCCGCTGATCTCGCCGAGCCGGGATTCGACCGACTTCGACAGCGCATCGACCTGCGTCACCAGCTGCTCGGTCAGGCTGCGCACCATCGACTGGGCCGCGTCGTTCTGCGCCCTGCCCTGCGCCGACAGTGTCTCGTGCAGTTGGGTCAGCGTCTCGGTGCGCATGCCGTCGAGGCGCCCCTGCACCCCAGCGGACATTTCGGCCAGCCGCTGCGCCATCGACTCCCGGTTCGCGGAGAGGTCGCGCCCCTGCGCCAGCTGAAGGATCTGGATCGATTCGCGCGTCTGCTGGAGTTCCTGCGACACGCTCGAACGGACCAGGTCGGCCTGCGCGGCATGGCTCAGCGCGAGCCGGTCGGCCGATCCGGCCAGTGCCTGGTTGAGATCGACCAGCATCGCGCGATGCTTTTCGTCGAGCAGCGCGGCGAGCTCTGCGGGGGCACGCACCAGCGATCGTTGCAGCTGCCCCAGCTTGAGCGCGAGCCACACGAAGGCCACCAGCGCGAACAGCGCAAGCAGTGCGAGCAGCACTTCGATCATCATCGCGGGCATCGCTGGGGACATGGCGCAGCCAGTATAACAAAGCGCTCCGCCCCTCCTCTCCGCCCCCTGCCCCCGCACTACACCCGGCGCAAGGTGGCCAGCGGCGGCGCGTTGATGGTACCGAGCGTTCCCACCCAGCCCGCAGCACCGACCAGCAGCGCACCACCGACGAATCCCGCCAGCCAGACCCAGGGATCGAACACGAACGGCACGCCCAGGACGAAGCGCCCCAGCGCCCAGGCCAGTGCGCTGGCACCGAAGGCGGCCACCAGCCCGGACAGAGCGCCGATGGCGGTGAACTCCGCCAGCTGCACCACCTGCAGCTGGCGCCGCGACCCGCCCAGCGTGCGGATGATCGCGCCCTCGAACACCCGTTCATCCCGGGTCGAGGCGATCGCCGCATAGAGCACGACGAGCCCCGCCAGCAGCGTGAACAGGAACAGGAACTCGACCGCCTTCGACACCTGGTCGATCATCGCCTGCACCCGCGCGAGGATGGACCCGACGTCCAGCACCAGCAGGTTCGGGAACTCACGGATCAGTGCGTTGGTGAAGCCCTCGCGCCCCTCGGGCAGGCGGAACGCCGTGATGTAGCTGACCGGCAGTCCGTCCAGCGCCCCCGGCGCGGTGACCACGAAGAAATTCGTGCGGAAGGAATCCCAGTCGACCCGCCGCAGGCTGGTGACGATGAACTCGCGGCGCGTGCCGGCTACGTCGTAGACCACCGTATCGCCCACTTCGATGCCGATGCGCCGGGCGATGTCCTGCTCGAACGACATCAGCGCGGCGCCCTTGTCGGCCGCAGTCCACCAGCGTCCGGCCACGACTCCGTTGCCTGGCGGGATGTCGGCCATGAACGACATGTTGAATTCACGATCGACCAGCCGGCGCGTCCGGTCGTCCGCATAGTCGGACGGCTGCACCGGCTTGCCGTTCACGGACACCAGGCGGCCGCGCACCATCGGCTGTACGTTCGGTGCCGCCAGCCCCTCCTTCGCGTGGAAGGCCCGCACGCGCTCCACCTGGTCGGGCTGGATGTTCACCAGAAACTGGTTGGGCGTGTCCGCGGGAAGCGAGCGCCGCCAGTTGTCGAGCAGTTCACCGCGCACCAGCGTCAGCAGCAGCAGCGCCATGATGCCAAGCCCGAGCGCGGTCATCTGCACGATGCTGCCCAGCGCCCGCCGGTTTAGGTTGGCGATGCCGTAGCGCCACGTGAAGCTGCCACGCCCGCGGCCGCGGCCGGCCAGCCGCCCGGCCGCGCGCATCGCCAGCCAGGCGCAGCCGGCGCAGACCGCGACCGTCGCCACGGTCCCGCCGAGCATCGCCAGGCCGAGCTTCAGATCCGCGGCTTCCCACATCACCATCGCCGAGATCGCGGCCACCGCGGCCAGCCAGGACAGCAGGCTGCCACGGCCGGGCGTGCCCAGGTCGCGGCGCAGCACGCGCAGGGTCGGCACGGTGGACAGCGCGATGAGCGGCGGCAGGCCGAAGCCGAGCAGCAGGACCACGCCGGTTGCGAGCCCCTTCACAGCGGGCCAGGGCGTCGGCGGTGGCAGCGATGCCGAGACCAGCGAGCCGAGGACCTGTACCAGCACCTGCTGTCCGGCCGCACCGATCGCGCAGCCGATGGCGCTGGCCACCACGCCGAGCAGCAGGAACTGGGTCAGGTACAGGCCGATCATCTGCCGCTGCGGCGCACCGAGGCAGCGCATCATCGCGCAGGCATCGAGGTGGCGCTGGAGGAACCGGCGCGCAGCCAGTGCGACGGCGACACCGGCGAGGATCACGCTGACCAGTGCGGCGAGGCCGAGGAAGCGCTCCGCGCGTTCCATCGCGCTGCGCAGTTCCGGGCGCGCTTCGCGCACGTCCTCGACCCGCTGTCCGGCGCCCAGGCGCTGCGAGACGAATGTCCGGTAGCGTGCGATGTCCGCAGGGGGGCCGGCCAGCATCAGCCGATGGCTGATCCGGCTTGCCGGCTGCACCAGTCCGGTGTCGGGCAGGTCGAGCGCATTGACCACGATGCGCGGCGACATCGACAGGAACCCGACGCTGGCCTCGGCATCGCGTTCGAACACGCCAGCGATGGTGAATGAACGGTCGCCGAGTTCGATCGTCTGACCACCGTCCACCCCGAGCAAGGCGACCATCCGGGTATCCACCCAGACCGTGCCGCGCGCCGGCACGCCGCGCGTGGGCACCGCGACTTCGAGGTGCCGTGGCGACAGTCCGATGTCCCCCTTGACCGGATAGCCCTCCCCGACCGCACGCACCTCGGACAACTGCGCCCGGTCGTCGCGGATCACCATGCTCGGGAAGCGCAGCACCGGCGCATGCACCAGTCCGAGCCGGTCGGCTTCCTGCCGCAGGGACGGCTCGATCGGGCGATCGGAGACCACGATCAGGTCCGCGCCGAGCAGCGCATTGGCCTGCTCGATGAGCGCAAGGCGCACCCGGTCGGAGAAGAAGCCGACGCTGGTCACCGCCGCGATCGCGATCACCAGTGCTGCGACCAGCACCCGCAACTCCCCGGCGCGCCAGTCGCGCATCACCAGGCGGGCCGACAGACCGAGCATGCCGAGCGAGCGCTTCATGCGGACTGCACTGCCGGCATGGAAAGCGACCCGTCGTTGCCGGGAACAGGATCGGACTCGTCGGCCACCAGCGCGCCGGCAGCGATGCGCAGCCGGCGTCCGCAACGGCGGGCGAGTTGCTCATCATGCGTGACCAGGACCAGCGTCGTGCCCTGTTCGCGGTTGAGCTCGAACATCAGTTCGATCACCGCGCTGCCGGTCGCGGCATCGAGGTTGCCGGTGGGCTCGTCGGCCATCAGCAGCTTCGGTCGGGTGACGAACGCACGTGCCAGTGCCACGCGTTGCTGCTCGCCACCGGACAATTGCTTCGGGTAATGACCGACGCGGGCCGCCAGGCCCACCCGCGCCAGCAACGGCAGCGCCTGTTCACGCGCATCGGGCAGGCCCGCGAGTTCCAGCGGAAGCATCACGTTTTCCAGCGCAGTCAGCGCGGGCAGCAGCTGGAACGACTGGAACACGAAGCCGATCAGCCGCTGGCGCAAGGCGGCGCGCCCGTCTTCGTCCAGGCGGAAGATGTCTTCGCCATGCACTTCCACATGACCTTCGGACGGCGTATCCAGCCCGGCCAGCAGCCCGAGCAGCGTGGTCTTGCCGGAGCCGGACGCGCCCAGCACGGCAACCGAGGCGCCCGGCTCGATCTCGAAACTCACGTTGGACAGAATCAGCAGCGAGGACTCCCCGGTGGTGACCCGTTTAGTAAGATGGACAGACTTCAATGCCGGAGCGTGCCGTTTGTCCCCACTCATGCCTGCCTTCATTCAGTCATCCATCCACTCGTGTCGTTTCCGTGGCGGGCTGCCCTCGCTGCTGCTGCCCGTTCTGCTTGGCCTGACCCTGACCCTGGTCCTGACCCTGCTCGTTTCCGCCGCCGCGCGCGCACAGACTGCCACCGGACCCGTCCTGATGGTGTTCGGAGACAGCCTGTCTGCCGAGTATGGCCTGCCGCAGGGTTCCGGGTGGGTTGCCCTGATGGAGCGCCGGCTGAACACCGAGAACGCCGGCTGGCGCGTGGTGAATGCGAGCATCAGCGGTGAGACGACCCTTGGCGGCCGCAATCGCATCGATGCCGAACTCGCCCGCCACCGCCCGCAGGCCGTGGTCATCGCGCTGGGTGGGAACGACGGCCTGCGCGGCGTGTCGCTGGAGACCACGCGGGCGAACCTGGAGTACATGGTTGCTGCCAGTCGCAAGGTCGGCGCCCGGCCATTGCTGGTCGGCGTGCGCCTGCCGCCGAACTACGGGCGTACGTTCAGCGAGAAGTTCCGGCTGGTGTTCGTCGAGGCCGCGCGCAACACGAAGACCCCGCTGGTGCCGTTCATCCTCGAACGGTTCGCGGACAAACGCGACTTCTTCCAACCCGACGGCATCCATCCGACCGTTGCCGCGCAGCCGCTGATGCTCGACACGCTCTGGCCCGAGATCAGCACTGTCATGAAGGCGCGCTGAGCGCGCGCGAGCGGCCCGCTGTCCGACGCAGCCCCCGGCTAGCTGTGAACGACGACGCGCCCGGCGGGCTGCCCGGCGGTGGGCGCGGAAAGCTCGCCCACCCGTGCCGCGAACTCGAAGCCGGCCGCACGCATCTCGTCGACCAGCGCATCGGCGACCGAAGCGTCGCAGGCCACCAGCAGCCCGCCACTCGTCTGGGGATCGGTCAGCAGGTTGCGCTGCCACTGCGGCATCGTGGCAGGCAGCGTGACGTCGGAGCCGTAACTCTGCCAGTTGCGATCCGACGCACCGGTCGCCATGCCCTGCTCGGCGAACGGCAGCGCTTCGGGCAACACCGGTACCGACCGCCAGTCAAGGCTGGCGACCAGCGACGAGCCGCGCGCCATTTCGAGTGCATGGCCGAGCAGGCCGAAACCGGTCACGTCGGTCAGCGCATGCACGCTGTCGCGGGCCGCAAGGTCGGCGCCGATCGCGTTGAGCTGCGTGGTACTGGCGATCATCCGCGCGTATCCGGCCTCGCCGAGCACCTGCTTCTTGAGCGCGGCACTCAGTATCCCGACGCCCAGCCCCTTGCCGAGCACGAGCGCATCGCCTGCCCGCGCACGATCGTTGCGCTTGACCCTGGACGGGTGCACCAGTCCGAGCGCGACCAGTCCGTAGATCGGCTCGACCGAGTCGATGCTGTGCCCGCCGGCGATCGGGATGCCCGCGGCCGCGCACACCGCCTCGCCACCGGCGAGGATGCGCTGGACGGCTGGCGCACCGATCTTCGCCACCGGCATGGCAACCAGCGCCAGCGCCATGATCGGCGTGCCGCCCATCGCGTACACGTCCGAGATCGCATTGGTTGCCGCGATCCGGCCGAAGTCGAACGGATCGTCGACGATCGGCATGAAGAAATCGGTGGTGGCGATCAGCGCCTGGCTGTCGTTCAGCCGGTACACCGCTGCATCGTCGCTCGACTCGCGACCGACCATCAGGTCGGGGAAGGCGCGCGTGATCGCTGCTGTCGCAGGCGACGCGGCCAGGATTTCGCTCAGCACCGCCGGCGTGAGTTTGCAGCCTCACCCACCGCCGTGCGACAGCTCGCTCAGGCGCACGGGACGGGCATCGATCGCGCTTCGGGCGTCGACCTTTGCGGAAACGGGGGGTACGGATTCGGACATCGCGGCGGATCCTGTCTGATACGGCACCCGCGTGTCGCGGGCATCCCCTGAAGTGTACACTCCGCGCCCAGGCGGTTGCCTCCGCCATCGCGCCTGTCCTCCGTGAACGATCCCGTCAGCACGACTGTTTCCGCCCTTGCCGATCCGGCGCAATTCGACGCGTTGATCGACGTGCGCTCGCCTTCGGAGTTCGCCGAAGACCACATGCCCGGCGCGATCAACTGCCCCGTCCTGGACGACGAGCAGCGGGCGCAGGTGGGGACGATGTACAAGCAGCAGGGTGCATTCGAGGCACGTCGGGTCGGCGGTGCGCTCGCGGCACGCAACATCGCGCAGCATGTCGAAACCGTGTTCGCCGACCGGCCGCGCAAGTGGACGCCACTGGTCTATTGCTGGCGCGGCGGCCAGCGCAGCCGCTCGTTCGTCCACGTGCTGCGCGAGATCGGCTGGCGCGCCGTCCAGCTCGAAGGCGGATACCGCGCCTATCGTCGCCGGGTGATCGACGACCTCAACCTGCTGCCGGGCGCCCTGTCGTTTCGCGTGGTCTGCGGTCGCACCGGCTGCGGCAAGAGCCGGCTGCTGCGCGAACTGCAGGCCATGGGAGAACAGGTGCTCGACCTCGAAGCGCTGGCCAGCCATCGTGGGTCGGTGCTGGGCGACCTGCCGGACGAGCCGCAGCCACCGCAGAAGCTGTTCGAATCCATGGTCTGGCAGGCCTTGCGCGGCTACGACCCGGCGCGACCGGTATTCGTCGAAGCGGAGAGCAAGCGCGTCGGCGTGCTGCATGTTCCTGATGCCCTGATCGCCAGGATGCGCGAGGCGCCGACCCTGCGCATCGAGGCGACGGTGGCCACGCGCACGCAGTTGCTGCTCGGCGAGTACGACCACCTGGTGAAGGATGCGCCGCGCCTGCTCG
>JBIITW010000179.1:0-9723 GCA_044340265.1 Burkholderiales bacterium | reverse complement strand
CGGTACCTTCGCGTAGACACTCAGGTTGATCGTGTGCTGGCCCGCGGTGGCGAGCAGCGTGTAGCCGTCGGGCGCGGCCTTCGCGACCGCCGCCGAGCCGATCATCGAGCCCGCGCCGGGCCGGTGCTCCATGATCACCGGCTGGCCGAGTGCGACGCGCAGGCGATCGAACACCGGGCGGCCGACGACATCGACCGGCCCGCCCGGCGGGAAAGGGTTGATCACCCGGATCGGCTTGGACGGAAAAGCGGGCTGCGCCGCCGCTGCGCCTGCAGCAAGCAGGCCGGCGAGCAGTGCACTCCACCGAACGGATCGACTCGTCGTTGCAAGCAGCGTCATCCAGTCCTCGCCTGGTAAAGAGTGTGATCACACTACACGGGCGGCAAAACCGGGTCAAGACAGCCCGCGGCAGGCAGGATGCTGGCGGCGGCGCCCTGCCTGACGATCACTCGATGCGGATCTTTCCGGTGCGGATCACCTTGGTCCAGAGCGCGATCTCGCTCTGGATGAACCGGGTGAACTCCTGCGCGGTTGCAGCCGGGGTGGGTTCGACGACGTCTGCCCGCAACCGTTCCTGCACTTCGGGTCGCTCGAGCACGCGCCGCATCACCTGGCTCATCCGGTCGACCACCGGCTTCGGCAGCCCGGCCGGGCCGACCAGCCCGTACCAGGTGCTGGACGAGAAGCCCGGCACGGTCTCGCTCATCGCCGGCAGGTCGGGCGCGCCCGGCGCACGCTTCTCGGTGGTGACGCCGAGCGCACGCAGCTTCCCGCCGCGCACCTGCGGCACGGCCGAGGCCCCGGCCGCGAACGCCGCAGTGATGTGGCCGCCCATCAGGTCGGCCATCGCCGGACCGTCGCCCTTGTACGGCACATGCGAAAGCTGGACGCCGGTCAGCTGCTGCAGCAGTTCACCCGACAGGTGGGGCGTGCCGCCGATGCCGGATGATCCGAAGCTCACCTTGCCCGGGTTCGCGCGCGCGAATTCGATCATCTCCTTCAGGGTGGTGATCTTCGATGCCGGGTTGACAAGCATGACCAGCGGTCCGATGCCGATCAGGCTGATCGGCGTGATGTCCTTGATCGGATCGAAGCTGAGCTTGTACAGCGGCGCGCTGCTGGCATAACTCGACGGGATCACCAGCTGGGTGTAGCCGTCGGGGTTTGACCGGATCACCAGTTCGGTGCCGATGGTGCCCCCGGCCCCGGGCCGGTTGTCGAGCACGACCGGCTGGCCAAGCTCTTCCGAGACACGCGGTGCGAGCAGCCGGGCGACGACGTCGGTGCCCCCGCCAGGCGCATAGGCGACGATGGTGCGGATCGGTCGCTCGGGCCACTTGCCGGCCTGGGCCGATGCAACGGTCGGGATTGCCAGGCAGGCGATGCCGGCCGAGACGAGGTACGGACGACGCATGTCACTTCCTCCATGGGGCGCCGGGCTGTATGCGCCCGATCGGCGTCCAGTGTAGCAGCAGCGCGCCGGCTCGATCAGGGAGCGATCGTGGGCGGCGTGCGGCCTGGCGAGGCGTCGCGCTGCCGAAGCAGCAGGTCGATGAACGCATCGGCCGCGACGGGCCGCGCAAACAGGTACCCCTGGTATTCGTCGCAACCCTGTGCGCGCAGGAACTCGAGCTGGGCCTGCGTCTCGACGCCTTCGGCCACGGTACGCACGCCAAGCTTCTTCGACAGCACCAGGATGGCATCGACGATGGCCTCGTCGTTGGCGTCTATGTTGATGTCGCGCACGAAAGACCGGTCGATCTTCAGCTTGTGCACCGGGAACCGCTTCAGGTAGCTGAGGGAAGAGTAACCGGTGCCGAAGTCGTCCATCGACAGCCGGACGCCAAGCGTATTGAGCCTGTGCATCGTGGCCAGCGCGCGCTCGGCATTGTGCATCACCATGCTCTCGGTGATCTCGAGCTGAAGTGCGGACGCCGGGCAGCGCGCAGCGCGCAGGGCGTCCTCGACCGCTGCATCGAGCGCCAGGTCGGCAAACTGCCGTGCGGACAGGTTCACCGCCACCGGCACGCCTTCGATGCCCAGGTCGATCCAGGCACGTGCCTGCCGGCACGCCTCGTGGAGCACCCGGTTGCCGATCGCCACGATCAGTCCGGTCTCTTCCGCCACAGGGATGAACTCGGCCGGCAGCACCATGCCGCGCTCCGGGTCTTCCCAGCGCACCAGCGCCTCGGCGGAAGTGATGCGACCGGTCGCCACGTCGACGATCGGCTGGAAGTGCACGCGCAGTTCGTCGCGCTCGAGCGCGCGCCGCAGGCCGGCCTCGGTCTGCAGCCGGCGCGTGACCATCAGGTTCATCTCCGGCGTGAAGAAGGCCATGCTGTTGCCACCCTGCTCCTTGGCCCTGTACATCGCGGTATCGGCATTGCGCAGCAGCGTGTCGGCCGTCTCTCCATCGCGGGGAAACGCGCTGATGCCGAGGCTGGCGCTCGATGACACGGTCTGCCCTTCCACCTGCACCGGCTCGGCCAGCCGCGCCAGCAGCACATGTGCGAGCGGTACGATGTCCGACACCGTGGCCATGTCCGACAGCACCACCACGAATTCGTCGCCACCGAGCCGGGCCACCGTGTCGCCTTCGCGCACGCAGGCGAGCAGGCGACGCGCGGTCTCGCGCAGCAGCACGTCGCCCTGCGTGTGGCCGAGGCTGTCGTTCACCGTCTTGAAGCGGTCAAGGTCCAGCACCAGCACGGCCGCGACGCGGTTCGCGCGACGCGCGAAGATCAAGGCCTGCTCCAGACGGTCGGTGAGCAGGTTCCGGTTCGCCAGCCCGGTCAGCGCGTCGACGTTCGCCTGCCGCTCGAGCGCCTCGTTGTAGCGGGTGATCTCGACGCGCTGGGCCTCGAGCGAACCGGCCAGCCGGTCCAGCGCACCCATCACCTCGCCGAGTTCGCCGCGCGGATAGGGCGCACCGATCGGCTTCGCGAAATCGCCGGCATCGAGCCGCGAGATCGCCGACATCATGCGGATCGCCTGCCGCCGCAGCGCGAACTCGGCCAGCAACGCGGCGCCCAGGAAGATCAGCACGGCCATTGCCAGCACCCAGCCCAGTGCCTGCTTGAACCTGCGGTCCACGCCGGCATGCAGCGAAGACTCGGGCACGTTGAGCACCAGCCGCAGGCCGGTGCCCCCGGCGCGCGGCATCTCGGCGACCGTCCAGATGCGGCGCTGCCCGCCGACATCGAGCGCCGCCACGCGTCCAGCCGGACCGCCGAGCACGAACTCGCGCAGCGGGCCCGCCGCCGCGGGGGCACCGGGCGTGTCGGACTGTGGAATCTGGAACATCACCTGACCGTCCGCGTTCCAGACCTCGAAGCCCATGTCGGGATACGGCAGGGCCGCGCTCACCGCCGCCCCGTAGGCAGCGAGGTCGAACGATGCCAGCATCACGAAGCGCAGGACACCGGAGGCGTCGCGCACCGGGTAGGCGATCTGGACCACGCCCTTCCCGGTCAGTCGACCGACAACCGGCTCGAACACCGGCCCGGTCGACACCAGCGCCTGCTGGAAATACCACCGGTCGCGCAGGTCCAGGGTGCGACCGCTGCGCAGCGAATCGCAATGCAGGCTGCCATCCGGGCGGATGGTCAGCAGCCCGGTGTACTGCGGATGCTCGCGAAGAACCTCGGCGAGGAAGGCTGAACAGGCGTCCTTGTCGGGATCGTCGAGCGACGGGATGCGCCCGAGGCCGAACAGCAGCTGCGCAGTACCGGAGACCTTGTCGTCGAGGTCATGGCCGATCGCCTCGGCGCGCGCGACGAGCTGGCCGCGAGCATCGGCCAACGTGTTGGCACGCTGCTGCAGCAGGAGCAGCACCATGGCGAGCACGGGCAGCAGCGTGGCGGCCAGCACCAGCCACAGGATGCGCGCGCGCAGGCTCACCGCGGGCCCTTGCACGGCAGGTTCGGGCCGGCGCGGTAACATGAGGCACATCCAGCGCCGGCGTGCGGAAGCGGGTACGCGGCACTGGGGCGGGAATCGGACGTTCGCATGGAACAGTTTTAACGCCGCATTCCGCACCGACTTGAGTCGTTTTGCCGTTTCCTGCGCACCGCCGCGCACCGATTCCACTGGAAGACCGGAGGCTTCACATGTCAAGACTTGGCCAGGTAGACCTGGACACCGCGCCCGCACTGTCGCGGCCGATGCTCGAAGGGGTGCAGCGCAAGCGCGGCTTCCTGCCGCCGATGTTCCGCGCACTGGGCAACTCCCCTGCCGCGATGTCGGCCTTTGTCGCCTTCGGCGGCGCGATGGCCGGCAGCACGCTGCCCGTCGCGGTGAGAGAGCAGGTGTCCATCGCCGTGGCCACGGCCAGCGACTGCCGCCAGTGCATGGAAGCACACACCCGCTACGGGCGCGACGCGGGATTGTCGGACGCCGAACTCGAAGCCGCACGCCGGTTCGAATCGGCCGACCCGATGGCTGCGGCCGCGCTCGCGTTCGCGCGTGCAGTCAAGGACCGCAATGGACATGTACCCGACCAGGCGGTCGATGCCGCAAGGGACGCCGGCATCGACGATGCACGGATGGTGGATATCGCCGCGCTGGTGGCGATCAACCTGTTCACCAACTACGTGAACAACCTGGCCAAGCCGCAGGGCTGACCGGGCCGGGCTCGCCCGGGGCCGCCGCGACGGGTCAGGTCAGGTCAAAGGTCAGGTCCGATACGAAGGGTCGATGCGGTCCAGCGCACGGCGCAGCGCGCGCCATTCGGTCTGCTTCTTCTTGTAGGGCAGCGCGGCGAACTGGGCCGCCACCTTCTGCGCGACGGAATCCGGCGGGATGCGCAGCTTCGAACCACCGGCCAGCGCATCGACCTGCGCGGTGCAGGCGCGCTCGAGGTAGTACATCAGGTCGAACGCCTGCGCGATCGTCTCGCCGGCAGTCAGCAGGCCGTGGTTGCGCAGGATCATCGCGCGCTGCATGCCCAGGTCGCGCACCAGCCGCTGCTGCTCGTCGAGGTCGAGCGCGACGCCCTCGTAGTCGTGGTACGCGAGCCGTCCATGGAAGCGCATCGCATGCTGGGAGATCGGCAGCAGGCCCTGTTCCTGCGCCGACACCGCGATGCCGGCTGCGGTATGCGTATGCATCACGCAGGCCACGTCGGGACGCGCACGGTGCACCGCGGCGTGGATCACGTAACCCGCCCGGTTGATGCCCAGCCCGGTCGGGTCGTCGATGATCTCGCCCTCGAGGTCGATCTTCACCAGCGAGGACGCGGTGATCTCGTCCCAGGTGAGGCCGAACGCATTGATCAGGAAGAACTCGTCCGGCCCCGGCACTCGCGCCGAGATGTGCGTGTAGATGAGGTCGGTCATCCGGTACAGCGCGGCACACCGGTAACAGGCGGCAAGGTCGACGCGCACCGCCCACTCCTCGGCGGACACCCGCGCCTGCACGCTGCCCGGTTCGATCACGAATGCAGCCGGCTCGATGGCCGGATCGATCCTGTCGTTCATCGCTCCTCCCGATGGCATCATAGAGCACCTTCGACAAGCGAGAGGCCTTCGATGTCCGCAACCGTCCGGGCGCCGCGTGCGCCGGCAGCGCTCCCTGCACTGGCCGCCGCCTTGCCCGTCGCCTTGCTCGCCGCAGGCGCAGGCACGGCCTGCGCGCAGGCCTGGCCGGCAAAGCCCATCCGCATCGTGGTGTCCGCCACGCCGGGCGGCGGGGTCGACACCAGTACGCGCATCGTGGGCCAGGGCATGGGCGAGCGCTGGAACCAGCCGGTGCTGATCGAGAACCGGCCCGGTGGCGGGGGTGCGGTCGCCGGTGACATCGTCGCGCGGTCTGCGCCCGATGGCTACACGCTCAAGACCATCTCGATCGGACATGCGGTGCTGCCGAGCACGCATCGCAACCTGTCCTACGATCCCGAGCGCGACCTGGTGCCGATCAGCGTGATGGTCAACGGACCGAACGTGCTGGTGGTGCACCCGTCGCTGCCGGTGAAGTCGGTGAAGGAACTGGTAGCGCTTGCCCGATCGAAGCCGGGCGAACTGCTCTACGCATCCTCGGGCAATGCCGGCCCGCCGCACATGGCGATGGAGCTGCTGCGGATGCTCGCCGGCATCGACCTCGTGCACGTGCCGTACAAGGGCACGGGGCCCGGCATGGCCGACCTGGTCGCCGGCCGGGTGTCGATGACCTTCGCCAGCGTGATCTCGGTGCGCCAGCATGTCGACTCCGGACGGCTGCGCCTGCTGGCCACCTCGGGCGCGAAGCGTTCGGCCAGCATCCCCGAGGTGCCGACGGTGGCCGAGGCCGGCGTACCGGGCTATGCGGTCGATGTCTGGTACGCCATGTTCGCGCCCTCGGCGACACCGCGCGACATCCTGCAGACGCTGAACACCGAGGTCGCGCGCATCCTCAACCAGCCGGCAATCAAGGCGAAGCTCGCGGCGCAAGGCATGGAGCCCGTCGCCGAATCCCTCGACCGTACCGCCGCCTACATCCGCGCAGAGACCGCCAAGTGGGCCAAGGTGGTCAAGGCCGCGAAGATCAGCGTCGAATGAAGGACGCCATGAAGGCATCGTCGGCTGCCTCGTCACTGCCCTCGTTTTCCGCCGCGCTGCCTCGCTTCCGAAGCGGGCGCGACACGCCACGCGCCTTCCTCGAGCGCTGCATCGACACCCTCACCGCGCGCGAGCCGAAAGTCCGGGCGTTCAAGACGCTGGCGCTCGATGCAGCCCGGGCAGCAGCCGACGCATCGACCGAGCGTTACCGCCGCGGCGAGCCGCTGTCGTCGGTCGATGGCTGCCCGATCGGCATCAAGGACATCATGGACACCCGCGACATGCCGACGCAGATGGGCAGTCCGGCGTTCGCGGGCTGGCAGCCATCGTACGACGCAGCCTGCGTGCAGGCACTGCGCGACGGCGGAGCCATACTGCCCGGGAAGACGGTGACCACCGCCTTCGCCTGCGGCATGTCGAACGAGACCACCAACCCGCTCGACGCGCAGCGCACGCCCGGCGGTTCGTCCAGTGGCTCTGCTGCCGCAGTCGGCGCCGGCATGCTGCCGGCTGCGCTCGGCACCCAGACCCAGGGATCGCTGCTGCGTCCGGCATCCTTCTGCGACATCGTCGGCTTCAAGCCGACCTGGGGCACGCTGTCGATGCAGGGCGTACATCCGATCTCGGCGACCCATGACCACCTGGGCGTGCTCGCCTCCACGCTCGAGGACACCTGGCGCATCACCTCCCACCTGGCCGTTGCGCAGGGCCATCCGGCCTGCCCGCCGCTGCAGCGCGCTTCGCCGGGACTGCCGCGTGCGGTCGCACCGAAGCGGCTGCTCTGGCTGCGTACCGAGGCCTGGCCGCGGGAAGTGGATGCCGCCACGGCGTCGGCCTTCGATGCACTGATGCAGCGATTCGCGGCGGCGGGCGTCGACGTGCAGGACGCATCCGGCAACGCGGCTGCCGCCGCGCTCGAAGACTGCCTGACGCCGGCGTTCGCCGATCGCTGCCTGGGCATCACCGCCTACGAGATGCGCTGGCCCTACCGGCAGTATGTCGAGCGCCATGGTGGTCTGATCGAGAAGCGCGTGCATGACCGCATGGTGCAGGCGTTCTCGATGACGCCAGCCGATTATGCCGATCGTCTCGCCGGCCGGGCAGCGATGCAGCGCCGGGTCGCCGCACTGATGCGTGGCTTCGACGGCATCGTCACCCTGTCGGCCTCGGGTCCCGCGCCGCTGGGCCTGTCCGCAACCGGCAGCCGGAGCTTCCTGGTGTACGCGACCTTCCTGGGGCTGCCCGCGTTCAGCCTGCCATTGATGCGGGTGGGCGGACTGCCTGTCGGCTTGCAACTGATCGGCCGCCATGGGAAGGACGGCGATCTCTGTGCCCGGGCAAGCTGGATGATGCAGTTGCGCTGAACGAGGTCGCCGGTGCGCGGCACACAGCCGCGCGGATCCCGGAACGCGATCGGCCAACTTGAGACCGCCCACGTTGTAGGGCATCCTTCGTCCCATCATGAGCCGCTTGCGTACCTGCTCCTGCAGGTCGACGCGGCGCGAAGGAACAAGGGTGGCCTCACTCGAAGGCAGATGCGCAATCATCACCGGAGCCTCTTCCGCGGGAGGCATCGGCCGCGCGATCGCCCGCCGGTTCGCCGGCGATGGCGCTTCGGTGCTGCTGGTCGCCGAGGGCTCGCCTGCCGGCCTGGACGAGGCGAAGGCCCTGTGCCTGGAAGCGGCGGGCGCAGTCCGGAAGCATGGCCTCGTCGAAACGCTGCAGATCGATCTGTCCGTCCCGGAGGGCCCCGCGGCGATGATCGACGCGGCCGAGCGCCTGTTCGGCCGCGTCGACATCCTGGTCAACAACGCTGCGGCGCGCGCCTCGGTCCCGTTCGGCGACTACACGCGCGCACAGTTCGACCACGTGGTCGCGGTTAACCTGGCCGCGCCGTTCTTCGCCAGCCAGGCAGTGCTGCCGATCATGCGGCGCCAGGGCGGCGGCCGGATCATCCACATCGCCAGCCAGCTCGGCCATGTCACGTTTCCGAGTCGGGCGCTGTACGGCCTGACCAAGGCGGCGATCATCCATCTCACGAAGTCGATGGCACATGAGCTCGGCCGCGAAGGCATCCTGGTGAATGCGATCAGCCCCGGGCCTGTGTCGACACCTGCCGTCGCAGGCGGCCGCTCGGAGGCGGAGATGGCATCGCGCTTCGCCCCCTACCTGCCGGCCGGCCGCCTCGGCCGCCCGGAAGAGATCGCCGAACTCGCGCTGTTCCTCGCTGCATCGTCGCCGGCGTTCCTTCAGGGCCAGGACATCGTGATCGACGGCGGCTACACCATCCACTGACCCTCACCCCCCGACAGGAGACACACATGGCTTCGACGCTGCACGGCAAGGGTTTGCGCCCCACCGCACTGACCTTCGGCTGCCTCGCGCTGGGCGCCTCGATGCAGGCCGGTGCTCAGGTGGGTGCTCAGGTGGGTGCACCCGCATTCCCGTCGAAGACGATCCGCTGGGTGGCACCCTTCGCGCCGGGCGGCACCAGCGACATCGTCGCGCGCGCAGTCGCCCAGCGGCTGACCGCGGTGCTCGGGCAGCAGGTGGTGATCGACAACCGCGCCGGCGCCGGCGGCAACATCGCGGCCGACCTCGTGGTGCGCGCGCCGGCCGACGGCTACACGCTGCTCACCGGCTTCCCCGGGCTGGCGATCAACCCGTCGCTGTATGCGAAGCTGACCTACGACCCGCTGAAGGACCTCGCGCCGGTGACGCTGATGACCTCGGCACCGCTGGTGCTGGTGAGTTCGCCGGCGATCCCGGTGAAGACGGTGTCGGAACTGGTTGCGCTGGCGGTAGCCAAGCCCGGGACGCTCAACTTCTGCTCGGCCGGCAACGGCACCTCGTCGCACCTTGCAGGCGAGCTGTTCAAGAGCATGGCGAAGATCGACATCGTGCATGTACCGTACAAGGGCTCGGTCGAATGCATGGCCGACCTCATGGGCGGGCGCATCAGCCTCATGGTCAATCCGCTGCCCGAGATGCTGCCGATGATCAAATCGAACAAGCTGCGCGGCATGGCCGTCAGCAGCCTGCAGCGGGCGCCGAGCGTGCCCGACCTGCCGACGGTCACCGATGCCGGCGTCAAGGGTTATGAAGTGAGCACCTGGAATGGCGTGATGGTGCCGGCGGGAACGCCG
This sequence comes from Burkholderiales bacterium, assembly GCA_044340265.1. GTDB lineage: Bacteria > Pseudomonadota > Gammaproteobacteria > Burkholderiales > CAIKXV01 > CAIKXV01. Next base: position 44 of record JBIITW010000179.1, on the reverse strand, counting down.
GCGGCAGTGATCGCCCGCCTGAACACCGAGGTCACCGGCCTGCT
>JBIITW010000178.1:0-9742 GCA_044340265.1 Burkholderiales bacterium | reverse complement strand
GGGGCCAGGACGTTCTCGCGGCGCAGGCCCCGCCAGGATGAGGCGCCTGGCGCTCAGCCCGCGACCGCGTCGGCTGCTTGCGGAAAGTCAGCCCCGCGCGCGACCGCCTCGCCTGCCGTGAAGTCCTTGCGCAACTCCTCGAGCTTGGCCATCGCGCCGTTGAACGCGTCGTTGCCCAGCAGCAGATGATGCGGCGGGTGGCCGTATGCGACCGCAGTCAGCACCGCGCGGGCGGCACGCACCGGGTCGCCCGGCTGGTTGCCCGACGATGCGCGCACGCCGGCCCGGGCGGCGCCTGCTGTCGCCTTGTAGTCTTCGATCTGGCTGGTGCTTTCGTTGGCCGAGCGTCCCGCCCAGTCGGTCCGGAAGCCGCTCGGTTCGACCAGCATCACATGGATGCCCAGCGGCTCGACTTCCTGCCACAGCGCTTCCGACAAGCCCTCCACCGCGAACTTGGTGGCGTTGTAGTGGCCCAGGGCGGCGAAGGATCGCAGCCCGCCGATCGACGAGAAGTTCACGATGCAGCCGCTGCGGCGCCAGCGCATGCCCGGCAGCACCGCCTGGGTCATGCTCAGCAGGCCGAACACGTTGACCTCGAACATCTTGCGTACCTCGGCCTCTTCGCCCTCTTCGATGGCGGCGAAGTAGCCGATGCCCGCGTTGTTGGCCAGCACGTCGATGCGGCCGAAGCGGTCCTCTGCGGCCTTCACGGCGGCGGCCACTTCGTGCGGCTGGGTCACGTCCAGCTTCAGTACCAGCACGTTGTCGGCGTGACTGTAGCTTTCAAGGCGGGTCGGGTCGCGCGCGGTCATCACCGTGCGGTAGCCGCGTTCGATGGCCTGCATGGCCATTTCCAGGCCGAAGCCGGTGGAGCAGCCGGTGATGAACCACACCGGCGGTTCGGTGGTGGCGTATGTGTCGGATGCGCTGCTGGGGACAATGTTCACGAGGTTCGTTCCTTTCAGACCGGTGCGGCGAAGAGCCCGCTGCGGACCAGCTTCCTGTTGACGAATTCCTGGATGCCGAGGTCGCCGAGTTCGCGGCCGTAGCCCGAATGCCCGATGCCGCCGAACGGCAGCTCGGCGTCGACCCAGTCGATGTTGTTGATGAACATCATTCCGGTGTCCACCCGGCTCGCCACGCGCAGGCCGCGCGCCTCGTCGCCGGTCCAGACCGAGCCGCCCAGGCCGAAGTCCGAATCGTTGGCCAGTGCAATGGCCTCTTCTTCGCTCTTGACCCGGTAGAACGACACCACCGGCCCGAAGAACTCGTCGCAGAACGCCGGGTTGCCGGGTTCTATGTCGGCCAGGATCGTGGCCTGCATGAACGAGCCGGGCCGGTCGATGCGCTTGCCGCCCATCACCAGCGTGGCGCCGCCCTTGACGGCGGCGTCCACCTGCGCCAGCAGCTGCACCAGTGCCGATTCGCTGGACAGCGGACCAAGGGTGGTCTGTGTGTCCATCGGGTCGCCCGGCTTCAGTGCCTCCAGGGCTGCCTTGAACCCGGCCAGGAATTCGTCGGCCACGGCATCCATCACGATGAAGCGCTTGGCCGCGCAGCAGGTCTGGCCGGCATTGAACATGCGACCCCAGACCGCCCAGGGGACGGTCGTGTCGAGGTCTGCGTCGTCCAGCACGATGAAGGCGTCGCTGCCGCCCAGTTCCATGGTGGACTTCTTGAGGTTCTGTCCGGCGCGCGCAGCCACGCTGCGTCCGGCAGGCAGGCTGCCGGTGAGCGCAACGCCCTGGATGCGCGGGTCGTCGATGATGCTGTCCGACTGCTCGTACGAGACCCGAAGGTTGGTGTACGCACCCGGCGGCGCGCCTGCGTCGAGCAGCAGCTGTTCGAAGGCGATCGCGCACTGCGGCACGCAGCTAGCATGCTTGACCACCAGCACGTTGCCCGCCATCAGCTGCGGGCCGGCCACGCGGGCCAGCTGGTAGTACGGGAAGTTCCAGGGCTCGACACAGAAGAGCACGCCGATCGGTGAACTCTCCATGTGCGCCTTGCCCATCCGCGGGCGCAGCTCGACCGGCAGGAGGAAGCGTTCGGCATGCTGGGCGTAGTAGGCCAGGATGTCACCGCTGTACTTCACCTCGGCACGCGCTTCGTCGATGCGCTTGCCCATCTCGAGCGTGGCCAGGCGCGCGAAATGGTCGACGTTTTCGTGCAGCAGGACGGCCGCCCGCTGCACGATCGCTGCGCGCTCTGAGTACGTCCTGTTGCGCCAGGTCTGGAAGCAGGCGTGGGCGGTGGCAAGCGTCTGGTCCAGCTCGCTGTCGTTCATCTCCTCGAAACTCTGCAGCAAGCGGCCGTCGTTCGGGTTGATGCTCTGGTAAGCCATGCGGACAGTCCTTCGGGGTTGCGGATGGGGCGGGCAGGGCGGGCAGGGCCGGCCGATGAATCCTGCGCGCCCGGTTGCGACAGGTCTGTTCGCTGGCGCACGGCCTTGCGGCCCGACCGGCAATGAATCAGCTGATTTCAGTTGACGTGCAGCAGGAACGATGCCCGGTTCGACCGGGGTTCAACAGAGGCTCCAGAAAGCGGTCGACCCGGGGCTGGGACGATAATTTGCATTCAGGCGGCCATCCGCCGCATCGAGGCGAATTCGTGAACCTGTTGTCGTCCCACCCGCGCGCGGCATCGGCCTCGCTGGCACCAGACGCGTCCGCGTCCGGCAAGGCCTGCGTCTACTACGATGGTGGTTGCCCGTTGTGCCGTGCGGAAATCGCCACTTACCAGCGAGCCGAAGGCGGTGACGCCCTGCGCTGGGTCGACGCGCACGGCTGCATACCCGATGAACTCGGGGCCGGTCTCGATCGGCCGGCGGCGCTCGCGCGGCTTCATGTGCGCCGTGCCGATGGCGTGCTGTTGAAGGGGGCCGCCGCATTCGTCGAGATCTGGTCTGCGCTGCCGCGCTGGCGCTGGCTGGCAAGGATGGCCCGCGTTCCGGGCGTGCTGCCGCTGATGGATGCGGGCTACACGGCATTCCTGCGCGTGCGCCCGTTGTGGCGGCCTGCGTCCGGATCGTCGGATACGCGTCCGCTCGAACTGCTGCGTGAACTGCGTACCGACCACGCAGGCGAGACCGGCGCCGTCATGATCTACCGCGGCGTGCTCGCGGTGACGCGTGATCCGGTGCTGCGCGCGTTCGCCCAGCACCACCTGGAGACGGAGCGCCGCCATCTGGCCCTCGTGGAGCAGGTCGTGCCACCGCGCTGGCGCAGCCGTCTGCTGCCGATCTGGCGCGTGTCCGGCTGGATGACCGGCGCCCTGCCGGCACTGTTCGGCCCGCGCGTGGTGTACGCCACGATCCAGGCGGTGGAAACCTTCGTCGACCACCACTACGCGGCACAGGTGCCGCTGATCGATGCGCTCCTGCAACGACCGGCGACGGCGGGCGCTGCCTTGCCCGACCTGCCAGCCCTGCGCGCGATGCTCGAACAGTGCCGGTTGGACGAGGTGTCGCATCGCGACGACGCGGCTTCGCGCTGGGACGGCCGCGGTGGCTGGCTGCTGTCGGCGTGGCAACAGATCGTCGGTCGGGGTTCCGAGGTCGCGGTGAGGTTCTGCCGCTACATCTGAAGCGGGCGGCTGGTTGATGGCAGCGGGGCAGGGTGGTGTCATCTGGCTTTCCGTGAACCGGGCGCTGGGTTATCTTCCGGTTTTCCGGAGGCGACATGACGAAGGCTCTTTTCCTTGCGGCGACCTGTTTCTCGATCCTGGCCCCGGGCCTGGCAGCGGCACAGGAGTATCCCGTGCGTCCGATCCGGGTCGCGATCCCTTTTCCGCCGGGCGGCACGTCGGACATCCTGACCCGCGTCATCGGCCAGAAGCTGTCCACGTCGATGGGCCAGCCGTTCGTGATCGACAACCGGCCGGGCGCAGGCGGAGTGATCGCGACCGACATCGTCGCCAAGGCCAATCCGGATGGCTACACGCTGTACATGGCGTTCGTCAGCCATGCCATCAACCCGTATGTCTATTCGAAGCTGCCCTACGACACCGAACGCGACTTCACGCCGATCGCGATGTTCGGGGTATCTCCGAACGTCGTGGTGGTCACGCCGTCGCTGCCGATCAAGACGATCAAGGACATGATCGCGTTCGCCAGGGCGAAGCCCGGGCAGTTCAACTACGCATCGGCCGGGACCGGCACCAACTCGCATCTTTCGGCGGAGATGATCGGCGCGATGGCCGGCATCAAGATGAGCCACGTGCCTTACAAGGGCGGGCCGCAGGCCAATGCCGATGTCGCGAGCGGGGCGGTGCAGATGCACATCCCTTCGATGCCGGTGACCATGCCGATGATCAGCACCGGTCGGCTGCGCGCGATCGCGGTGACCAGCCTCAAGCGCTCGCCGGTGCTGCCCGATGTGCCGACGGTGGCCGAGACGCTGCCCGGCTATGAATCGCTGGCCTGGTACGGGTTCATCGGCCCGCGCGGCATGCCGGCGGCGGTGGTGGCGCGGCTCGATGGCGAGGTCCAGAAGGCGGTCGCGCAGCCCGACCTGATCGAGTCGTTCTCGAAGCAGGGCGCCGATCCGGTACACATGGGGCCGAAGGCATTCGCCGGCTTCATCCGCGAAGAGCTCAAGCGCTGGGGCATGGCGGTGAAGGCTGCGGGGCTGGAGCCCGGGAATCTCTAGGGTGTGATGGGCGCTGGCCCTCAGAGCCACCCCGCGCGCCGGAAGCGACGATACAGATACACGCAGGTGCCCGCGATCAGCGCCAGCGCGGCGGCATAGCCGTACTTCCACTGCAGCTCCGGCATGTGCTCGAAGTTCATGCCCCAGATGCCCGCGAATGCGGTGCACACCGCGAAGATCGCAGCCCATGCCGCGAGCCGCTTGGTGACTTCCGATTCCTCGATGTTGACCATCGACAGGTTGACCTGGATCGCGGTGCCGATCGTGTCCCGGATCAGGTCGATCGACGCCTGGATGCGGGTCAGGTGGTCGATCACGTCGCGGAGGTAGTGCTGCACGTCGGCGCACATCTCGGGCACCCGGCCGCCGTGCAGCTTGCCGGCTGCATCCAGCAGTGGCGCGACGGCGTGCCTGAGCACCATCACCCGCTGCTTCAACTGGTAGAGGCTGCGGATGCTGGACAGCGCGGCGCCCTTGGTGAAGATGCGCTCCTCGATGTCCTCGATCTCGACTTCCAGTGCATCGATGATCGGGAAGTAGCGATCGACCACCGCGTCCATCAGCGCATAGAGCACGAACCCGGGCCCCATGCGCAGCAGGTCAGGCTCGCGCTCGCAGCGCTGGCGCACGCCGAGGAAGCCCAGCCTGCTGCGGCTGCGCACCGACAGCACGTAGTTCGGGCCGACGAACACGTCGACCTCGCCCACCGACAGGCCCTTGTCGCTGCCGGCATCGGGTTCGATCAGGTGCAGCACGACGAACAGCGATTCGCCGTACTCCTCGATCTTCGGCCGCTGGTGACCGTGGCGCGCATCCTCGACCGCGAGTTCGTGCAGCGAAAACTCGCGCTGCATCTCGTCGAGTTCCTCCGGCGTGGCGTCCTGCAGCGCCACCCAGACGAAGCAGTCGGGCCGAGCCAGCCAGTCGCTGATCTCCGACACGGGAACGTCGGACAGGCGGCTGCCGTTGCGGTAGACGACGCAGTTGAGCAGCATGGGGTCAGACCACGCCCCAGGTGACCGGTTCCCCGCTGGCGCGTGCGCTCTGCAGCAGTTCGATGAAGGGCAGCGCACGCTGGCGAAGCGAGACCACCTCGGGCGTTTCGTCATCGGCATCGGCGCCGTGCGCAGCCTGCTGCGTCGCCTGGCCCGCAGGCACCGGCGGGATGATCGCCGCTTCGAGGGCGGCGATGGCCGCCGGCATGTCTTCGGGTGGTATCACGCCGCGCTCGGCGGGCGACTTGCCGATCAGGCGCAGCAGGTCGTCGCCGTTTGCGCGCAGCAGGATCACGCTGGCGGCCGAGCGGGACTTGAAGGTGTATGCCATGGGTGTCTTCTCCGGTGCTGCGCAGTCATGCGTGGCGCTTCAGATTCGAACACGTAAGATAAGGGAAGGCTGGCGGAGACGGGGCGTTGCGCGTTCCGCAACGGCCATGCCTGCGTGCCACGAAGCCATGAAGGAAATCCGCATGTACCGTCTCATCGACAATATCCGTTCGGGGCGTCTGTCCCTGGGCACGATGGCCAAGGGCGGGCCCAACCTCGTGCAGCATGTGGCCAGTGCCGGGCTCGACTTCCTGATCGTCGACATGATGCATTCCAGCGTCGACTGGACGGAGCTGTCCCATGTCGCATGGAAGGCGCGCGCCGAAGGGTTGTATCCACTGGTGCGTCTGCCTGCCAATCCGTGGGGCGCCGGTGCCGGTGTCGCCGATCGCCGGTTCCCGGTCGACGCCGAGCGGGCGTTCGCCTGCGGGGCCGAAGGCCTGGTCTGGTCGGTCGCATCGGCCGACGATGCGCGGCTGATGGCGCACATGGCACGCGACTCGCACATGGGCGCGCCGGTCACCGATGCCGGCCAGCTGGCGCGCGCGACCGGGCAGGCGATGGGCAACCGGCTGCTGCTGCCGCTGGTCGAGTCTGTCGGCGCACTCGAGCAGGTCGAGGAGATCCTGTCGATCGAGGGTATCTCGGGCGCCTTCATCGGCTGCAGCGACCTGGCCGAGGTGCTCGGGCATCCGATGGACTATCTTCACCCGGCGGTGATCGGCGCGATCGAACGCACCTGCAGCGCCGCGCATGCGCGCGGCAAGGTGGTGCTGGCCAATACCGGCTATGCCTTTCCATCGATAGAAGGGCAGGTCGCGCATGCACGTGCGCTGCAGAAGGCCGGCGTCGACCTGATCATGCTGCAGACGGTCGAGTTCCATGTGTTCGTGATGACGCGATCGATCGCCGAAGGCGTGCGTTCGCAGGGCTGACGCCGCGGCCTCAATGGGGCAGCAGCGCCATGCACTTCTCGAAGGTGTCGGTGAAGCGATCGAGGCCGTGCGACCCGCCGTTGACCAGCCGGCGTGCCTTGGCCAGCTGCATCCCGGCCAGCGCCGTGCGGATCGCCGCCTCCTTGTTCTTCAGGAACTGGGCGAGGATCAGTCCGGCGATCCCCGGGTCGTTCGCCATCTGCGGCCGGGCGACCAGGTCGACGCCGATCTGCCGGCCGATGCGGCCGTAGTTGTCGCGCCCGGTCAGCTGGATGTAGCCGCGACCCTTGAAGCGGGCGCCATCGCCGGGTTCGGTATTGCCGAGCGCCGCGCCGACCCGGGTGTCGGGGTCGTAGAGATCGAACGGCCGGCTGCGCGTGTTGTACGGGCTGCGTCCTTCATCGATCGGCACGAAGCCTTCGGTTTCGGCGCGGATGGTGCCCAGGGCCATGATCACCATCGCGCGGTCGCCGAGCTGCCGTGCGCGCAGGCCGGCCAGCACGAATGGCAGGTTGGCGTTGATGTTCGCCAGCGGCGTCGCGGCCGGGAAGGTCTGCCTGACCAGCGCAGGGGTGATCCGCGCAGTGACGTCACCGGCAGTCGGCAGTGCCGTTTCGACGGCGGCCAGTGCGGTGGAAGGCGCGGTGGGGGCCGCGGGGGCGGGGACCACGGTGGCAACCGCAGGCGCCACCGCTTCCGCGGGTGCCTCCACTGCACGCAGGAACGGCGCATTCATGAAGCCGTCCGCCTGACCATCGCCCTCGAGGTCGACCAGCGCCCACAGTCCTTCGCGCCCCAGGACATGCACAAGCGTCCCCGAGGGCAGGGTGCGCTTGACCGGGAAATCCTGGGAAGGTCCGCCACGCAGCTTGAGCCCGTCGCGGGCGATCACCACGTACCGGGCGGCCGGTGCGGGGCCCGCGGCCGGGGCGCCGACCTGGGCCGGGGCGGAGACCGTAGCCGGGGCGGGCGGCGCCGCCGTTACCCCTGCGGGCGTTGCCGGTCCCGGCTCGAGCCCGGGGAACACCGGTGAGCCCGGGCCACCGGGCTGGCGCAGCACCTGCCGGCGCAGCGTCTTGCCGGCGGGTAACAGGCCGACATGCACGCAGCGGCCCGCTTCGTAGATCAGCTGATCGAAATTGATGCCGCTGTCGCGGATGCGCCGGGCCGCGGACAGGTCGTCCAGGCCCTTCACATGGAAATCGGCTGCCAGGCCGAGGGCATGCGCAGAGGTGGGTACACCGCCCACGAGCGCGTTGACCTGTGGATTGCGATAGGCACTGTTGATCTTCAGCGGCACGCCGAACAGGGCGCGGATCTCTTCAAGCAGTGCCGCGGTGCGGCGCAGGTTGCGCAGGTGCGCAGCCGTTGGCGTGTTGTCGATGCCCCTCCTGCGCGCCGTATCCGAAACCGTCAGTTCTGCAAGCGAGAAATTGGGCGTGAGTTGCATGGGATCTCCAGGGCGCGGCTGTCCGTCCCGGATCGTAGCGCTTTCCCGGCGCATGACAAAGACTCACGATCGGCGCTCATCGCCCGCCGCGGCCGTGGCCACGGTCATGGTCGCCACCGCGGTCATGTCCACCGCGGTCATGTCCACCCCGGTCATGTCCGCCCCGGCCATATCCGCCCCGGCCACCGTGCGCATGAGGCGTGTGGTCGTGCCCGCGATAGCCGAAGCCGTGCACTCGGGGCGCGGGAACGACCACCACCGGCTGCGGGCGCACGATCACCGTCGGCGGGGGCGATGGATGTGGTAGACCGGGGCCGGCGGACGCACGTAGCGGCTGCTGCCGTAGGTGGAGTAAATACCGTTGGAGTAGACGCTGGCGGATATGGACGGCGCCGGGTAGCTGCCGTGGTACCCGTCGCTGCCGTCCGGAACGACCACGCAGCCCGCCAGCAGCAGCGGTATCGTGCAGGCCGCGGCGCGGATCCTGTTCCAGCATGGGATTGTCATGTCCGTCACCTCGTGCATTGCGGGAAGTCCCGATGCGAACAACGTTGCTGCGGTCGGTACGCTGACCGTTGGCGGCTGCGTTACACTTGTTTACACATGCTTGGCCATGAGCATCGCGCGACTTCCATTCGACGATGCCGCCAGCGCAGTGAGCGAAGGGGAGGATTGATGCGTCCGACGGGGTGCGTGCCGACTGCAGTGCTGGCCGCGAGCCTGGCTGCGGGACCGTACTGGGTGTCGATGCTGGCCTCGCCGGCGCACGCCCAGGTGTTTCCGTCGAAGCCCATCCGCCTGGTCACAGGCTCCCAGGCCGGCGGCGGTACCGACATCACTGCACGCGCGCTGCAGCAGTCGGTGGCGCCGATGCTCGGGGTGCCGGTGGTCGTGGAGAACCGGCCCGGGACGGCCGGCATGGTCGCCAATGACTACGTGTCGAAGCAGCCGGCCGATGGCCATGTGCTGCTCATCCAGCCCGGCTCGTTCATCACCATCAGTCCTCAGCTCAATGCGACGCCGCGGTGGGAGACGACGAAGCAGCTGGTTCCCGTGGTGCAGGTCAGTACCTACGACCTGGTGCTGGTCGCGCATCCCGCGGTGCCCGCGCGCAACGTGAAGGAACTGGTCGCCTTCGCGCGCGCGAAGCCGGGGATGATATCCTTTGCCTCTTCAGGCGTGGGCAGCAACTTCCAGCTCGCGGGGGAATTGCTCAAGCTGGAAGCCAGGGTAGACATGCTGCATGTCGCCTATCGCGGCAGTCCGCCCGCGGTGCTGGACCTGGTCGCGGGGCGCGTCGACACGATGTTCGTGCACGTGCCCACCGTGAAGGGCCATGTCGATGCCGGCCGCCTGCGGGCACTGGCGATGACCGGTACGCAG
>JBIITW010000177.1:0-9779 GCA_044340265.1 Burkholderiales bacterium | reverse complement strand
GATCGAGCCGCCGGTATCCGAACCCAGCGAACCTGGGACCAGGCCGCCGGCCAGCGCAGCACCCGAGCCGCTGCTCGATCCGCCGGTGAAGTGCTCTAGATGCCACGGGTTGCGTGCCGGCGGCCAGGGCAGGTCGAAGGAGGGGCCTCCGAGGGCGAACTCGTGCGTCTGCAGCTTCCCCATCAACACCGCGCCCGCCGCTTCGAGCCTGCGCACGGTGGTCGCATCCTGCGTCGGGATGTTTCCCAGGCAGATCCTGGAGCCTGCGGATGTGAGTATTCCGCGGGTGTCGTAGATATCCTTCAGCGCGAAAGGCATGCCGTGCAGGGGCCCGCGGTAGTGTCCCGCGGCGATCTGCGCTTCCGCCTGTCGAGCCTGTCCGCGCGCGCGCTCGGCCGTGACGGTGATGAAGGCATCGAGCTGGGGCTCCAGCGCAGCGATCCGCTGCAGCAACGCATCCGTGTATTCCAGTGGCGACAACCTGCGCGCCGCGATGCGTCGCGCGGCGTCGGCGATGCCCATGAAACACAACTCTGCGGGCGCGTCGGCCATGGTGCAGCTTCCCGGTCAGTTCATCACGACAGTTCATCACGAGATCACTCGTTCCCGCGGGCATGATAGCAACAGGACACGCGCTGGCGCCAAAGGCAGCAAGTCCGAAGACACGAGGCAGCGCCGCGTCGTGTCGTCCCAGCGCAGCCTCAGCGGAGTCTCAGCGCAGCCTCAGTGGCCCGTCACTCGAGGAGAAAACTCCGGCAAGCCTTCGAGCGCAGTCGGTTCCAGACGCTCGTCACGAAACAGCCTCGGATAGTAGAAGGCGCGCAACGAGGCATGAAAGGCGCGCACCTGGGCTTCGTAGGCAAGCGACGCCCGCACATCCGTCCTGGCAAGAACCTGAAGCGTGCGTTCGAACAGCACGGGCGGTGCGATGACGGCGAGCCAGCCGGCGAGCCGGTCGCGCTCGATGCGTCCCGCGGTGTAGGCCTCCGACACCGCCTGCGCCTGCTGGTCACCCACCTGCTGGAAGGCGAAGTACCACTTCCATTCGAACGGACGCTCGATCGCGGTGTAGCCCGCCCACTGCGGATGCCGTTCGACGAAAGCCGCCATGGTCGTCGCCTTGGGCAGGTCCCAGCCGGCATTCACCGCCTCGCGCTGGGTCATCACGATATCGGCGCCTGAGGGCATGGGCACCGCGCGGTCGATGACGATGCGGCCGGCCGCAGGGACGACGACGCCCAGGAGCATCCACAGCGCCACCAGCGTTGCCAGTATCACCTCGGCAGTCTGCTGCCATGCGGCCAGGCCGGCGCAGACGAGGGTCCAGAACAGCACGTAGACGAACAGCAGCGCGCCGGCCGCGAGCAGCGTCGGTGCAGCGGTACCACTCAGCCCGGCGGCCACCCCAAGGGGCAGTGCAGCGGCGATGAACACGCCGCCGGCGCGCAGCCCGGCGCGCAGGCGCCACAACCGGCCGGAGTCTCCCGCGGCGGTTGCCAGCAGCAGGTCATGTCGCCCGGCCACGCGCTCACCGGCGCGCAGATCGTGCAGCAGCACGATCAGCACCAGTGGCAGCACGAAGGCCGCGAGGAACGCGAAGTCGAAGCGTCCGACCAGGGCCAGCACCGGATGACCGGCATCGCGCTCGTGGATCTGTCCTTCCAGCGCGAGCATGCGCACACGGTGCTTCCAGGCCGCATCGTCGCGGCGCCCGAGCGCGGCGAACGCGAACTCCGAAGGTGGGTCGAAGGTCAGGTGGAAGCTGTGATAGACGGCGATCCAGTCCTTGCGCGTCTTGAGCACGGCCATGCGTGCAGCGCGATCGGCTTCGATCAGGTGGGCGATCGTGGCCTTCTGCCGATGGACTTCGGAGAGCCCCGCAGACACCGCAAGAATGGACAGGCAGAGCACGACCAGCCACCAGGCCCAGGCCGAACGGTCACGCGCGAGGAAGGCCGCCTCGCGCCGGAGTGCGGACCAGCCGCTGGCAGGCGAGGCGCGTGCACTCATGGCTTGAGCCTTCCGCCGGCCCAGAGGCCCGCTCCGACCAGGACAGCGAACCAGGCACCGAGCATCAGCCACTGGGCCTGCGCGCGGGCGATTCGGCTGCCCGCCGCGTCCGGCTCGAAGACGAAGCTGTCGAGCAGTCGCCAGTGGCTGGCGTCTACGCGGGTTCGCGCTTCGGCCTGAGCGTCGCTGCTGCGCCGGATGTCGTCGCTGAAGGACAACCTTTCGGCATGCACCCGGTTCAGCCCCTGCACGAAGGCGTAGCGCAGGGCCTCGGCCTCCTGCAGGAATCGGTGGTGGTGAGAAAGATCGGTGCCGGCAAGGGCGCGCGACGCGTCGGCCACCGCAAGCAGGGGCGTGAACCAGCCATGGCGGGCCAGCACCATCGCCTGGCGTGTCTCCGCGACCATCTGCGCCCGGGCATAGGCATTCAATGTCTCGGTGAGCTTCTGCTCGCTGGCCTGTGCAACCAGACCGCGCAGGTTCACCGGCAGGTCCTCTACACGCTGCACGCCGTGCTCGGCCAGCAGACTGGCACGCAACTGGGCGAAGGCCGGGTCGTTCACGTTGTAGCCATCGCCCAGCTTGCGCAGGTCGGACAACATCACCAGGTCGGTCTCGAGCTTGCCGGGGATGGGCACGGCGCCCGAAGTCACACTGACGGCTACGGCGGGCAGTACCAGGGAGAGCACGACCCACAGCGTTGCCAGCGCCGCGAGCACGGCCGTACGGCGCCTGAGCAGCGCCGAGGCGAGCAAGGCCAGTGCGCCCCAGATCGACAGGTACAGCAGGTAGACGCCCACCAGGGCCCCGGCAGCCAGCGGCGGGTCGCCCTCATGCACGGCAAGGGCTGCGCTCAGCGCCAGAGGCAACGACATCAGCACGATGACGGAGAACAGCGCAACCGCCTTGCCAGCGAGCAACATCCGCCCGGGCATGCCCTGCGCAAGCAGCGTTGCCAGGGTTCCTGCCTCGCGTTCGCGGGCGATCAGGCCATGGCCCAGCAGGATCACCAGCAGGGGACCGAACAGCTGGTAGACCATCGCGGGGCTCAGCCAGCTGAAGGCCCCGAGGTCCGCGCTGGCACCTGATGGGGCGAACATGGGCGTGTTCTGCCGATGCCCTTCGAGGAAGATCGACTGTCCGGTGACGGGGTCCAGCCCCGGGTCGAATCCGGCCAGTGGAGTCGGCGTGCGAAACACGTAGTGCCCGTAATGCACCATGCGATGCGGGTGGCGGGCGGGTTGCGCCAGGAAGGCTGCCTCGGCCGTGGCCTGGTGGTGCACACGCTCGGCCGCCTCACCCTGCATCCGCAGCGTGGTCACCGCCGTCGTGGCAAGCAGCAGCCCCGTCATCAGCAGGGCGCCGCCCAGTGCCAGCCGTGAACGCAGCCAGTAGCGCCATTCGGCGCCGACGATCACCCGCAGGCGCGTCACGCGGCAGCCCTGGGCGAAAAGGCGCGATGCACGGTCTCGGTGTCGATGCGTCCACCGGCGGATGCTTCGAACTGGGCCACCAGTTGCCCGCCACGCAGCAGGCCGATGCGATCGGCCACCTGGCAGGCGCCGTAGACATCGTGCGTCACCATCAGTATCGCCTTGCCGGCATCGGCAAGACCGCGCACCAGTGCGTGGAATTCGTCGATGGCCGTGGGATCCAGTCCGGACGTCGGTTCGTCCAGCAGCAGGATGCCCGTGTCGCGAAGGATGGCCAGGGCAATGGCCACCTTCTGGCGCATCCCCTTGGAATAACCGCGAAGCCTGAGGCCTCTCGCTTCGGCACCCAGCGAGACACGATCCAGCGCCAGGTCGATCTCGTGCGCGCTGCAGCGCATGCCGGCAAGCTGCAGGAAGTAGTCCAGGTTCTCGCGGGCGTCGAGATGCTCGTACAACGAGGCCGCTTCCGGCAGATAGGCCATGGCGCGGCGGGCCGCCGCCAGATCGGATCCGACATCGAGGCCATTGACGACAACCCGGCCGCTGGCGGCAGGCACAAAGCCAAGGAAGGCGGCCAGGGTGGTCGACTTGCCCGCGCCGTTGCCGCCCAGAAGCCCGTAGATCTCGCCGCCAGCCACGTTGAAGCTGACCCCCGAGAGCACTTCCTTTCCAGCGCGCAGCACCCGCAGCTGCTCGGCCTGCAGCTTCAGCATGTGCGCGGCTCCAGCGTTGTCGCTACAGGGCGATCTGCCATGTCGTCGAAACGCGACGGGAAACATGACGCTTGGGACCTGACGCCTGGGTTCATCTGCACCTCGGGTGAGGGGGGATCGGAACGTCCGAGCAAAGACTGTTCACGGGATGGGCGCGCGAATCCGGCACTCAGTCATCCATCCACAATCCATCGATTGCAAGGAGCACGCGTGGCGCCTCATCGGTAGTGACCGCAGGCGACCGATGGATGGCGCCCCGGCGCTCATTGCCTGGCCACGCACTGCCCTTGAGCAGCACGAGGTCGAAAGGGGCGGCTTGAAGAATCCCCGCCGCATCCTGTACGAGCCCGGAGGACGGGTCGGCCAGCCCGTCCGCACCTGCGCCGAGTGTTCCGCGATCGGCCGAGCAATCATCCAGCCACTCGGTCGCCGCGCCGCGATAGGTGCACAACAGGCGCAGTCCAACCTTGTCCACATGGAATCGAGGACACATCGCCCGGCTGATCAACTCGAGTCGAACGCCCATGGCGGGGCAGCCGATCAGGTCTGCGAACAGTTCCTGCAGGCCCGCGATGTCGGCCTGGAGCACATCGGCGAGAGGGCTGTCCGGAAGGGCGATCGCGGGGTCCCCCCCGGCCCCGGGCAGCCTGGCGCGAAAGCCGTTCGTGAGTTGCCCCTGGCGGGCAAGACGATCGAGGCGTCGTGGGATGTCCGGGTCTGGGTCGCGCCTCAGGCACACCACCTGGACCTCGGGCTCGAACACGCACACCAGTTCGGCCGGCTCTGTAACGAACCTCGATGCAACAGCGCCTGCCGTGCCTTGCAAGGGCGGCAAAGACGGATCGTTCACTGCGCCAGGCCCGCGAATTGACTCATGGTCGGTGCGATTCTTAATGATATGTGTATCTCAATAGTGAATGATACATTAGAAACGTCACCGAATGCCCAGGCCACCGCACGATGGAAAGAAACACGCGCCAGCGCGCTGCGATCCTCGACGCCATCTCGCGTGCCGGTCGTCCGTTGCTGCCCAGGGAAGTCCTCGCCGACGCGCAGCGAACGACACCGGGGCTGGGCATCGCGACCGTGTACCGGAATCTCAAGGCGATGCTTGCCGAGGGGCAACTCAACGCTGTCGAGTTGCCTGGCGAGAACGCTCGCTTCGAGAAGAGCGGGACGCAGCATCACCACCACTTCCAGTGCATGCACTGCCAGCGCGTCTTCGACGTGAGCGGCTGCCCGGGCGATCTTTCCCGGCTGGCGCCGCCCGGCTTCGCGGTCGACGGCCATGAACTGACGCTTTACGGCCGATGCAAGGAATGTCTCTAGCGCGGCGCCAATGGCTACGGACCGTCAGGACGCGAGCCGGCTGCCCGCCTGGCGCAGTGCCACCTGTTCGAGCACGCGGTCGATCCGATGCAGTTCGGGAGGCTTGGTGAAGTGATGATCGAAGCCGGCGTCCTTCGCGCGGGTGCGGTCTGACTCCGCGCCCCAGCCGGTGAGGGCAACCAGGGTCAGGCAACAGGAAGGGTCGACCGCGCGCAGGCGCCTGGCCGTCTCATACCCGTTGATCCCCGGCATGCCGATATCGAGGAAGACCAGCGCCGGCCTGAATTCGCAGATCATCGCCAGCGCCGCCGTGCCGCAGTCGGCTACCCGGGTGTCGTGCCCGTAGAGCGAGACCAGTTCGGCCAGCGACCGTGCGGCGTCATCGTTGTCGTCCACGACCAGCACGCGCAAGGGCGTACACGCCGCCGCAGCGGCCCACGCCGGCACCGGGTCGTGGAGCGTCGCGTCGGGATCGCCGAGCATCGGCAGGCGCAACGTCATCGTGCTGCCCGCGCCAAGCCCGGGGCTGGCAGCCGATACCGTACCGCCGTGCATCTCGACCAGGCGCTTGACCAGCGCCAGCCCGATGCCCAGACCACCTTGCGCCCGGTCGAGCGTGCGGTCGACCTGCGTGAACATCTCGAAGATCTGCGCAAGCATGTGCTGAGGAATGCCTACACCGTTGTCGGCCACGGTGATCACCACCGTACTGTCGGCCGGGCGCACGCCGAGCGAGATCTCGCTGCCATGGGTCGAGTACTTGGCCGCATTGGCCAGCAGGTTGTTCACGACCTGGCTGATGCGCGTAGGGTCGGCCTGGATCCAGATGGGTTCCGCTGGAAGATCGGCCTTCAGCACCTGCGCTGCGGCGTCCAGCAGCGGTTGCACGGCCTCGATGGCGGTCAGGATGGCCGCCTGCAGTTCGATCCGCGCGGGGCGAAGCACGACCTTTCCGCTGGTGATGCGGGACACGTCGAGCAGGTCGTCGATGAGACGCACCGTCTGCCCGAGCTGGCGCTCCATCATGAGATGGGTGCGCTCGACCATCGAAGGGTCCTGCGTCAGTTGCAGAACCTTCAGGCCCGTGCGCAGCGGCGCGAGCGGATTGCGCAGCTCGTGCGCGAGTGTCGCCAGGAACTCGTCCTTTCGACGATCGGCAGCACGCAGGGCGTCCTGCGCGTTCTTTTCGTCGGTCCGGTCACGCGTGACGCCCAGCACGCTCTCCACTTCACCCCGGGGACCGCGTTCCGGGATCAGCGTGCACTGGAAGTGGCGCGCCTCGGCGAGGGCGGCACAGGTGAACTCGCGGCATACGGTCTGACCCTTGTCGAACACCGCGGTGAGCGCGGCGTCCCACATCTCGCACACTTCGATGGGCATGCCCATCTCGCGGTGGGTCTTGCCAAGGAAGTCGGATGCGGCCAACCCCGTCACGCGCTCGACCGAGGCGTTGACGAACACGTGTCGCAGGTCACGGTCGTACCGGGCCAGGATGTCCGGAGTGTTGTCGGCCAGCGTCTGCAGCTCCAGCTCGCGGCGGGCCAGTGCAACTTCAGCGTCCATCAGGGTGGTGATGTCGGTGTTCGTACCGAACCACCGGGTCACCACGCCGTTCTCATCCTTGACGGGCATGATGCGGGTAAGGAACTGGCGATAGCCTCCGCTCGCGCCCTTCAGCGGGAAGATCATCTCGAACGGATTTCCGCGCGCGATCGCGCATTGCCAGCGTTCGGTCACCTCGGGCAGGAACCTGGGGTCGTGAACCCGCTGCCAGCCGGCACCCCGCATCTCCTCCAGGGTCGTGCCTGTGTACGCATACCATCCCGCGTTGAACCATTCGGCCCCGCCATCGGGCCGGGTGATGAAGCACAGGTGCGGAATGGCGTCGGCGAGCGTCCTGAACTGTTGCTCGCTGGCCTGCGCGGCGATGCTCTGCTGGCGAAGCTCGCGGGCCATCGCCCAGCGCTCGGTCGCGTTCTCGACGGCTCGCACCATGACCTGCTGCGTCATCCAGTCCTTGCCCACGTAGTCGTGGGCGCCGGCGCGCAGGGCGCTGCGGCCGGTCGCCGCGCTGTCGCCCCCCGTGAAGACCACCACCGGCCAGTCAGCCCCGCCGGGCCTGCCAGCGAGGGCGGCGAGGAACTCGGGCGCGGCCATGTCCGGCAGGTTGTAGTCGAGCACGAGGCACCGGTGATGCGCAGTCGGGACATCACGGAGTGCGCCCAGGCCGGCGGCGCCGGTTTCCGCCTCGGTGAACGCATAGCGGTGGTCAGAACCCTTGAGCAGCAGGCGTCGGACTTCGGCCCGATCGTCCGGGTTGTCGTCGACGATGACGATATGCCAGGTTTCGCAGGTCACGGTTTCGGGCCCCGGGCAGTGGGCCTCATGACCTTCACGAGCCAGTAGTCGAAAAGCGTCATCAGCATCTGCAGGTGCTCCGGGTAGCTGAACGGCTTGACGTGATACGCGTTGGCGCCGCACTGGTAGCAGTCGTGGACGTCACGCGGGTTCGACGAGGTGGTCACCACGACCACCGGAATCGCATTCAACGATGGATCGGACTTGATCTGCCGAAGCGCCTCGCGCCCGTCGGTGCTTGGAGTGTTCAGGTCCATCATCACCAGGGCCGGCTGCTCGGTACCGACGCGCCGCAGCAGCGCGAGGCACTGGTCGCCGTTGCTCACTCGCACCAGGCTCATCGGCAGGCCGGACTGCCGAACCGCCTCGATCGCCGTATCGTGGTCCTCGTCCGAATCCTCGACCAGCACGATCTGGGGGCTGTTCCGGGTGATGGTCATTTCCGCCTGCTCAGGTTGCTGCCACGGTATCGGTGGCCAGCGTGAAAAAGAAGGTCGTACCCTGCCCGAGCGTGGAACGCACCCATACATGGCCACCGTGACGCTCGACCAGCTTCTTGACGATGGTCAGGCCGGTCCCGGTACCACCGCCGAACTCGTCGCGGCCGTGCAGGCGCCGGAACATCTTGAAGATCTGCTCGACATGGTGTGGTGCAATGCCGATGCCATTGTCCTTCACGTAGAAAACCGGACAGCGGATCGCGCCTGGCGGCGAGGGGTCAGCAACCTCGAGCCCGATCTCGACTCGGCAAACAGGCTTGTCGTTGTACTTGATCGCATTGGACAGCAGGTTGACGAACACCTCGCGCACCCGCACCCGGTCGCAAGTCACCTGCGGCAGCACGCCTGCCACGCCGATCATGCAGGTGCGCTCGAGGCGCCGGGCATCGACCATCTCCAACGCTTCGCCGACCACGCCGTTCAGGTCGACCGTTTCCATGTCCAGGGCCATGCGACCGACGCGCGAGAAGTGCAGCAGTGAGTCGAGCAGTCCGTCCATCCGCAAGGTCAGCCGAACGAGGCGCTCGAGCTTCTCGCGGCCCTCAGAGCCTGGGGCCAGCGCGGATCCTTCGAGCAACTGGTGGGCGTGCTTGTAGATGCCGCGCAGGGGCTCCTTCAGTTCGTGGCTGGCCACGTAGGCGAACGCATCGAGTTCGTCGTTGCTGCGCGCCAGGTCGATGTTCAATTCGGCAAGCCGCTCGGCACGGTTGACCACCAGCTCCATCACCAGCACCCTGAAGCGCAGCGCCAGCTCGACGTCCACCGACGGCCACGGCAGCGATCGCCCGGCCACCGATTCGGAGAAAAGCTCGAAGCTGCGGCGCGGGGTGAGACGCATGCCGTTGGGGCCCACGACCCTTGGGTCGTAGTCGGGGCTCCCCGCCCACTGTACGGTCTGCATCGTCTGCGCGCGAAACCACAACAGCAGGGTGCTGCGGCCGGCGGTCAGCGGCAACGCAAGCAAACCACTGGCGTACTCGGTGAAGGCGGCCGCGGGCGGGTATTGGGCACCCAGACGGTCGGTCACGTAGATCGGGCAGGCGTCGTCCGCGAACGTGCTCCGTTCATTCAACCATGCCGCCAGCGCATCCAGTGCGGTATCGGGCGGCACCCGGCCCACGCGGTGCCAGCGACCGTGGTGGTAGAGCGCCACGCCGTCGGCCTGGATCGCATCGAGGACGGTCGGTGCACCGTCGATCATCGCCGAGAGGCCACCTTCCTCGGATGCCTGCGCGATCAGTTGCTGGTGGATGGCTTCGCGGCTCAATCGATAAGCCAGATGCTCCTGGTGCTCGATCGCCTGGTGCTGAAGCGAGACCACCTGGGCAAGCAGTTCGCACGCCGCACGTACTTCGAAGGACAGCCGGGCCGGGCCACCGTAGTGATGGCAGGCGATCAGGCCCCACAGGTCGTCGCCCCGGCGCAGGGCCATCGTG